>JAJAYP010000270.1 GCA_026786185.1 Gemmatimonadaceae bacterium
GGCGGGTCTTCGCCGTCAGCGGTGCGCGTGAAGTCGAGCACTGGCTCGGACGGCGCGTCTGCGCCCGCCGCCGCGAGCCCGTCACCCGCGAGCCCGTCACCCGCCAGCCCGCCACTCGCCGGGCTGCCGCCCGCGCTCACGCCCAGCGGCATGATGACGCCGATCGCCGGCAGGCCGATCATTTCGGCGCCGGCCGACTATCCACGGCCCGCGGTCGCACGGCCGACGCCGGCCGGCCTGGCATCGGTCGCCTCTCCGCGCAGTCCCACGCCTGCCGCCGGCGGCGCGGCGTTGGGCGAGTTGCTGGAGCGGGGAATCCGCACGCTGGGTACCCTCCCGAAAACGCCGCTCAGCAGCCCGGTGCTGCTCGAGGAACCGGCGCCGGTGCCGATCGACGTGCTGCTCTACCGCGGGCGCGCGGCGATCGAGCGGGCCCGCGAAATTCGCGACGCCATTCAGCGCGGCGGTGGCATCGCCGACGAGGCGTCGCTGGGCGAGTTGTATGACCTCCTCGATCTTGCGCTCACGGAGTGATCGCGCCCTCGATGCGCACCCCGCGATGACGGGCGGCGCGCGATGAAGGTGGGATGGCGCGGGGCCCTCGGCATCCTGCTGAGCGCACTGTTCATGTACTTCGCCTTCCGCGGCATCGCGCTGCGCGAGGTCGTGGAGCAGGTGCGTCGAGCGAACATCGGGCTGCTCCTGCTCTCGGCGGTTACCGCCACGTGCATCTTCCCCCTGCGGGCGCTGCGCTGGCGTCCGATCCTCGATCCCATCGCGCCCGATCTGCCATTTTCGCGGCTGTGGAGCGCGACGGCGATCGGCATGATGATCAACAATGTGGTGCCCGCGCGCGCGGGGGAATTCGCGCGCGCCTTTGCGCTGTCGCGCTCCACACCGCAGGTGCCGTTTCCCGCCGCCTTCGCGTCGCTCGCCGTGGACCGACTGTTCGACGCGTTCGTCGTGCTCCTGCTCATGTTCGGCGCGATGCGCGATCCCGCCTTTCCTCGCGGCGCCACCTTCATGGACCGGCCGGTCGCGAGCTACGCCACCTTCTTCCTGCTGGCCACGCTCGTCGCGGTGGGGCTGCTGTACGTGATGGTGCTGTTTCCAGCGAGAGTGCTCGGCCTGTACGAGCTCGTCGCGCGTCGGCTGGCACCGCGATTCGAGGCACGCGGTCGCGATGCGCTCGTGTCCATCTCCAACGGACTCGGCGTCCTCACGTCGCCGCGGCGCTTCGTGGCGGTGTTCGCATGGACCGTGGTGCACTGGCTCGTGAATGCCCTCGCCTTCTGGATCGCATTCAAGGCGGTGGGCGTGCCCGCTCCCTTGAGCGCCGCGCTGTTCCTGCAGGGGCTGATCGCCATCGGGGTGGCCATCCCGCAGGCGCCCGGCTTCTTCGGCGTCTTCGAGACCTTCGGCAAGTACGGGCTCGGCATCTACGGCGTGCCGGCCGATGCGGCCGTGACGTGGGCCATCGGATTCCATTTCCTGTCGTACGTACCGATCACCGTCATCGGCGCGTGGTATTTCGTGCGCGCCGGCCTGTCCATGCGCGATCTTGGCGGCGCCGAGCGTGTCGCGACGTCGGAAGCGGCAGCAAGCGCCGTGCGGGCGCCATGACGAACGCCGTCGCCCGGTCGCTTCGCGACGCACGAACGGTAGAGGTACAGGCACAGGCCAAGGTCAACCTCAGGCTGCGCATCCTTGCCCGCGAAGCGAGCGGATTCCACCAGCTCGAGACCCTGCTCCTGCGCCTCGATCTCTCGGACACCGTGCGCGTGCGCCGAACCGACTCGACTCGCTCGCTGGACGTGTCGGGCGTCGCGGATTCGGCGGCGATCGGCCCCACCGACCGCAACCTCGCATGGCGCGCGGCGATGGCGTATTGCGACGCGGCGGGGAGCACCGATGGCTTCGCCATCGAGCTGGAGAAGCGCATCCCCATCGGCGGTGGGCTCGGCGGCGGCAGTGCGGACGCTGGCGCGGTGCTGCGCGCGATGGACGCGATGGCCGAGAAGCCGTTGGGCGTGGCGGCGCTGCTGCGCATCGCGTATACGCTTGGGGCGGACGTGCCCTTTCTCTCCAGCGATCATGCATATGCACTGGCCTGGGGACGCGGCGAGCGGCTGCTGGCGCTCAAGCCTCCACCGAAGCGCCAGGTCGTCCTGGTGGTGCCCCCGTTCGGCGTGAACACCGCCGAGGCGTACAGCTGGCTCGCGGCGCCACGCGCGTCCGCGATTCCGGTTGGGGATGCGGTAGGCGCACTTACTCCCGCATCCCTCGCGACGTGGAAGGGCATCCTCGCCCTCGCGGCGAACGACTTCGAGGCGGTGGTCGCCACCCGGCATCCGGCGATCACCGACCTGATCGAACAGCTGCGTCACATTGGCGCCTTCATCGCGATGATGTCCGGCTCGGGCTCCGCCGTGTTCGGGATCATGCCGACCTCTGCCCCCGTGACGGAGCAGAGCGAGGGCGTCGGGGCCGGGCCCGCACTTCTCACGCACACCGCGACGCGAGTTGAGCCTCCAGTCCCGCTCGACTAGCTTGCGGGGCCAGGATCGGCCAGCTGCCCCTTCGTCCAATGGCAGGACAGTGGCCTTTGGAGCCACGAATCTTGGTTCGAATCCAAGAGGGGCAATCGACACCGCGCGCAGTGGCTCGACGACGTCTCAGATCCACTTCATTCTACAAGGCACTGCATGGACGGGATGGCCGTACCGGCGCACGGATTCAAGCTGTTGGCGGGCACGGGCAACCGGCCGCTCGCCGAGGAGATCGCCCGCCAACTGGGGATCGAGCTCTGCAAGCTGACCCTCACGCGATTCGCCGACGGCGAGATCTTCGTGCGGATCGATGAAAATGTGCGCGGCAACGACGTCTTCATCGTGCAGCCGACGAATGCGCCCGCCGAGAACATCATGGAGCTGCTGCTCCTGATCGACGCGTCGCGGCGCGCGAGCTCGGCGCGCATCACGGTGGTGATGCCGTACTACGGGTACTCGCGCCAGGACCGGAAGGACCAGCCC
>JAJAYP010000271.1 GCA_026786185.1 Gemmatimonadaceae bacterium
CGAGACCCTGGCCGTGCTGCCCCACGGGGTGACCGGGATGCTGCGGGTTATCGACCTTACGAACGTCGGCTCGTGCGTCGCGATCCAGACGGCGGACCTCGGGCAGACGCGCGCCGCGGGTGCCAGCGGCGCCGCTGGGTCTGCCGCCTGAGCCGCGGCGGGGTCTGCGGCCGACTTGGCCGCCGCCCGTGCCGCGCCCCGTGCCGCGACGCGCTCGTCGAGCGGCCGTTGGCGCCGGGTGTCGGCGCACGCAACGAGGAGGCATGCGCCGAGGAGGGCGACAGCAATCATGCGAGCGCGGCTCATCGTCGAGCGAGGCACGGATGCGAGGATCATTACCCGATCAACGATCGTCGCCAGAAGAACGTCACGCAGTGACCGGACAGCAGGGCGGGGATGGGCGACCGGAATGCCCCTGCACGCTCGGTCCAGTCCCGGAGCCGAGCATGCAATGGGCTGGTTAAGTCGGTCGAAACGGGATTCATGAAGTGAACGGCCGGATCATCCTGTTACCGACCTCGTCCGAGCCACGTCCAATAGGCAATGGGCCAGATCGCTTCCGTGATACAGAAGGCGTCCGTCGTACAGAAGGTCGGGAAGATCGTCGCGCTCGGCGCCTCCACTGGTGCCGCGCTGGTGACGGTCGTCTCGGCTCTCTACTCGTATGGCGTGATCGGAAAGGCGGAGTCGCACAACTCCATCGGCAACATCGGTGCGGCGTGGGTCGGCGTACGCCCGTTCATCGACACGGCGTTCGCGATCGGGGACACGACGCACTATGCGGCGACGATCGCCGACAAGAACGGCAGCATCCTGGTCGGGGCGCGCCCGACCTGGACGACCGGCGATTCCAACGTGGCCGTGGTGCGGGCGGACGGATCGGTGATCGCGCGCGGTCCCGGCACGACGACGGTGAGCGTCGTCGTCGGCGCACTCGTGGCCAACGCGAAGGTGCTGGTGCGGCCGCGCGTGGCGAGTGTGACGGTATCGGGCGGGGGCGCCGACAGCGTCGTCGTGGTCGCGGAGGGAGGCGAGATCGCGCTCACCGCGCGCGCGTACGATTCACGAGGGCATCTGGTGAGTGGACGCGACGTCGTGTGGGCGAGCGACGACAGCAGCGTGGCGACGCTCTCAGCGAGCGGCGTGCTCACGGCCAACGCGGCAGGCCGGACCTCCATCATGGCGAGCATCGACGGCGCGACGGGTCGCTGGGGCATCACGGTGATCACGACGGCATCGGCCCTGACGGCCGTGGCGGGCACTGCACAGCGGGCGCTTGCCGGTACTCCGCTGGCGCAACCGGTCGTGGTTCGTGCGACGAGCCGGCGTGGAACGCCGGCGTCGGGTCAGCGCGTGACGTTCAAGCTGGCCGACGGACAAGGGACCGTGGAGCCGCGCACCGCGGTGACCGATGCCGACGGGCGTGCGCGCACGACGTGGACGCTCGGCGACTACCCAGGGCGACAGACACTGTTGGCGAGTGTAGAGCAACTGGACAGCACGCTCGCCATCGTGGCGGAATCCGATCCGGTCGCAGCGAACACGCGCGTGACGGCGCTCGTGGAGCAGTTGCGCGGCCGCGCGGGCGAGGTGCTCTCCGACTCCGTGGCGATCCGCGTCACCGACTCCACCGGCCGGGCGCTCGCCGACATTCCGGTACGCTGGACGGTGGACGATGGCGGGTCGGTGGACGCGCTCGCGGCGCGCACGGATTCGATGGGCGTGATGCGCGCGCAGTGGACGCTGGCCAAGCGGACGGGCGCACAGTCGCTGCGCGCGCACGTCGGTGCGGCGTCAGGCGCTCGCGGCATCGCGCCCGTCGTCATACGTGCGACGGCGCTCGCGGGCGCGCCGACGGCGCTCGTGATCGTGAGTGGCGACGCGCAGCGCGGTGCGGCCGGTGCGGCGCTCCTGAAGCCAATCGTCGTGCGTGTGGAGGATGCCAATGGCAGCGGCGTCGCCGGGATGGTGGTGAAACTGGCGCCCTCCAACGGCATGGTGGCCGACAGTGCGCTCACCACGAACGAGCAGGGGCTCGTGAAGGTGCGGTGGACGATGGGCCGGTCGGCAGGAACGCACGCGCTCGCACTGCGCGTGGATGGAGTGACGAAGCCGGCGAAGGTGGGTGCGCGTGCGACGCCGGCGGCGCCGGCGAACCTCTCGTTCGACGATGCGCCCGAACCCGTGTCGCCCCGGAAATCGAAGGCGAAGAGCCGATACCTCTATGCGGTCGTCACCGACGTGTATGGGAACGTGGTGCCCGACGCGCGGATGCTGTTCGCGACGAAATCGGGATCGGTGACACCGACGCGAGCCGTGAGTGATGCACGCGGGCGCACCGCGCTCACGTGGACGCCCGGCGCGCGGCCGGGCGAACAGACGCTCACCGGCGCCGTCCGGTCCACGGACGTGACGGGGCGCTACACGACGATGATCGCGGGACCCGCGCACGAATCGGTGCACCGCGCGACATCGTCGCGCCAGATCCCGGTACGAAAGGGAAGCCGCTAGTCCGGTTGGACTAGCGTCGCTTCGAGGCGGCCTTCTTCGCTGGTGCAGCCTTCTTTTTCGTCGCGATCTGCCTGCTGGGTCGCAACGGAGTCCGGTTCGCTGGCGCCGCCGCAGACCTGGCTGTGCGCTTCGCCGGCTTCGCGGACTTCAGCGCGGCCTTCGCGGCCGGCCTGGCGACCGCTTTGACGGCTGGCTTCACCGCGGCTTTCGTCGCCGGTCTCGCGGATGTGGCCGATGGCTTCGGCGCCTTGGCAGGCGCGTCGTCCGTGGCGTCCACATCTTCTTCGGCATCGGCGTCGTCGACGGCGAGATCCACGATGTCGTCCGGCGTCTCGTGGTCGATCTCGATTTCAGCGGCGGCGGCGGGCGCCGCCACGACGACGGTCTTGGGACGACCGCGACCCTTCATGCTGTTCTTCGCCATCTCGGCGTCGAACAACTCCTTCGCCTCGCGCATCGCGGTGATGTACGCCGGGTCTTCCCGGCGCTGCCTGCGCATGGTCATGCGTGGTTCTCCCGTGGTTGGTCAGGCAAGGTAACCATTTCTCGCCCGTCCCGCCCTGTCCGGCGTCAGCGCTCCTCGAGCTCGGACAGGCACGCGCCCGCGCCTTGCTCGTACCCCGCCTGGAAGTTGCTCAGCCGCTGATCGCGGGTGCCATGTCCCATGAGCTGGGCGCGGTAGGTGATGCGCGCGTCGACGCGGCGATTGCCAGTGAGCTGCGGTGTGGGATCACCTGCGGCGGCGAGCCCGTGGAATGCTTCATCGAGGTCACCCGACTCGAGCGTGCCGTTGCGGGCCGCGCGCTGCGTGAACACGCCAGCGAGGCAGTCGGCAGTGGCTTCATTGTAGTAGGGGACGGGCGAATCGGCGCCGAGTTGCGTGGCGACCGCATGTCCCATCTCGTGGGCGATGATGCCGACGGCGGCCATGTCGCCATCGGTACCGAGGTCACGAGCGGCGGCTCTCGCCTGACGCGCGAGAAAGACCTCGTCGAAAAAGATCGTGTTCCGCGCCGTGCAGTACGCTGCGTTGTTCCCGCTCATCACGCCGCAGGACGTGCGGACCGCACCCCGATAGCGCACGAGGCCGGGCGGTGAGAAGCGAACGCCGAGTTGCTCGAAGTCGGCTGCCCACATCGCGACCAGTGCGTTGTACGCCATGACGACTTTCGCGTTGGACGCGGCAACGTCTTCGGCCGTGACGTCGGCGGCCGCGAGCGTCGGCACCGACATCGTGGTCGCGGCGGAGTGGACGGGTCGCGCCGTACCGAATGCCGCCGAGGCGACGAGGAGAGCGGCGAATCCGGCGTGACGGACCGAACGGGCGATGTGCATGCGCATTGACTACCTCCCGTCAGTAAGTACCCCGGGAGTGACGCAGGGTTGCGCCACGCGGCGCCGTGCCCCTCAGGGCGCTCGCGTCAGGGTGAACACGGTGAGCTCGGGAAATGCGTTGATTCGGCCGGGAATGATGCTGAAACCGATGCCTCGATTGACGTAAAGCCGATTGCCCGGCTGCCCGTAATCGTCGATCCAGCCGGCGACGCCAGCGCCTTCGTCGCTGAACTGGGTACGCCACAGCCAGTCCGAGACGAAGGGAATGCC
Source organism: Gemmatimonadaceae bacterium (assembly GCA_026786185.1). Classification (GTDB taxonomy): domain Bacteria; phylum Gemmatimonadota; class Gemmatimonadetes; order Gemmatimonadales; family Gemmatimonadaceae; genus AG11. The sequence goes on from JAJAYP010000271.1 coordinate 4,117, forward strand.
GATCTGCATGCCATGCGTATGGCCGGCGACTGCCAGAGGCGCCTGGTTGGCGGGGATCTCGGCGTACGAATCAGGATCGTGCATCAACACGATGCGTGGCGCGTCAGCGGGAAGCTTGGCAAGCGTGGCGGCCGCGAAGTCGTTCTTCGCCCAGTTGTCGCCGACGCCGACAATGTAGAGCGGACGGGAGGTCGCCGAATCGGCACCCGGCGCAAAAACGGGGACGGCGCGATTGTCCACCATTCGGATGCCGGCGCTGTCGAGGGCGAAGCGCACGCGCCGCGCGACCTCGGTTTCCTTTCGCGAGCCCTCGTTCATCAGCCCGTAGTCGTGATTCCCGAGCACGGCATACGTGGGGATCCGCGAATCGATGAGCGGCTGCAGCAGACCGAGCACCTCTTGCATGAGCGGATTCACCTCATGCTCAGCCTTGTACACGAAATCGCCGGCGATCAGCACGAATGCCGGGTTCAACTTCACGGTCTTTGCCACGACCTTGCGCACCGCGTCGGTGTTCGCCCACCACATGCCGATCTGGATATCGGCGAACACGGCGACCTGCTTTCCTTCCCACGCCGCCGGCAGGTGCGGAATGGGCGCCGCATGGTCTTCGCGCACGACGATGCGCGGCTCGATGGCAGCACCATAGAGGGCGGCAGCAGCGAGGATCTTCACGAACAACCACATCGGATGGAGTCAGGAAAGAGTGAAGTCGAGCGCGCGTCAGCCGTCGATCAGGGGGCGCACGTCATGGCCGACTGGCCGGAGAGGTCCAGCGTGCAGCGTGACGTGAAGCCGGCCGTGGTGACCACGACGGCTGCCTTGCTGGTGCCGTTGAACGAGATGGACGCGGTGCTCGTCATCGCGGGAAGACCGCCGACGCCGAACGCATTGGCGATGGTGACGACGACGGTGCCCGACCTGGGCCAGCGGTTGACGCCTGAGCCTGCAGCGGGCAGCACCAGGTTGGTGATCGTGGTGCCGATCGTGGTGCTGACCGGCACGGTGGACCTCCCGCCGCTGACGCTGCCCACGACATGACCGAGCGAGCTGCCGTTGAGCGTATGCACGCCGGTGAGGAGGCCGCTCAGCGTGATCTCCTGCTGCTGATCGACCGCCACGCTCGTATTGCCGGTCGTGACGGTGCCGGCGAACGTCGTCTTCATTCGCACCGCCGCGGTGGTGCGCTGATCGAACTGCGACTGGGGGGTGCCGTTCGCGTCGAGCACGGTGAAGCTGCGCGTCACGGTGATACCGGTGACGGAGACGTTGGGGCAGATGAAGCTCTTCGCCGTCGTGTCGTAGCTGCACGACGCGGGATCGGGCGCGCCGAAACCAGGGACGGGCGAGGTGGACAGCTGCGCACTGACCGGCGCGAGCGCAGTGAGCTGCAGGTCCGCGAGCGCCTGGCTCAGTGTCGTTGGCTGGACCTCGCTGGGGCCTGTGGACGAGTCGGAACAGGCGCTGGCGAGCGTCGCGGTCGCGAGGAGGATGGCGAGGCGGGAATATCGAGTGATCGACATCGGCGGTGCTCCTGTGTCAGAACAGGTAGATGGCGGCTCCACCACGATCGCGCAGTGCGCGGACGTAGAGCCGTCCCCTGTCGACGCCGGTGTCGACCGAGGAGCCGGACGAGTTCTTTCCGTAGGCGAAGGAGAGTTCTCCTGCGGCGGTGAGGCTCAGCTGTGGCCACACGAAGAATGCCGTCCCGAGCTCGCCATAGCCATACCCGTCGCCAAGCCATGAGGTTTGATCCGTATTGTCATCGGCTGACAAGATGCCGGCACCGCCGAACAGCTTGAAGGGTCCCTCCATCTCGCTCGTCCACTTGCGAAGGCCGACGCGGACTCCGAGCGATGTGCTGCGGTCCACACGCGTTCGATGGCCCGTGTCGTGCGCGGGAGTCAGGGCATGAAGCTCTGGCTGGACGCGGATGCTGCGCCCCGCGACGTGAAGGACGTATGCTACCGGGCGTCCGAACGACTCGGACTGGAGACGGTACTCGTCGCGAATCAGCGCCTCCAACTGCCGCTCGGCAGTCCGTTGCTGTCCGCCATTCGGGTGGACGGTGGTCCGGACGTCGCGGACGCGTACATCGCGGAGCATGCCGTGGCGGGAGACGTTGCGGTGACAGCGGACATTCCGCTCGCCGCGCTGCTCGTACCCAAGGGAGTGGTGGTGATCGACCCGCGGGGCGAGGTGTTCACGCCGGAGAGCATCGGCGAGCGGTTGTCGGTGCGCAATTTCATGGATGGGCTGCGGGGCGCCGGCGTGGAGACCGGTGGCAGCGCACCCTACGGACCGCGCGACAAGCAGGCATTCGCGAATGCGCTGGACCGTGCACTGACGCGGGCGCTCAGGCAGGGCTGAGCGCGCGCGTCGCATGCATCGCGACGTGGTCACCGCTGTTGCGTGACGAACCGTCCTGTGAGCGGGACTCACCGCAACCGCGGCGCCGTCTTGCGGGGCGCCAGTCCGCACTCGGGCCACGTTGCAGGGGCCTGTAATGCCGCCGGACCTTGTGTCGTGGCGGCGTTGGGATTCTGCGCCGCGAATCGCGCCCGCTGTTCCTCGACGGCCTTCACGATGTCCACCCGTTCGCGGCCGATCATGGTGGGATCCTCGCTGGCGAGATAAACGAGCATCGCGGTGAGCACGGCGTTCGCTTTCAGGTCGTCGAACACGATCTTGTCATAGGTATCGCGTTCGGTATGCCAGGTTTCGTTGCCGTAGTTCCAGCCCAGGGAACCGAGCGAAAAGCCGGGCAATCCGGCGCATGCGAACGACGCATTGTCACTCCCGCCGCCCGATGGTGTGCCGGTGCCGCCGTACTGGATCTGCGACTGGAATTCCATGGGTAGCCTGGCGAGATACGACCGCAGGTGCACGTCGCCGTCCACCAGCCCGGAGGCATCCATGCGCACGATGCGTCCCGTGCCGTTGTCCTGATTGAATAGCGCATGCAATCCCTTCACGACCTCGGGATGATCCTCACGGAAGGCCTTGGAGCCGACGAGGCCATTCTCCTCGCCGGTCCAGTGCCCGACGACGATCGTGCGCTTCGGATTCGGATAGACCTGCCGAAGAATCCGCATGGCCTCGAGCATCGTCACGGAGCCGGTCCCGTTATCGGTGGCGCCGGAGGCTCCATCCCACGAATCGAAGTGCGCGGAGAGCATGACGAACTCGTCGGGCTTCTCGCGGCCGCGCACGGTGGCGATGGTATTCGACATCGGCTGCTCGCCCAGCGACTCGGCGTCGAGGTTCATGCGAATGCGCGGATTGCTTCCGCGCTCCGTGAGGCGGAACACGAGTCCGTAATCCTCGCACGAGACACTGAGGGTGGGAGACCGGGTGTTGTACGTCTCGAACACCGAGCGGGTGCCGACGGCATTGGTGGGACGTGACGTGATCACGCCGGCGACGCCGGCCTCGTCGAGCCGGCGGGCGAGCCCGCCACCGGCGAGCGCGACGCTGTAGCCGGTACCGCGTACGTCAGGACCGCTCCACTCGCGCGTCACGTCGGTCCGCAGACTGTCCATGCGCGCGCGGGACGCGGGAGTCGCGAACTCGGTCCAGTCGGTCGTGGGACGACAGGTGGGCTGCGGCGCACTCACGAGCACCAGCTTTCCGCTCGCCTCCGGCAACCAGCGCACGAATGCATTGCTGTCGGCGAAGCGGGGCAGGACGATCGTGCCCGCCGTGACGTCCCGACCGCCGGTGCCCGGGCTGTAGCCCACCATCGTCGCCTCGAGCGAGCGCACGCGAGGGCTCACGAGGTCGACGTGCGAGTGTCCGCGACGCCATCCGCGCCAGGTGCCGTAGCGCTCGTGCTTCGCGTCGATCCCCCAGCTCGCGTAGGTTTGCACGAGCCAATCCTGCGCGCGACGCTGGCCGGGCGAGCCGGCGAGTCGGGGGCCGATGGAGTCGAGGAGCGCAGCGGACAGCTCCATGGTGTGCGAGCTGTCCATGCCGATCGACCAGATGCGCCTGAGCACCGGATCCTCGGTTGGAAAGCGCTGTGCGGCAGCCGAGCGGAACGGAGTCGCGAGGGTGAGGGTAAGCGTGGCGGCTGCAAGAAGTCGGCGCATCGTCAGGTGTGATCGGTACGAGGAGGTGCGACCATCGGGCCGCGTATCCTGTGATACGGGACAGTAGGCCCGGACGCTGTCATGCTCTATCCTATACCCTGCAGGCGGATGCTCAAACCCGTGCCACAAAGGACACCGATGCACGCCAGCCGTCCGACGACAACCATGCGCGAAGCGCCCTCGCGTCTCGCCACTCTCCTCGCATCCGAGCTGCGTGCTGCACGCACCGACGTGGTGAGCCGATGGCTCGATCGCATCGTGGCGCGAGTGACGATCGACCAGAACCATGTCTTTCCCACCGATGAGTTGCTGAATCACGTGCCGCTGCTGGTAGACGGTATCGCGCACTACGTGGAAGCGGACGGGCTCGATCTCGAGGGGCATGGACCGGTGGAAGCGAAGGCGATGGAGCTCGGCGCACTGCGTCACGCGCAGGGATTCGACGCCTACCAGATCCTCAAGGAACACGAGATCCTGTCGGGGATTCTCTTCACTTACCTTGGTGACGCGCTCGCCCGCGTGAATCCGACCGAATATTCCTCCGCCGACGTCGCGCACGTGTGGCGCCGCGTCGCGGAGGCGACCGACGAGATCCGGCAGGCGACGATGACGCACTTCCTCCGGATGTCGGCCGAGCAGGTGCGGCAGCGCGAGGAGCGACTGCGCCGGTTCAACCGGATGGTGTCACACGAATTGAAGAATCGGGTCGGAGCCATCCGTGGCGCGTCCACGCTGCTCGCGGAGCCGTGGCTCGAGCCCGATCAGCGCGAACGTTTCCTGCGTATCATCGCCCAGAATGGCGAGGGGCTGCAGCGCGTGCTCGAGAACCTCACGGCACTTTCGCGCCTCGAAGGTGAGGCGCGCCGGCAGCGCAACGTCCTGTTGCCGCAGGCCGCCGCCGAAGTGGTGCGCCAGCTGCGTGATGCCGCGAAGCTGGCGCGCGTGGAGGTGACGATCGACGACGAGATTCCGGCCGTCGAAGTGGATGCGGCGGCGGTGGAGTTGTGCCTGGCGAATTACGTGTCGAACGCGATCAAGTATGCGGACCCGAAGAAGCCGACGCGCACCGTGGTGGTATCGGGCGAGCTGATCGTGCCCACTGCGGCGCGCGAGGGAGAGTTGATCGTTCGCGTGCGCGATAACGGGCTGGGTGTGCCCGTGGAGGCACGCGAGCACCTGTTCGAGCAATTCTTCCGAGCGCACGACGCGACCGTCACCGCGGAGGGCACGGGGCTCGGACTCAACATCGTGCTGGAGACCGTAGCGTCGCTGGGCGGGCGCAGCTGGGCGGAATTTCCGGAGGAGGGTGGGAGCATGTTTGCGTTCTCGCTTCCGTCGCGGCGCGAAGAGGATGCGGCGGCTGCGGGGGTGAGGCGGCCGGAGGTCAAGCCGGCCTCGGCATCGGTGGCGGAGTAGTCAGGGGTCAGGTCTTCCGGCTTTTTGTGTGGACGTGCGCTTCATGAGCGCAGTCTCATGACGCGGTGAGGCGAGGATCGAGATCGAGGCCCCCGCAGTGCATCGAGGGCCGCAGGGTTCCTCCGCGATCCTCGTCGTGGGGCGCCCGGGCCCCCCGGGGCCCCCCCCCCCCCCCCCGGGCGCCCCCGGGGGGCGGGGGCGCCCCCCCCCCCCCCCCCCGCCC
>JAJAYP010000272.1 GCA_026786185.1 Gemmatimonadaceae bacterium
ACCGGTGACCCGTGAACCGGCACCGGTCACCCGTTAACCGTGAACCGTGAACCGTGAACCGTGAAGGGCACACCGGATCGAGTCCGGTGTGCCCTTCGAACTTCTCACGGTTCACCGTTCACGGTTCACCGTTCACGATCAGTCCGATCCGTTACCTGCAGTATTTCTTCGCCGATCCGTCGAAGAACGCCTGATACTGCGGGATGGCACCGAGAATCTGCTTCGCCGCGTCCGCATTGATCGACCCGCCGCGCGGCATGTAGGTATTCACGAGCATGAGCGCGTCCTGGCCGGCCTTGGAGTCGGCACAGGTCTTGGACGTCTGGAGCTGCGTCCCGTAGAACTGCACGAGCGAGAAGCCCGACACGGCCGTGAGGAACGCGGCCGCCGGCGACGGATTGATCTCGTCCGACGTCTTGAGCAGGCTGACCGCAGTCTGGAAGTCTTCCGGCTTCTTGGATGCGACACCGGCCTTGTACGCGGTCTGGCCCAGCCCGAGCAGGAAGCCGGCATCGCGCTCCTTGTTGGTCGGGTCGTTCGCGACGTCGGCCTTCACCGCGGTGATGGCAGCAGCCGGATCGTTCAGGTCAGACGCGATCTGCGCCAGCAGCAGGTTCGCGCCATTCACCTTGGGATCCACCTGCAGCGCCCGCTCGAGCGAGGCCTTCGCGGCGGGAAGCTGTCCCGCCTTGCGCTCATTCTGCGCCTTGAGGACCAGCAACGTCGCGCTGCGCGGAAACTTCGCAGCGCCGGTCGACGCGAATTCCGCGGCGCGCGCGTACGCACTGTCGCTGGCGAGGTCGTTGATCTGGCGGAAGAAATAATTGGAGTCCGACGCGGCGGAATCGAGCGAGACATACGCCACACCAGCCGGCACCGACTCCTTGAAGTTGCGCGCGGCGCGCAGCACGAGCCAATACGTGCGGGCGTACTGTGGATCACCGGGATTGTCCGTCACCAGCTGCTTCGCCGTGGGCACCGCAATGCCTGCCTGCCCCGACTGCACCAGCTCGACGATGACCGATTCCCGCAGGGTCGTGTTCGTCGGATCGGAGTTCATCATCCCGACGAGCGCCTTTAGCGAGTTCGCCGTGTCGTTCTTCGCCTTGTACGCGTCGTAGGCGAGCGTGAAGGCGATCTTGCTGCGCGGATCGAGCGCGATGACCTGCCGGGTGACCGAGATCACCGAGTCGGCCCACGGCTTCGTGGAATCCGCCGTCGTCTTCCACGACTGATAGGCGCTCGCCAGACACAGACGCGAGATGGTGGCCTTGGGATACGCCGTGATGGCCTTCCGTGCCGCGGCAACCGCGAGGTCAGGCTTGCGATCGCGGATGGCGTTCTCGCACTCCTGGTTGGCCACGAGCTGCTTTCGTGCGGCGTCGTATTCCTTGACGATCTGCTTCGCCACGTCGCCCAGGTTGCTGGATTCGGTGGAGAGGAGCGGCTGCGACAGCGCGGCATCGCGGGACACGAACAAGCGGGCGTTGACGCGATAGCCGGATGCCGTCTTCATGACGGTGCCGTCGATCACTTCGTCGGCTCGCACGAGCTTGGCGAGCTCCTTGATGTCATTCGGGCTCAGCGCGGAATCCGGCCGGTAGCCGGACTGCTCGAGCGTGTTGTTGATGTCCTTCTTGCTGGTCGGCATCAGCGTGCGGATACTGAAGTCGCTCGAGACGCGGTTGCGCACCTCGTCCGCCACGCGGACGCCACCCTCGACGTCACCGCGGAATGTCGTGACCAGCACCTTCTTCGTATCGGGGCCGGGCGCCTGCTGCCGCTGAGCGCTGGCGACGGCGGGGACGGCCGCCACGGCGAACAACGCGGCGAGTCCAGCCGCCGTAACCAGGGAGCGATGCGGAGCCTTCACAGTCGTAACCTCCAAAGCGTTGAACCATCGTACCCCGACCTCGAACGTGAGGTCCGCCGAACTGCGGACGCCACGCGAACCTGCATGGGCGAAGAGGGACTCGAACCCCCGACATCCTGCGTGTAAGGCAGGCGCTCTAACCAACTGAGCTATTCGCCCGGCGAACGCTCGCACGAGCGAAGCCGTCGTCGGCTGCGCTCGCCAGGTATGCATCCTTGTGAAGTGGCCGCCCGATCAACCGCTACGTCAGGAGCGCAGGATCGCCAGGGGAACCAGCACACAGTACCCCGCTACGAGCAAGATCGGTGCAATCGTCATCCCGCCACGCGCGAGATCCGCGTAGCCGAGCAGAATCGTCACGAGCGCGATGCTCCACCAGAGCAGGGGCCGCGACGGCGTCACGGTATCGATTAGCGGCATTGCGGATAGTGTACGCCGGGCTCGGGAGTGTGTCAAGCGATGGTCTCGTCATCGTTTACGCCGTCGGCGCGCGGTCGTGCGGATCGCGCCGCGGACTCGTCGCGGGACGCGATCACGGACCCAGCCGAGGGGTCGTGCGCGGGCGTCGACCGCCTCCCGACACCCTCTCCCCACAACAAAGCGAGTGCGTGCTGCTGCTCGACGCGTTCCGCGGCTGCATCGGCCGCCAGCAGGACGCGCAGCCGGCGTCGGTCTCGCATGCGCCGCGCGACGATGAGAGGCAGAAGCAGGACGGAGAGTGCCAGCAGGAGCAGCGACAGGTCGGCGAACAGCGCCAGTCCGCCGTATCGCCGCCTCGTCCTGGACTGGAACTCGCGCTCGAACCCGGACATCGTCAGGCCGAACGCGCGCCGAATGGCCACGTCCAGCGACGGACTACGCGTCCAATACTCGAACAGCAGCGTGAGTCCCCGATCAGGATCCAGTGACGCGAGCTCGGTGACGGCGCGATAGCTCAGCGCGTAGGCCGACTGGGCGGCCACCGCCCCGCCGGCGAAGGCCTGATCCAGCTGCTCGAGCGACGGCGCGCCGCGCAGAGCAAGCGCAACGTTCGCGGCAAGCACGTCCTCGCGCCGCCATTCCCGGGCGGCGACGCTGGCGTAGCCTTCGTCGAACCACCGGGGCGGACGGTCGCCGAGCCGTTCGTGCAGCGCCAGATGCGCCAGCTCGTGTCGCAAGACTTCCTGTGGGTCGCCGGCATCGGAGCCCGCGGCGCGGCCCTGCATGATGATCCGCCGCGATTCCGGAAACGCGATCGCGGCGCCCCACTCCGGCGCGGCGCTGCCGGCCCACAGGCGAAATCGAGCTGCATCGGGGGCGAGCGCGATGAGCACCCGCTGGGTGGGTCGCGGCAGCCAGGGGAAACTGTCCGTGCGCGCGGCCGTCGTGAGCAGCGACCTCGCCAGCAGCGCATCCTTCGGGAAATAGACGGCAGTCAGGCGACCGACGTCGAGTCGAAGCGGCGCGTCATCCTGCGCCACGAGCGGCCTGGCGGCTGTCATGATCAGCGCCGCGGTCGCGCCAGCCACCCACCACCGCGCGCGCGTCGCCCTTACGGTTCCCCGCCCTGCTCCACGGTCACCAGCACGTCGGCGCACTTCTTCCCCCACGGGTTGAACTTGTTCGCCGCGTAGCCGTCGCGCCACGTCTGGAGCGCCTCGTCCTTCTGTCCATTGAACCAGTAGGCCCTGCCCAGCTCGTAGTACGCCTCGATCAGGTTGGGGCCCAGCGCGAGCGTCTTCTGGAAGAAGGTCTGCGCATCCTCGAACATGTCGCGCTCGAGATACACCAGGCCGAGGTAGAAGTGCGCGTAAAGCGTGGCCTTGCGGTCGGAGTCGAGGCGAATGGCGCGCGACAGATGCTCGATCGCCTCCCCGAAGATACCCTTCTTGAGGCAGATGTACCCGACGTTGATGCGCGCCAGCGCGTTCCCGGGCTCGCGCATCAGCACTCGCTGGAACTGCATCAATCCGTCGTCGTACTTCTCCTGGAGCATCTGCGCCCAGCCGAGCAGCGACACGGCTTGCGGATTGTCGGGCGCCAGCGCCAGCGCCTTGTTCAGCGCGACCTCCGCGCCGGCGTAGTCGCCAAGCGAGATGTGACTCCATCCCTTCTCGATGAACGTGGAGGCGCCGATGTGATCGGCGACGACGGGTCGTTCCGCCGTGAACGCGGGGGCGGCCGTCGTCTGGAGCTCCTTCCACCGATCGACGAGCGCTTTCGCCTCGTCCTTGATCGTGGCCAGCACCGCGAGATCCGCTTCGACGCCGCGACCGATGTCGATCAGCTCGGCCCGAATCGCGTCGCGATCCGAGCTGGCTGTGGGCGCGCCAATGCGGGACGCGAGCGACGCCAGCCGCGCGCGATATGCATCCGCCAGCTCAGTCATGCGTCGGTTCCAGCACCCACCTGCTGCAACGCGATGCGCTCGGTGGACGACAGGAGCTGGTCGACGTCGAGGAAGATGACCAGCCGGTCACCGCGACGGACGATGCCCTTGAGATACTCGGCCGAGAGACCGCGGAAGAGCTTCGGCGGATCCGCCACCGCGGCCTTGTCGTATGCGGCGACCTCCGTCACGCCGTCGACGACGACGCCGATCCACTCGCCGGCCACGTTCAACACCAGCGTGCGCGTTTCGCTCGCCACCGGTGCGGGGGGCAGCTCGAAGCGGATTCGCAGGTTCACGATCGGCACGACGCGTCCCTGATAGTCCATCACGCCCTCGATGTACGACGGCATGTCGGGGACGGAGGTTGGCGTCGTGTACCGCAGGACGCGCTCGACCGAGTGGATGTCCGCGGCGAAGAGATCCTCGCCCAACCGAAAGGTGACGAGCTTGTCCGACTCGGTGCTCATGCAATCTCCAGCAGTGGTTCCGCCTGGCAGGCGGCGAGCAGGGCGTCGGCGTCGACGAGCGCGAGCAGTGCGTCGTGCCGGCGTACGACGCCGAGCAGGAGACCGTCTCCGGCGTCGAGGGCGGGCGCGTCGCGCAACGTGGCGAGGTCCAGCGTGGACACGTCGTCGACTTCATCCACGAGGATGGCGATGCGCGATCGTCCACGGCGAAAGATGAGCGCCGACGTGCCATCCTCGATCGCCTGGCCGAGCGCGAGGGTCGGGGAATACACGGACGTCAGTGTATTCCGCACCGTGATCACGCCCAGCATGGACTGCGGCATCTCGGGCACGTGGTGCACGGGCGGGATGTCGATGGCCTCCTCCACCTCGACCAGCTCGATGCCGAAGCGCTCGCGACCGACGCGGAAGATGAGCAGCTCGACCGTGCCGGTCCGCGCGCGCACGCGTTCGCGAAGCGATCGGCCAGCGGTAACGGCGAGGGCAATGGGTGCGGGCGCGACGGGCAGCACGGCGACCTGTGCTGCTTCCGCGGCGCGAGCCGCAGCAATGGCGCGCACGAGATCGAGCGGCGTGGCCGCGCTGGCGTCCGCGGCGCGATCGAGCTCGCCAGTGCGGCGCTTCTGCTTCTTCTTCATTCCTGAATGTCCGCGAGTGAGGCCGGCGAGTCGTGCCTCACCTACGACGAGCACAGGGCGCTGTCCGTTACGGCGCAGAGGGTCCAGG
>JAJAYP010000273.1 GCA_026786185.1 Gemmatimonadaceae bacterium
TGTAGTCCTTCATCACGCGCACGCGGTTGAGCGGGAGCTTGAATGCGCGCGCCACGTCCTTTCGCACCTGGAAGATGCCCTGCGTGCTCTCCCACACGGTGAGGTCATCTCCTGTCCATTCGGCGGCGGCGCCGTGCGGCTCCATCGCCGTGTGCAGTGCACAGGGGGTTCGCAGCTCCAGCGTGACGGCGACGTCGGCGGTGGCGCGCGCTGAATCGACGTCACCGCGTTGCAGCACACGTGGCTGTGACCGGGGCACGTTGCCCGTGGGCCGCACGAGCGGGGCGCCTGCCTGAAGCGCGGCGTTCACCGTCACGACGTGCGGCGTGATTTCCATTTCGAGTGCGACGAGTGCGCAGGCGCGGTGCGCGAGCTCCAGGGTATCGGCGCAGAGGGCCGCGAGCGGCTGACCCGCCCAGTGAATGACCTGATCGAACAGCGGCGCGCCGGCATGCATCACGCCCGTCACATCGGACGCCGTGAGTGCGGCGCGCACTCCGGGCAGCGCCAGCGCCGGACCGAGATCGAGACGCGTCACGCGACCACTGGGAATTGGTGCGCGGACGAAAGCGGCGTGGAGCATTGCCGGTCGCACCATGTCGGCGGTGTACCGCGCACGGCCCGTCACCTTTTCCAGCGCGTCCATGCGCGGTACGCGCTCGCCGACGATACGCAGAGGCTCATCCTCCCCCCACGGAACCGGCTCGAGGTCGGGCAGCTCGACGATCTTGAGCTCCTCTCGACCTTCGATCTCCACTTTCGTAACGACGAAGCGCTTCTGCGGAGTGCCGCGTTCCTGGCCGGATCCGGCAGAGAGCATTTCTGCGCCCGGCTCGGAGTCGTGCCCGGGAAGCTTGCCCTGTGCCGGCTTCGAGGTGCGCTTCCGAGCCGCCATTTATCGAACGCCGTCCAACGACGAGTCCGCGCGCATCGCAACTGCCGCGGCCTGCACGGCCCGCACGATCTTGGGATAAGCACCACAGCGGCAGAGGTTGCCACTCATGCCGTCCCGAATCTCGTCGACCGACGGCGCGGGATGCCGGGCCAGCAACGCCACAGCCGCCATGAGCTGGCCGGGCGTGCAGTAGCCGCACTGGAGCGCATCGTGCTCGATGAACGCGCGCTGGAGAGCGTGGAGCGACTGGCCCGCCGCGAGTCCCTCGACCGTCGTGATGGAGTGCGAGGCGCAGCCCGCGGCGAGGGTGAGACAGCTGTACGCCGCGCGCCCGTTCACCAGCACGGTGCACGCGCCGCATTCCCCCCGCGCGCATCCGAGCTTCGTCCCGGTGAGCTCGAGTTGCTCGCGCAGGACGGCGAGAAGGGTCTCGTGGCCCTGGACGACCACCTCGTGCTCCTGCGCATTGACCGTCAGCCGCATGGTGTGTTTGCTCCCGGGTTCCTCGGCCCCTCGCGCGGGCGATCCGTTGTCGCTTCCGAGACTGGCATTATCTTAGCCGTAGCGCGAACACACCGCATGATCTTCCGAGGCACGCATGCCCTACGTCATCACCGAAGCCTGCATCAATACCAAGGACAAGGCGTGCGTCGACGTCTGTCCGGTCGATTGCATCTATGAAGGCGAGAATCAGCTGTTCATCCATCCGGACGAGTGTATCGACTGTGGGGCGTGCGAGCCCGAGTGTCCGGTGACGGCCATCTTCCCCGAGGAAGACGTGCCGCAGCAGCTGAAGCAGTACGTGCAATTGAATCGCGACGTATTCAAGAGCGACTCACCACCGGGCCGCCCGACGCGCTAGCTCGCGCGGGGAGAGGCGCGCACGATGCTTCGCGCCGTGACGTTCGACTACTGGGATACGCTCTACGAGGGAGGCGCGCTTCCGGAGCGCGTCGCGTTGCGGCGAACCGCGGTCGGCGCGCTCCTCGGGGCGTATGGCCGGCACCTGCCGGAGGCGCAACTCCGCGCACTGTACGAGGAGTCCGGGAAAGAAGCCCAGCGATGGTGGAGCGAAGAGCATCGCGGCTATCGGACCGACGAGCGCCTCCGCTGGATTCTCGAACGCGCCGCGGTCACGCCCCGGGAAAACTGCGAACATGTGACGGCGGCGGTCGACGCCGTCGACAATGCGCTCCTGATGCTCCCGCCCGCCATGCTCGCGGGTGCCTGGCAGATGCTGCGCACGTTGTCGCGTCAGTTCGTGCTCGCCGTGATCAGCGACACGGGATTCGCCTCCGGGCGCGCGCAGGACCGGCTGCTGGAGAAAGACGCCGCGCGCGATTTCTTCAGCGCGACCGTCTACTCGATGGACATCGGGCATGCGAAGCCACGCCCGGAGATCTTTGCCGCTGCCGTGGAGACGCTGGGCATCGCGTCGCACGAGATCCTGCACATCGGCGACAACGAGCGGACCGACGTCCGTGGCGCACTGGCCGCGGGGTTCCGCGCCGTGCGGCTCGACGTGGTACGGGACGGGGGACCGAGCGCGGCGGAATTCGTGGCGCGGAGCTACGAAGAACTCTCCGACTACCTAACGAAAAAGACCGGTGAACCGTGAACCGTAAACCGTAAACCACGAACCGTGAACCGTGAACCGTGAACCGTGAACCGTTACGTCGGAAACGCAGCAGCATGAACCGCTGTGCAACTGCGTTTACGGTTCACCGTTCACCGTTCACGGTTCACCGGTAGTTCGCAGTTCACGGTTCACCGGCAGTTGGTAGTTCACAGGTATTTCTGCTTGAGAATGAACAGCCCCGCGATCACCAGGTATTGCAGGAACGTCGACGTTTCCGAACGCCACGCCTCGTCCCAGTGATGCTCGCCCTCCTCGTCGTCGGCGGGCGGACGCGGAAACCAGCGCGCGGTGCGGTGCTTGTAGGCCAGATACTCCGCGCCGAAGATGGACTCGAGCACGCCCTCCTCGTACAGGACGATGAAGGTGTACTCCACGGCGAACAACGCGATGGCCACGGGCAGGAACCACAGCACGTCCGAGATCACGACGAAGCCCATCCAGATCAGGAAATTGCCGACGTAGAGCGGATTCCGCATCCACGCGAAGATCCCGTAGGTCACGAGTCGCTGCACCGTGCGCGAACGACGTCGCGTCACCGTTCCCGCGGCAGCGACGCCCGCCAGACGAATCACTTCGCCGAGCAGGATGAGCAGCACGCCGAGTATCCAGTTCATCGCGTCGGGAGTGCCGCGTGCCAGGAGCGGCACGAGCAGGAACGGAACCGGCAACCACCCGCGATGACGGAAGAGCACGCTGCCGATGCGGGCGCCCGCGCTTCGCTCTGCATCGGAGATCGGCGAATCGGCAGCAGGCGTGGCTGGAGGCGTTGGAGGCGTGGAAGGCGTCATGACGGGAGCGAGGTGGGAGGCCGGAGCCGTAAGGTCGCCCTGCCGCGAGCAATGCTCAAGCGGCGCGCCGAGAATGTCCCATCCCTGGCGACGTCACACGTCACGCAGGAATTCCCCGACGACATGGTTGAACGCGCCCGGACACTCGTATGCGCACACGTGACCACTTCCTGCGAGCAGCTCGAATCGGCTGCGCGGAATTCGTGTTGCCATCGCGCGCAGCTCGTCGGACGGGATGAAGGTGTCCTCGGCACCACCCACCACGAGCGTGGGGACGGTGATCGTCGAAAGCAGGTCCGAGGAATCGGCCCGGTCCGCCATCGCGCGGAGCGCGCCGATCACGCCGGCGGGCGGCGCGGCGGCCATCATCTCGAGCAGTGAAGTCCGCACGTCCGGCCGGCTCTCGAGCGTCGTCGTGCCCACCATCGTCGCGAGCTGACGATTCGCCAACGCCTTCATGCCATGCTGCTCGATGAATTCGATGAGCCGCGCGCGCTTCTCGCGCGCCTCGGGTGAATCGGCCGTCGCCCGCGTACTCGTGAGAATGAGCCCGCGCACTCGCTCCGGGTGCCGGCGCAACAGCGAGAGCGCCACGTAGCCACCCATCGACAGACCGCACACGACGGCATTCGGAATCGACAGGGCTTCGAGGAGTGCATCGAGATCGTCGGCGAACCGCTCGATGGACCAGGGACCATTCACCGCTGATTCCCCGAAGCCGCGCAGGTCGGGCGCGATGCAGAGGGCCTGCGTCGCGAGCCCGCTCGTCTGGCCCGCCCACAGCGCACGACTATGCGGCCACCCGTGGATCAGCAGCAGGGGCACACCGCTTCCCGCCCGATCGTAGGCGACCTCGAACCCGCTCGCCAGTCGCTCGATCATCGCGTCCTGCTGTCGGAGCCCTCTGGCCAGTGGGGCAGCAGCGTACGCCACGCCTCGGGCACGCGAACCGGCTTGCCGGTCCGATCGATGGACACGAACACGATGGACGCCTGTGCCACGAGCACGCCGCTTCCGACCTTCTTCACATCCTGCTTGACGATGTAGCTGGTGTTCTTCACGGCAAGCAGTCCGCTGCGGATGGCGAGATTGTCTCCGGGCAGCGACTGCGCGAAGTAGTCGATGTCCACGTGCCGCACGACCGACCAGACGGGAACACTCGCGAAATCGCGCACTCCACCCATGTCCTGGCGCTCGAGCAGTTCCCAGCGAGCGCGTTCGAGAAACGCGAGCATCGTCGCGTGGTTCACGTGGCCGAGCATGTCGCAATCGGCGGGATAGATGTGAAAGACGACTTCCGGCATTTCGTCCGTCATCGGGGGCGTGGTGAAATTGGGGAGCGAGTCGTCGGCGGCACGTCGTTGCCGCGCGCGAGCCATCGCCCGTCGAAGGTTAGCCAGAAGAGAATACGGTCGTCAGGCGCGGAGCGCGCGCGATGAAGCGCAACGCCGAACGCCTTTGCGCTGTACGTCGAGTCCAGGCGCGGGCCGCCGGCGTCGGCCAGCGCATCGGCGGCGAGGCGCGCCGCTTCGCTTTCGCGTCCATACGCGCCGCCGTAGGCGTCGTCATGAATCTCCAATCGGTCCGCCTGGATGGGAGGCAGGGTGACGCCGGCCAATCGCGCGAGCAGCGCATGCGTCCTGTCCGCAAGTCGAAGGACGCGTCTCCGATTCGCGACGATGCGCGGAACGACACGGACCCCGACCAGTCGAGTCTCGAGGCCGGAGAGGGCGAAGCCCACGAGCAGACCGGCAACCGTACCGCCGCTGCCGAGCGGCGCGACGACCTGGTCGGGCAGGGGAAGACCGTCACGCATGAGCTGATCGACCAGCGCGAACCCAGCGGCCGCGTGGCCGAGCGCACCCAGCGGCACGCTGCCTCCGGCCGGAATCCAGTGCACGCCACCGCGCACTCGTCGCATGGCGACGCGCAGATACGCCTCGGCCACCGACCGCGCTGGGGTGACCGTGGCGAGCGTGCGCAACCGACTCGAGGTCGCGTCGGCGACGCGATGCGTTTCCTGCGGCCAGGTGATCACTTCGGTACGCAGGCCAAGCCGCGCTCCGTGCACGGCAACCGCGAGCGCGTGCGTCGATCCGGTGGCGCCCACCGTGAGCAGGGTGCGGCCCGGCTTCACCTGACCGAACAGCAGCTCGAGCGCTCGCACCTTGTTGCCCCCGCAGGCGGCCGCGCTCAGGTCGTCCCGCTTGGCGAGCAGGGAGACGCCGCCTACCTGCCACCACTCCACAGGCGTCTCGCACACGCCGAGATCGGCCCGCGCCAGCGTCGTCGCCAGCCGCGGATAGCGCGTCTGCAGGCCCCGCATGCGCTACCGGGCCGCGGCGGGACCGGCCTCCAGTGACTCGTCGAGGTCGGCCGATGCGGCGCGATAGGTCCACGTTCCCTTGACCGGCAGCTTCTGCACGTACAACACCTGCACCGTCACCATGATCGTCGCCAGCAACGGGACGGCCACCATGAGCCCCAGGAATCCGAAGACGAGGGCGAGCAGGGCCTGCGTGATGACCGTGAGCGCCGGAGGCAGGTCCATGCCGCCCTTCATCAGCAGCGGAATGAGGATGTGATTCTCCAGGAACTGGATGCCGACGTAGACACCCGCGACGATCAACGCTTTTTCCGGAGAATCCAGAAACGCCATGGCCACGGCTGGAACCGCGCTCAGCAGAGGACCAACCGTCGGAATGAACTCGAACAATCCGGCCAGTAGTCCAAGCGCGAACGCCGCCTTGACGTTCAGAATGAGCAGCGCAATGGTCGTGACCGTGCCGATCGCGGCCATCGCGATGAGCTGCGTTACGAGCCACTTACGCAACACCATCGCGATACGATCCATCACCTCGGCCCCTTGCGCGCGGCGTCGAGCGGGAAGGAGGGCGAGTGCTCCTCGCCGGTAGAGGTCGGGGTCGGCGGCGAAATAGATGCTGAGAAAGACGATGAGCACGAAGCCCGCAAAGCCGGCGACGGTATGAGTCAGGAAGGGGAAGAGGTACTTCGACGCACCACCCAATTGGGAGGAGAGTCGACCCTGCAGCGATGCCGCAGCCTGGCTCGAATCCGAGCCGGCCCGCGAGGCACCACTGGAAGCGCCGGGCCCTTCCGAACCAGCGCGTGAAGCCTGCGCCACCGGAGCAGGCGTCGTTCCGGGAGCCGGCGATTTTGCCGCTCCGCCACCCATCAGCATTCCGAACATGCCGCTCTGGCGCTTGCTCACCCACTCTTCGACGCGGTCGATTGCCTGCGGAAGCTTGAGCCGAAGCTCGGCACCCTGTTCGCGCAGGGTCGGCGCCATCAGGGCGCCGAATCCGCCGAGCAGGCCGAAAAAGGTGATGACGATGAGCGCGGCGCCGATACCGCGCGGGATGCGCCACCGCTGCAGCCGATCCACCCCTGCCGAGATGGCGATGGCGAACAGGATGCCGAGAAAGACGGTGAGGAAGAGCGCGTTGGCGAACCAGATCAATCGCAGGAACAGGTACATCGCGAGCACGAGCGCCGCCGTCCGGACGATGTCGCGGCTGCGCCATCCCACCGTGCGATTGTGCCGCACGTCGCCGCGCCCGATGTGGTTCGGCGGAACCTCGCCGCGCTGGTCTTCGTGGGTTGCATTCGCGGCCGGCTGGCCGGCGGGGCCACGACGCAGGTCGAGCGCGGGATCTCGGGTCGGATCGCTCATACGGAGGGCGAGGGGATGGAGCGGTGCGGGCTGGCCTCAGGGAGCCAGTCCCGTGCCGTGGACGAGCGCGTGACGCGATGGCGCGACGCGCTACATTACCGCGTTGCCCGATCCGACAACAGAGCGAGGACCAGCGTGGCCGACCGCGCGAACGCACCGTCGTTCGTCTATCTCGATTCCGTGTCCGCCGTCGAGAAGTTGACGACGGCGATCGCCGGTGCGCGCGAAATCGCACTCGATACCGAGGGCGCGAGCTTTCATCGGTTCGTCGACCGCATCTACCTGCTGCAGCTGTCCACACGCGACACGCACGCGGTGATCGATCCCCTGCCCATCGGGCGACCCGCCGGACTCGGCGCGCTGCTCGAGGACCCGTCGGTGGAGGTCGTGTTCCACGATGCCGACTACGACCTCCGGTTGCTCGAGCAGGATTACGGCTGGAAGATCCGACACATCTTCGATACCCGCATCGCGGCGCAGCTGCTTGGCTATACGGCGTTCGGACTGGCCGCGCTGCTGGAGCGGTTCTTCAGCGTGAAGCTCGACAAGAAGCATCAGCGCGCCGACTGGTCCATGCGTCCGCTCACCGCCGACATGCTCGACTACGCGGCGCAGGACACGCGATACCTGCTCGAGTTGAAGGACAGGATGTCGGCTGAGCTCGAGCGCATGGGTCGGATGGCGTGGGCGCGCGAGGAGTTCGCGCTGCTGGAAGGCACGCGCTGGGCGGACGAGGAACCGGGCATGGGGTTCCTCAAGCTCAAGGGCGCGCGCGATCTCAACCGCCGCGAGCTCGCGGTGCTGCGGGAGTTGGTGCCCTGGCGTGACGGAGTAGCCCGGCAGCTCGACCGCGCGACCTTTCGGGTGATCGGCAACGAGCAGCTGCTCGAGATCGCGCGCACGCACCCGTCGACACGAGATGCGCTCGCGAAGCTGAAGGGGATGCCGCGTGGCATCCTCGATCAGCGTGGCGGCGAGCTGCTGGACGCAGTGACTCGCGGACTCGCCGTACCCGAGTCGGAGCTGCCCCGCTTTCCGAAGGCCGCCCGCTGGGATCGCGACGCCGACTTCGACGCGCGCGTGAGCGCACTCAAGACGGCGCGCGACCACGCGGCGAAGCGGCTCACGCTCGACGCGGGGGTGTTGTGCTCGCGCGACCGGATGGAGGCGGTGGCGCGCCGAAACCCGTCCTCCGTGGAGGAGCTCCTGGAGGTCACGGAGCTTCGTCGGTGGCAGGCGAACGAGCTGGCCGAGGCGTTCGTCGCGGCGCTCGAACCGCATCGCCAGAAAACGGCACTGAAAGCTGCGGTCACCGAAAACTCGCCGTATAGCGACTGACTGGCTGACGGGCGGGCGGCGCCCCCGCCGCGCCCCCCCCCCACTTAACAGGCCCCAGTTCCCCCCCCCCCCCGGCGCGCTACCGGCCCGGGTGCCGAAACGCGGCCCAA
>JAJAYP010000274.1 GCA_026786185.1 Gemmatimonadaceae bacterium
CATCAGCAGCCACGTGGTAGGCATGAACTTCCTGAGCCCGCCCATGTTGCGCATGTCCTGCGCATCGTCGTGGTTGCCCGTATGATGGTAGGCTCGGTGCATCGCGAAGATCACCGACCCCGCCCCCAGGAACAGCAGCGCCTTGAAGAAGGCGTGGGTCATGAGGTGAAAGACGCCCGCGACGTAGGCGCCGGATCCCACGCCGATGAACATGTACCCGAGCTGGGACACGGTCGAGTACGCGAGGACTTTCTTGATGTCCCATTGCTTCAGGCCGATCGACGCGGCGAACAGCGCCGTCAGCGCGCCGATGAGCACTACCGTGAGGCCAGCGACTGGCGCGAGGGCGAACAGCACATTGCTGCGCGCGATGAGGTACACGCCCGCCGTCACCATCGTCGCCGCGTGGATGAGTGCCGAGACGGGGGTGGGACCAGCCATGGCGTCGGGGAGCCACACATACAGCGGGATCTGGGCGCTCTTGCCGGCACAGCCAAGGAAGATGAACAGACAGATTGCCGTGACCACTGCGCCACCGAAGGCGAACTGCGTCGGCGCGGCCGCGGCGACGGCGGCGAAATCGAGCGAGCCGAGGTGCGCGAACAGCATGAACATCGCGACGAGCAGACCGAAATCGCCGATGCGGTTCACGATGAAGGCCTTCTTCCCCGCGTCGGCATTCGCCTTCTCGCTGAACCAGAAGCCGATGAGCAGGTAGGAGCACAACCCCACGCCCTCCCATCCCACGAAGAGGACCGGGTAATTGGCGCCGAGCACCAGCACGAGCATGAAGAAGACGAAGAGGTTCAGGTACGCGAAGTATCGCGGATATCCAGGATCGTCCCGCATGTAGCCGACGCTGAAGAGATGGATCAGCGTCCCGACGCCCGTGATGATGAGGACCATCACCATCGACAGCTGGTCGAGCTGGAACGCGGCGTCGATCTGGAGATCGCCGACGGGCATCCAGCTGAAATAGCGCTGGACGAAGGGGAGCTGCATCTCGCCACCACCGGCGGCGCGCATCGCGACGAACATGGCGACGGCGAGCAGGAAGGAGAGAGCGAGGACACCCGGGCCGATCAGGCTGGCAAGGGTCGCGAAGCGGTGGCGAGCGACGGGATGATGATCGTCACCATGCGCCCCTCCGCCGCCGGCGGACGCGACGTGCGCGGCGTCGGACGCGTGGCCGGCGCTCCCCGCCGAGGAATGACCGTCACCATGCGCTCCGTCCGGATCGGCTGGTCCCGCGCGGTACGCGCTGGCGAGGGAAAGGGAACCATTGAGCAGGAACCCGAGCAGCGGCAACAGTGGCAGCAGCCACAGGTACTCCGCCACCGTCCCGCTGAGCGGATGCGCACCCGCCTGCGCCGCGTCTGCTGCCTGCTGGAGGAGCATCATCCCTTGAGGAGATTGATGTTCGACAGATTGACCGTCTGGCGATGTCGAAACAGCGCAATGATGATCGCGAGTCCCACCGCGGCTTCCGCCGCAGCGACCGTCATCACGAAGAAGACGAAGACCTGCCCCGCCACGCCATAGACCTGCGCGAAGGCGACGAAGGTGAGGTTCACCGCGTTCAACATCAGTTCGACGCACATGAACAGGATGATCGCGTTCCGGCGTGTGAGCACGCCGATCACCCCGATCGTGAACAGGATGGCGCTGAAGAACAGCGACTCACTGAGCACGCACACGCTCCTTGCGCTTGCCGAGCACGACCGCGCCGACGACGGCGGTCAGCAAGAGCACGCTCGTCACCTCGAAGGCCAGCAGGTACTCGTTGAAGAGCGGGCCGGCCAGCGGGGCGATCGCACCGGTCCGCGCGAATTCCTGCGCCAGCGCCTTCTCGGGCAGTACGAGCGCCTCGGGCAACCGCGCTCTCGTGACCGCGAAGACCTGCGCCAGCAACGCGAGGCCGACCAGCCCCGCCGCCAGCTTCCACCACATCCCCCGCGCATCCGCGAGGTCCGACGCATGGCCGAGATTGAGGAGCATGATGACGAACAGGAACACCACCATGATCGCGCCCGCGTACACCAGCACCTGTATCGCCCCGATGAACTCCGCGTCGAGGAGCACGTACATGGCGGCGAGGCAGAACATCGTGTTGACGAGCCAGAGCGCCGCGGCAACGGGACTCTTGCGCGTCACGAACGCGATGGCCGAAGCGACGGCCACGATGCCGAAGAAGTAGAAGTGGAAGACGTAGAAGAGCGGGAGATCGTTGTGGGTCATTACTCCCCCTTCGGGTCCATGGGGTCCCACAACTCGCTCACCGGATGCGTCTGCGCCATCAATCGCTCGAGGTCGTAGACGAATCCCTCGCGGCTGTACTCCGAGTTCTCGTAGTGACGCCCCATGTGGATCGCCTCCTCGGGACACACCTCCTGGCAGTAACCGCAGAAGATGCAGCGAAACTCGTCGATCTCGAACACGAGGGGATATCGGTTGCCCTGCTCGTCTTCGCCCGGCACGAGCTTGATGCAGTTCGCTGGACAGACCGTGGGACACAGGCCGCAGCCGACACACTTCGCCTTGCCATCCTCGGTGGTGAGCATGCGATGCGTGCCGCGCCACCGCTTGCTGATCGACTCCTTCTGCTCCGGATACTGCGTCGTGACCTTCTCCGGATTCAGCATGTGCTTGAGCGTGTGCGCCATGCCGGTCAGCGCGGCGCGTACGTAGCTCGTCTGTTCGGTTGGTCGCTCGACGACCTTGACGCCGATGGCCATCAGTCTCCGGTCTCGGGAAGTAGCGGGGTGCGTGGACGCGCACTGACGGCGCGCAGTCGTGCGATGTCGCGTTGATCGAGGCGGGACGACGCCGGGCTGATGATCCGGCCCCGATCGAGGATCATGAAGAGCACGATGACCGCCACGACGTTGAGCATGGCGAGGCCGAGGTGGAACGGCCACGATCCTTGCGCGAAGCCCAGAAACTGCAGCGTGACGATCAGGCTGGCGATCGCCACGATGTAGCCGAGGGCGAGGGGCAGCATGAACTTCCATCCCAGCGACATGAGCTGGTCATAGCGGAACCGCGGCAGCGTCCACCGGATCCACATGAACAGGAAGAGGAAGAACATCGTCTTCGTGGCGAACGCGCCCAGTGTCAGCAGGGTCTTGATCCCGGTGTGCGGCGCGAGATTGTCCCACAACGTGAAGGGGATGTCCCATCCGCCGAAGAACAGGGTCGCCATCAGCGCACTCGCCGTGATCATGTTGCAGTACTCGGCGATGAAGAACAGCGAGAACTTCATCGCACTGTATTCCGTGTG
This sequence comes from Gemmatimonadaceae bacterium, assembly GCA_026786185.1. GTDB lineage: Bacteria > Gemmatimonadota > Gemmatimonadetes > Gemmatimonadales > Gemmatimonadaceae > AG11. Next base: position 3,281 of record JAJAYP010000274.1, read on the forward strand.
GTAGCCGGTGATGAGCTCGGACTCGGCTTCCGGCAGGTCGAACGGCAACCGGTTCGTCTCGGCGAAGGCCGCGACGAGGAAGATGAAGAAGGCGACCGTCAGGTTGATGACGTTCCACGTCTCGAAGGCCTGCTGGTTCACGATCTTGCTCAGCGACACGTTGCCGGCCAGGAGCAGCACCGGAATCGTGGCCATGCCCATCGCGATCTCGTAGGACACCATCTGCGCCGTGGAGCGCACGCTGCCCAGGAGTGCGTACTTGTTGTTCGACGACCAGCCCGCGAGCACGATGCCGTAGACGCCGAGCGATGAGATCGCGAGGATGAAGAGAAAGCCGATCGGCAAGGGCGCCAGGACCATCTCGACGATGCCCCACCGCGAACCCCACGGCGCGGCGAACGGAATGACCGCCCACGTGACGAGCGCGGGGATGAACGAGATCACCGGTGCGAGGATGAAGATCGGCAGGTTCGCCGCGTCCGGGTACGTCTCCTCCTTCACGAAATTCTTGACTCCATCCGCGATCGGCTGAAGCCATCCCTTGCCCACCCGATTGGGACCGTGCCGGTCCTGCATCCACGCCGAGATCTTTCGCTCCGCCAGGGTCAGCAGCGCGGCACCGAGCATGTAGACGGTGAAGATCGCGACCAGCTTGACGACCGTGGCGGCCAACCAGAATCCGAAGCCGGGCTCGGTCGTCGGTCCCGTGAGCTGGAGCAGCGCGACGACCGGCATCATGCCCTGGTACCCGTGGTCTCGCCCGTCGCCATCGCGCCCTTCAGCGCGAGCCTGTCGTACGACATACCGGCGAATCCGGGCTGCGACGCCGCGAGCGCATCGAACACGGCCGAGGCGGTCCAGTAGCCCTGCCCCTCCCCCATCGCGGCGAGGAGGTCGCCGATGACGAAGTAGCTCGGCCGCGCCGTCCCCGGTGCCGCCTTGCCCTGCAGGAAGCGCTGTACCCGGCCGCGCAGGTTGGTGAAGGTGCCCTCTTCCTCGACGCAGTTGCTGATGGGAAGCACCACGTTGGCACCATGTCGCGCCCACGCCGGCAGCGTCGTCCCGATGACGATGAGCGCGCCGGCCCTGGCCGCCGCGCCGGCATCGAGGCCAGCGAGCTCCTCGTCGGCGACGACGAGCACGTCACCCGCCTGCATGCCATCGAGTGGCGCGGCACGGCGCGAGAACCCGAGCATCTCCGCACCGCGCACGTTGGCCGCGCGATCGACGCGGAGCGCGAGATCCTCGACGCCGGGGAGCGGCGCCTCGACACCCTGCTCGACGCGGAACGCGCCGGCGCCGCCTGTCTTGCGGACGAGTGCTCCAAGCAGGAAGAGCGCCTCGTTGGAGAGATTCGGCGACGCGAGCACGAACGCCCGCGTGCCGGCGAGCAGCTGCGCGGCGGAGCGGAGTGCGATCTCCCAGTCCGCCGTCGCGAGCGCGCCGTTCTGGCGCACGAGTGGATTCTCCACGCGGTCCCGGCGATTCATCCAGCGGTAATTGAGTCGCCCGTGGTCGCACATGAAGAACTCGTTGACCTCCTCGTTCGGGCGCGGCCGGAGCCGGACGACCTGATTGTCGCGCGTCTCGACGATCATGTTGCAACCCTGCGAGCAATTCGGGCACACGCTCGCCGAGCGGTCGAGGTCCCACGCCCGGGCCTTGTTCAGGTTGTCCTTGCTGAGGAGCGCTCCCACCGGGCAGAGGTCGATCACGTTGCCCGCCCACGGATGCGTCAGATCCTGCTGTTCGGCTTTCCCGATGAGCGCGCGATCTCCGCGCTCGACGACCGAGAGCACGGGATCATGGGCGACATCATCCATGAAGCGCACGCATCGCGTGCACAGGATGCACCGGTTGGCCACGTACATCACGTCGCCGCCAAAATCCTCCACCGGGTTGAATCGCTTGGGGTCGCGATAGCGCCCTTCAGCGCGTCCTTCCTCGTAGGTGTAATCCTGCAACTCGCACTCGCCGGACTGGTCGCAGATCGGACAGTCGAGCGGATGGTTGATGAGGAGCATCTCGAGAACGCCCTTCCGCGCTTCCAGGGCCTTCTCGGAATGGACGTGCACGACCTGTCCTTCCGCGACGGTCGACGCGCACGACGGCGCGAGCTTCGGTGCCTTCTCCACTTCGACGAGGCACATCCGGCACACACCGGCGACCGGGAGCGCGGGGTGATAGCAGTAGTGCGGCACGAGCACGCCGGCGACCTTGGCCGCCTCGAGGATCGACGTGCCGTCAGGCACGCTCACGGCGCGGCCTTCGATCGTCAGGTTCACCATCTTCACGTCCGCCATCAGGCCACCTGCGCCGGCACCATGTGGACCCTCTTCTTCCTGATGAGCGCCTCGAAATCTCCGCGGAACTTGTTGATGCCCGACACCACGGGCGTCGCGCAGGAGTCGCTCAGCACGCAGATCGTCTTGCCCGTCATGTTGTCGGCGATCTCCAGGAGCGTGTCGAGGTCCTCGTGCGTACCGTCGCCAGCCACGATCCGCTCGAGAATCTTCGTCGTCCACGCGGTTCCCTCGCGACACTGCGTGCATTGCGCGCAACTCTCGTGCGCGAAGAAGCGCGCCGCCCGTGCGATCTGCTTCACCAGGTTCTGCGCGTCGTCGATCACGATCACGCCGCCCGAACCGAGCATCGTCCCGTTGGCCACGAAGCCCTCGTAATCCATCGGGGAATTCTCGGCCTCCTCCCGCGTCTGGATCGGAACGCTGATGCCGCCCGGGATGATTGCTCTGAAGTTGCGCCCCTTCAGGGGACCGCCACAGAGCTCGTACAGGAAGTCCTTGAACGGAAATCCCATCGCGACTTCGTAGTTGCCGGGCTTCGCGATGTTGCCGCACACGGAGAACAGCTTGGTACCCGTGCTCTTGGGGTTCTCCGCACGGCCGAATTGCTTGTACCAGTCGGCGCCGTTGACGAGGATGTGCGGCACCGCCACGAGCGTCTCGACATTGTTGATCGTCGTGGGCTGGCCGAACAGGCCGGACGCCGCCGGAAATGGTGGCTTGATGCGCGGGTTGCCGCGGCGTCCCTCGAGGGAGTTCATGAGCGCCGTCTCTTCGCCGCAGATGTACGCGCCAGCGCCCTTGTGCACGTAGACGTGGACCGTCTTGCCGGTCCCCATCGCGTTCGTACCCAGGATGCCCGCCGCGTATGCCTCCCTGCAGGCGGCGTTCATCTTGTCGAGCGCTTCCGTGTACTCGCCGCGGATATAGACGTACGCGACTTCAGCGCCGATGGCATACGCGCCAATCGCGCACCCCTCGACGAGCGAGTGCGGCGTCCACCGCATGATCTCACGATCCTTGAACGTCCCCGGCTCCGACTCGTCGGCGTTGCAGCACAGATAGTGCGGCTTGCCGTCACCCGGCTTCATGAAGCTCCACTTCATGCCGGTCGGGAAACCCGCGCCTCCGCGGCCTCGCAGACCGGAGTCCTTCACGATCTGGACGATCTCGGCAGGCTCCATCCTGAGCGCCTTCTCGAGCGCGACGTACCCGCCGCGCTTGCGCCAGCCATCCAGTCCGATGGCCGACTGCTCGCCAAAATGCCTGGAAAGGACGAGCGTTTCGCGCGCGTGCGGCTTGTGGGGAAATCCCATGTCAGCTCAGGGAGGCGAGGAGCTCGGGCACCGTCTCCGGCGTCACCGACTCGATGAACTTCTCATTGACCATCAGCGGCGTGTTGAATCCGCAGGCGCCGAGACATTCGACTTCGATAACCTGGTACCGACCGTCCGGCGAGGGAACGCCGAGCTCACCACACGCGGTGTGCTTGAGCAGGGCCTTCACGACATCTTCGGCGCCGCACACGTTGCAGGGCGAGGTCGTGCAGACCTGGATGAGGTGCTTCGCCACCGGATGCTGATGGTACATCGTGTAGAACGAGACGACGCCCTTCACATACGCGGGGGTGAGCTCGAGCAGGTCGGCCACTTCGGCCATCCCCTCCGAGCTGACCCAGCCACGCTCCTCCTGCACGATCCACAAGGCGGGGAGCAGCGCCGCCATCTTCGTCGGGTACCGCGTCAGCAGCTCATCGAGCTCGGACTTGCGCGCGCCGGTGAAGACCGGCGCGTACGGCGCGTTCTGATGACCGATCGCGCTCATCGGTCGATCTCTCCCATCACGATATCGATGCTGGCGTTGATCGCGATGACGTCGGACAGCAGGTGACCTTCCACCATCCTGGGGATCGCCGAGAGATTCACGAACGAGGGGGGACGGATGCGCCAGCGCACCGGCTTCGAGGTGCCGTCGGAGACCATGTAATAGCCCATCTCACCCATCGGACACTCCACCCCCACGAAGCCCTCCCCGACACGAGCGCGCGGACCTGCCATCACCTGCATGAAATGGTGGATCATCCTCTCCAAGACGCTCAACGCCA
>JAJAYP010000275.1 GCA_026786185.1 Gemmatimonadaceae bacterium
CAGCCACTGTAACGGCGCCCCGGGCTCGAGCGGCTGCTCGGCATGAAACGCAGTGAGCACCGCAAGCGCGTCGGCCGACAGCAGGCGACAAGCTGTCTCGCCGATGAGCCGATCTCCCACGCGCCAGGCGCCAAGCGTTCCGACCAGGACATCGGCTCGCGCTGGTGAGACGCCGAGGCGCACCGGGAGCTCGGCCACCGACACCCCGATCGCGCCACTCTCCGCGACGACGCGTGCGAGCAGCACCTCGGGTGAGCGGGGTTCCGCGGGCCACGCGCGCGCGCGCAACGGTGCCAGCGGATCGAGCACGACGCCCCCGCCCATCGTGGCGACGGGGGATGCGGACCGGAGCACGAAGCGGTCGCCGGCTCGCGCAACGATGGGCGCGTCGAGCACGACACGCGCGGCCGCACCGGCACCAGGCGCGAGCGCGCCGCCGGCGCCCACCAACCGAGCAGACGCCTCGCTCGTGCCGAGATGCAGGCGGACGCGTGATCGTGGACCGAGCGCACGCGGTGCGTCGGCAAGCAGAGCCACATCGGCGCGCAACACGCGCGATGAACGCCAGGCGCTGCCCTGCACGAGCACCGCGCCGCGAGCGACATGCGCCAGGTCGACGCTCGCGAGCGCGACCGCGGCGCGGTCGCCCGCCTGCACCTGCTCCACGGCGTGCCCATACGAATGCAGCGCTCGAACGCGGACCAGCACGTCGGCGGGCAACAGTCGCACCGTCGCATCGCGACCCAGCGCGCCCGACCAGACGGTCCCTGTCACGACCGTGCCGGTACCCTTCACGGTGAAGGCCCGATCGATCGGCAGGCGAAAAATGTCGTCGGTCGCTCGCGAGGGCCCCTCGCGCGCGGCCTCCGCCAACGCGCCGCGCAGGGCATCGAGGCCGGCACCGGTGGTGGCCGAGACCGGGACGAGAGACGCATTCGCGAGAGACGTGGCGCCGAGCGTGGCGCGCACGTCCTCCTCCACCAGCGCGAGCCACTCGGCATCGACCAGATCGCTCTTCGTGAGCGCGACGACACCGGACTGCACGCCGAGCAGCGAAAGAATCGACAGGTGTTCGCGCGTCTGCGGCATGACGCCCTCGTCGGCCGCGACCACGAGCAGCGCGAGGTCGATGCCGGTGGCACCGGCGACCATCGTTCGCACGAACGCCTCATGACCCGGCACGTCCACGACGCCGAGCGTGCCGATGCCATCGAGGACGAGCGGGGCGAACCCGAGATCGATCGTGATGCCCCGCCGCTTCTCTTCGGGCAGGCGATCCGTGTCGACGCCGGTGAGCGCGCGCACCAGCGTCGTCTTGCCGTGATCGATGTGCCCAGCCGTGCCAAGAATCATGCGGGCGGTGCGTCTACCACCGTTGCTCCTCCCACAGCTCGAGCGCCCGGAGCGGCCGGCCGTCGGTGAGGTGCTCCGCGAGAAATTCCCGCAGCAGCCGCTGATGCGCGCGCGTCGAGGCGTCGTCCAGCGCCTCACCGGCCACGCCGACGAGGAAGCCACGCAGCGCGTTGCGTGCTTCCGCGGGAAGCTTGCGTCCTGCCGGAGCAAGACGCCCACACCGCGCACAGAGCGCCCCGCCGGCACGATGGCTGAACATCACGGTCGCCTCCGCATCGAGCGCGGCATGACAGTCCGCACAGACGTCCACGGCCGGCGCGAACCCGAGTTCGGCCACGATGCGCCACGCACTGGCGAGCGTGGCGGTAAGCGCGGCGTCCGGTGCGGCAACCGCGAGTGCATCCAGCGCCTCCGCGACCGCGTCGAACAGGCCAGCGTCGGCCGCATCACGACCGAAGCGCAGCGTCAACTCGGCGATGGCCGATGCACCGGCGAATCGGCCGAGGTCCTCGGCGAGCATCGGCCGTGCAAGGACGACGTCGAACGCACTCAGCGTGTCGAGATCGCGTCCAGGCTTCGCGTAGAGCTGCACGCTGCCCTGCGCGAACAGGTCGACGGCGCTGCCGAATCGTCGCGAGCTGCGCCGGGCGCCCTTCGCGAGGGCGCTGCGCACGCCGCCATCGCGCGTCACCAGACGCAGGATGCGCGACGATTCCAGGTAGTCGAACGCGTGGAGAACGATCGCGTCGGTCGCGAGCAGCGCCATGCACGAAAGGTACAGCCGGTCGGTGCGGGCCGGGTCACCATCCCAGACGGATACCGGCCAGCGCACGGCGACCGGCGGCCCGATAGCCCGTCTGTCGCAGCGACGCCTCGTCCGTCCGGCTGAAGTCGTAGTTGGTTCCGGCCGCGTCCGTGTAGCGTGCATCGAACAGGTTGTCGACGCGGAGGGTAACGGCGGCCGACCGGCGTCCACCGCGCGGGGGCAGCACGGCCAGCTCGGCCGAAAGGTCGGCGCGCACGTACGACGGTAGCGTCACGTGCTGCACGGAGAAGTCCGGGGCGTAATAGTTGTCTTCCCGGGGTCCGACGCGAAGCGCCCGCAGATGGACGGCGCCGCGCTCGCCACGATAGCCGAGCCCCGCATTCAGCGTGTGCGACGGGCGGCGCAGCAGATGTGCGCCCGGCGCGAACGTCGACGTCACGGCGGTCTGGGTGCCCGGGTCGACGACACGGGTTTCGAGGTAGGTGAACGCTGCGTCGGTGGCAAAGCCGGCAGGCAGATTCGCGCGCGCCTCGAGCTCGATACCGCGTGCCCTCGTCCGTGCGACGTTGAAGTAGTTGGGCTCGGTGTCCGAGTACTGGTAATCGATGAGGTCTCGAAACGAATTGGCGAACCAGGTGAGGCCGACCGATCCCCACGTCGCAATGACCTGCTCGATGCCCGCATCCACACTCAACGCATGCTCGGGCGTGAGCGATGGATTGCCGATGACGAACGCACCGCCGTAATTCTCCAGGAAGGTCGGCTCGCGAAACGCGGTGCCCACGCTGCCGCGGAGCCGCGTGCCGGAGCCGATGCTCATGCTGCCGGCTCCGCGGTACGTGACGAAGTCGCCGAATCGCTCGTTGTGATCATATCGACCGCCGAGCGCCACCGTGTAGCGCTCGGCGGGCGAGAGCAGCAGTTGCGCGTACGCGCCGCTCGACCTGCGCCGTGCGGTGAATCCGTTGTCGCCGAAGCTGCTCACGGTGCCACTCGCCTGCCACTGCCGCTCCACCTGACCGCCCAACGTGAGGTGCGTCTGGCGCGGGAGTGCAAGCTCGAGTCGCACGTCACCACTCCGGCGGCGCGTCCGATCGGATGTCGTGTAGTAGTAGTCTCCGACATCGCCAGGGCTGTCGGGCTGATTGTCGGTCACGCCGCGCAGGTCGTGGGAGGCGAGCGCGGCGCGCACGTCGACCGAGCTCGAGACGCGCCACCCGGCATCGAGCCCGATGGCGATGCGGTCGTCGCGTCGCACGGCATTGCTGTCCACGACCTGGCCGCTGCCATCGGTCGGAAAGTGAAACGCCGCGTCGGTACGCCGCACGGAGAGGCGTGCATCACCGCGTCCGATCGCGCTCTCCACGAGGCCACTCACGACATCGTTCCGAAAGCCGCTGTTGAACGCCTGCGAGCCCTCCGTGCCGTGGCGAGCCGCGCCGAGCGACGCGGTGCCGTGGCTCCACCCCCCGCGCACCGCGCCGTCCGCATCGTACGAACCGAATCCGCCGCCGCGCACCGATAGCTCGCCGCGCGGACGTCCGTCGCCCGTGCGCGTGAAGATCTGGACGACTCCGGCGACCGCATCGGACCCGTAGAGCACACTCGCGGGTCCGCGCACGATCTCGATACGCTCGATGTTGTCGGTCGTGAGCGTGGACAGATCGAACGCACCTCCCGCGTCATTCACGGCGACGCCGTCGACGAGCACCTTCGTGTACTTGCTCTCGCCGCCCCGAATGAAGAGCGAGGTCGCGCCTCCGTATGATCCCGTCTGCGCGAGCGTGAGGCCGGGCACCTGTCGCAACGCTTCCGCAACGGTTGTGATCATCTCGCGACGAAGCTGCTCACCGCCAATCACCGTGACGGATGAGGGCGCGCGAGCGAGATCGAGCGGCGATCGCGTCGCCGTGACGACGACCCGCGTCGTCCGCGCCGTGTCGCGGGCGATCGACTGAGCGGACATCCCGGAGGGCAACAGGGCAACGGCGAGCGAAAGACGGAGCGAGCGGGACATCGTGATCGAGGGAGAGAGAGGAGTCGAGGGCAATGACGAACGACGGTTCAACCGCGCGGCCGAGCGCGGAGCGGTACCAACGTGGGAGCGCCGATGGCGGGATCGCGCGTGATGACGAGCGGCCAGTCGTAGACGCGCTCGAGGATCGAGCCCTGCATGACCTCCGTCGGCGATCCGGCAGCGGCAACGCGACCCTCGTGCAGGAGGATCATCCGGTCGGCGAAGCGCGCAACGAGGTTGAGCTGGTGACTCACCAGCAGCACCGCGCGGCCATCTCGCGCGAGACGGCTGAGCAGCTCGAACACCGCCATCTCGTGGCCGACATCGAGAAAAGTGGTAGGCTCGTCGAGGACGATCGCCTCCCCTCCCTGCGCGATGGCGCGCGCGAGCCGCACGCGTTGCCACTCGCCGCCGGACAGCTCGGTGATGGTCCGTCCGGCAAGGGACGACGTCTGCGTGAGCGCGATCGCGGCATCCACGGCCGCGACATCGTCGGGTGAGTACCCACGCCACAGGCCAAGGTGCGGGTAGCGGCCGAGCGCGATGTATTGTCGCACGACGAGCGGAAACGCCGGCTCCTCGCGCTGCGTCACGACGGCGACGCGCGTCGCCATCGCGCGCCGTGCGGTATGCACCACGGACACATTGTCGATCCGGATCGCCCCGCTATCCAACGCCACGCGCCCGACGAGGGCGCGCACGAGCGTGCTCTTTCCGCTTCCATTGGGGCCGACGACCGCGGTGAGCTGGCCGCGCGATGCCTCGAGCGAGACGTTTTCAAGGGCCGCATGTTCTCGGTGCGGATACCGCACGGTCACCGCGTCGAAGGCGATCACGCGAGGCGCCGCAGGCGAGCGAGAAAGAACGGCACGCCGAGCAGCGCCGTGATGGCGCCGAGCGGGAGCTCGGCGGGTGGATGCGCGACGCGCGCCATGAGGTCGGCCACGACGACGAGGGCGGCACCCGCGAGCGCGGCGCCGCTGATGATGGACCGGTGGGAACGCGCGCCGGTCATGCGCACGAGGTGCGGCACGAGCAGCCCGACGAATCCCACGAGGCCGGCGGCCGCCACGGTGCCCGCGGCGAGCAGGGCGCCGGCGACGTAGACGCCTAGCGTCACGCGCGCGACGTCCACGCCCATGCCGGCGGCCGTATCTTCACCGAGCGCCAGCACGTCGATGGCGCGGGCGAGCAGCAGAAGAATCGCGATGCCGACCGCGACGTAGAGCGCGAGGCCGCGCACCGCCATCCAGCTCGCATCGGCCGCCGAACCCATCATCCACCACAGCGCGCCACGCACGACGCTCGCGTCGGCTCCGGCGAGGGCCACCATGATCGCGGCATTCGCGAATGCGCCCACCACCACGCCCGCCATCAGCACGATGCGTGCGTCACCGCGCCCGCCCGCCGCGCGAGCGACGAGGAGGGTGAGTGCGACGGCGCCGAGCGCACCGGCGAACCCCGCCAGCGGCACGAGGGGCGCGCGCGCACCGAGCGCCACGGCGATCACGGCGCCCATCGCGGCGC
>JAJAYP010000276.1 GCA_026786185.1 Gemmatimonadaceae bacterium
GCGCGTGGACGATCGAGGCGGCTCTCGATCACCCGGCCGGCCACGCTGCTTGCGTGCACGTAGCGGCCGTCGCCGACGTAGACCCCGACGTGGCGCACGCCACGCGTCGCCAGCGAAAATGCCAGCACGTCCCCGGGTCGCAGGGCGCTCGTGTCGCGAGCCACGGGCGCGCCGAGGATGGCTTGCTGCGACGAGGTGCGTGAGACGTCGACGTTTAACGCGGTCATGATGTAGCGAACCAGGCCGCTGCAATCAAAGCCCCGGTCGAGCGACGCTCCTCCGAGGGCGTACGGTGACCCGACGGTCGTTCGCGCGAGCGAGACGACGATGGAATCGCGCAGGGCATGCGTCGACGTGCTCCACGGCCCCGCCAGACGTGCAGGCGCCCGAGGCATCGCCGGTGGCGTGCCGGGAACGGGGATGCTGGTGGGGGCGATCTTCCACGCGGTGCTTTCATCGGCCATCGAGGACGCGGAAGTGCTCGTCGCGATACTCGAGTGCAGGGCAGAACCCTGCGCGGCAGCGGGCGAGGTCAGTACCAGCACCGCCGAACACACCGCGACCGTCCGCGCGCTAGCCCACTTTCTCTCCAGCGGGCGATTGGGCGGGGAAGTCGAAAGGAGCATGTCTGTGGGGAGAGACTGCGAGGGACGCATGCTCCACCTCGGCTCGGGGGGATGGTCGCGATCGAGGCGGGCGGACGAATGCAGCGGGGTAAGAACGGCAAATCGTACATGCCCGGGCCCCCGTGGTCCGTGACGCCGCGCACAGTCGAGTATGGCCGGCTGCGGAGCCTACCGGATGGCGAGCAGCTTGTGCGTCTGCAGGCTGAGCCGCCACTGCGGATGCGCGAGGCAGTAGGCGAGTGCGCGCTCGGTATTGGCGCGCGTGACCGCCTCGTCGCCAACGTCCATCGGCTGGAGGTAGAATACGGCGAACGGAAGCGCCACGAACCGGTGCGGCTGGGCATCGGGATGCTCCTGTGGGTAGACGAGCTTCAACTCGTCTCCCCGCGTGAGGACCAGCGGAGCACCGGCTTTCGGACTCACGCAGATGTGGTCGATCCCCGCGGGAGCGGCCTGCGTTCCGTTCGTCTCCACCGCTACATCGAAGCCTCTGGCGTGCAGCGCGTCGATCGCCGGCGCGTCCAGTTGCAGCAGCGGCTCGCCGCCGGTGCACACCACGAGCGGGCGACCGCCCGTCGCGCGTCCGGCTTCGATTGACGGCCAGCGCGACAGCACGGCATCCGCCAGCGAGTCCGAATCGGCGAACCGGCCACCATCGGGTCCGACGCCGATGAAATCGGTGTCGCAGAACTGGCAGACGGCGCGATGGCGATCGGCTTCACGCCCTGTCCACAAATTGCAGCCACTGAAACGGCAGAAGACGGCGGGACGGCCGGCGTTCTGCCCTTCGCCCTGCAACGTGTAGAAGAGTTCCCCGACCACGTACGGCATGATCTACCTCCGCGCGTACGGCGCGGGATCGGTCATGCCTGCGTCGGCAAATCCTTTCAGGCGAAGCGCACAGGCGTCGCAATGTCCGCACGCCAGCCCCGATTCGTCGGGATCGTAGCAGCTCATCGTGATGGAATAGTCCACGCCAAGCGATCGTCCGAGATCGATGATTTCGCACTTGGAACGGTGCAGCAATGGCGTGCGAAGCTGAAGGGGCGCGTCGCCTTCCACGCTCCGGCGTGTGGCGAGGTTCGCCATCGCCTGGAACGCCGCGACGTACTCCGGTCGGCAATCCGGGTAGCCGGAATAATCGACAGCGTTCACACCGATGAAGATGTCACCGGCACCCAGCACCTCGGCCCACGCGAGGCAGTACGAGAGGAAGATCGTGTTGCGCGCAGGCACGTACGTGATCGGGATGCCGGTGGCCATCGCGCTGGCTGTCCGATCTTTTGGAACCGCAATCTCCGCAGTGAGTGCGGAGCCGCCGAAGACCCGCAGGTCGATGTCGACGATGACATGGTCGGTGACGCCGTACGCGCGCGCGACCCGGCGCGCGGCGTCGATCTCGGTGGCGTGTCGCTGCCCATACCGGAACGTCATCGCATGGATCGCGTAGCCCTCAGCCACGGCGTGCGCGAGCATCGTCGTGGAGTCGAGGCCGCCCGACAGCAGCAGCACGGCCGCGCGATGCCCGACGTCCATCACGTGTCCAGCGCCGCGCGCAGGTCGTCGATCAGGTCATCGGGATGCTCCAGCCCCACTGATATGCGAAGCAGGTTCTCCGGCGCGAGCGTGACCGGACCTTCGACGGAGGCCCGATGCTCGATCAGCGATTCGGTGCCACCAAGGCTCGTGGCGCGCGTGAAGAGGGTGAGGCGATAAGTGAGTGCGAGCGCTTCGTCACGACCCCCCCGCACCTGTACGCTCAACATGCCGCCGAACCCCGACATCTGGCGACGCGCGATGGCGTGCCCCGGATGCGACTCGAGCCCGGGATAATGCACCGCGTCGACACCGCGGTGGGTGGACAGGAACGAGGCGACGCGCGCGGCGTTGTCACAGTGTGCCCGCATGCGCCACGGCAGCGTGCGGATCCCACGAAGCAGCAGCCAGCAATCGAACGGCGAAGGGACGGCGCCACCGAGCTTCTGCATCAGCAGCAACCGCTCGACGAAATCGTCGTTCGCGCGCGAGACGAGCGCGCCGCCGAGCAGGTCGCTGTGTCCACCGAGATACTTCGTGGTGGAGTGCATCACGAGATCCGCGCCCTCGTGCAGTGGCCGCTGGAGCACGGGCGTGGCCCACGTGTTGTCGACGACACATCGCGCCCCGACCGAGTGCGCGAGCTCGGCCAGTTGCGCGATGTCCACCACCCGCACCAGCGGATTCGACGGCGTTTCGACCCAGACGATTTTCGTGGTGGGACGGAGCGCGCGTCGGACCGACTCGAGATCCGTCATGTCCACGACGTCGGCCTCGAGTCCCCACGGCGCAAAGATCTCGCGCAACTGGCGCAGCGTCCCGAAGTAGGCATCCGTGGGCGCAACGACATGATCACCGGGTCGCAGCGCCTGAAACACGGCGAGTGTGGCGGCTGAACCAGATGCGTACGCGACAGCCACCGATCCACCTTCCAGTTGGGCCAGCACCTGCTCGATCGCCGCGCGATTGGGGTTCGAGGTGCGCGTGTAGACGTGCCCGGCGCGATAGCCGCCGTCAGGATCGCGCTCGAAGGTCGACGAGAGCTGTATGGCGGGCGTGACGGCGCCGGTCGTGAGGTCCGGCGTGTGGCCGGCATGCACGGCCAGTGTCTCGATGCGCATCTGTTCGATCCAGGTATGGGGCCAGCCGGGCCGTCGATACGAAAAAAGATAGGCGCGGGGGCGACAACGTGCGTGGCATCCAACCTGCCCCCTCATTGCCGACTCGAGGAGTGTCTACGATGAAGATTCTTGTAACGGGCGGCACGGGTGTCGTGGGAACGGGGACGGTGACCGAGCTGCTCACGCGCGGGCACACCGTCGTGCTGCTGTCCAGGCATGCGACCGATGACGCCCGCCAGTGGGCGGACGGCGTGACTTCCCACGAAGGAGACGTCGCCGACGCGGCGTCGATCCGGGGTGCCGCCGCGGGATGTGATGTCGTGCTCCACATGGTCGGCATCGTCGACGAGACTGACGAGGCGACTTTCGCCGACGTGAATGTGGGCGGCACGGCGAAGGTGATCGCGGAGTGCGCTCGCGCGCACGTTCGCCGGTTGATCTTCGTGTCGTCGCTGGGCGCGCCAACCGGCAAGTCCGAATACCACGCCTCCAAGCGCGCGGCCGAAGCGCTCGTGCGGGAATTCCGTGGTCAGTGGGTGATCGCGCGGCCCGGCAACGTGTATGGACCGGGAGACGAGCAGATCTCGATGCTGCTGCGAATGGTACGCAGCCCGAGTCCGGTGATTCCCCGGATTGGCGACGGAGACCAGCCCATCCAGCCGGTGTGGTGGGAAGACGTTTCCCACGCCCTCGCGAACATCGTGGAGCGCACCGACCTCGGTGGACGCGAGCTCGACATCGCCGGCTCGGAGCTGACATCGCAGAACGATCTCATCGCGAGGCTTGCCAGGATTACCGGCCGCGAGGTGCAGGGCGTCTCGGTGCCGGACTTCCTGGCGACGATCGGGTCCAAGGTCGTGTCGCTCGTGGGCTGGGACATGTCGTTCAACGATCAGCAGGTGACGATGCTGCACGAGGGGAATGCGATCGCTCCCGGCGGCGTGAATGCACTCGATCAGGTACTGGGGGTGACACCGACGCCGCTCGACGAGGGACTGCGCCGCCTGGCGGACGCGCAGGAGGAGCAGCTTCCATCCGAAGGAGTCGGGACGCTCAAGCGCAAGCGCTTCTGGGCCGACATCACCGAATGTCCGCACAGCCCGGATGCGCTGTTCGCGCTGTTCCGCACGCACTTCAACGACGTCACGCCCGTCTTCGTCGAGGCGGCGCCGGAGCCCGGGTCGACCGATCTGATTGACGAGGGGAAGACGATCACCCTGTCGCTCCCGATGCGAGGGCACGTGCAGGTACGGGTGGCGGAGCTCGGGCCCACGTTCGCCACTCTGCTCACGCTGGAAGGACATCCACTCGCCGGCGCGGTGCGCTTCCGCTGCGAGCGTGCACAGGGCATGCTGCGGTTCCAGGTGGAGGTCTACGACCGCGCCGCGAACGTCCTCGACCTGATCGCCATGCGCACCCTTGGCGATCGACTGCAGCACCATACGTGGGCGCGCGTGGTCGAGGGAATGGTCGAGCGCAGCGGCGGCTCGGCACCGGAGGGGGTGCAACAGCGGATCGAATCACTCGACGAAGCGGGAGCGGCCGAGATCGAGCACTGGCTCGCCGAGGTCGTGCTGAAACGCAAGCGAGAAGAGAACGCGGAGAAGATCAGCGCCGGCCGGTGACGACCGGGTCACGCCAGCTCCCGCGAGGACACAGACTCAGCCCGGTTCGCGCTCCGCCTCGGCCCACATGACATCGAGCGGACGCGATTGACAGTGCGATCCGCAGCCCAGGCGATACCGGTTCCGTGCGAACCACCGATAGAAACGGTCGGCGACCACGCGAACGTACGGCACCTTGAAGACCCACGCGACGAGCCGGCCTCTCGGGAGCAGGTGCAGCAGTTGCTCCACTGCCGCCGAGCCCTGCCACGTCGTGCCGTCGGCGGCCACGAGCTGCAGCGCCTCGGCGTACGCGCGAGGCGGTATCCATGGAAATCGGGCCATCACGCCCTGTTGCTGCGACGAGACGACCTCCAGCGCGCGCCCGCCGTCCCACTGGCGCAGCACGTTCGACAGGCGCGTGCAGACGCGGCAGTCCCCGTCGAACACCACGGTGTACTGCCGGCCCAATCCCGGACTCGCGGTGTCCTGTCCCGCGACGGTGAAGCGCACCACGGGCACCGTCACGCTCCAATCCTCGCCGGCTGCGCGGTTTCTCGGGCATCCGAGGTCCCGATGGCCGCCGTTGGCGTCGCCGCCCCGGTCGTGATGGCGATCCGGGGTGGATGGGTCAGCGTCGCGTGCACCGTGCACATCTCCGCCACGCGCCGAGCGGCGCCGAGCCGGTTCGCGGGGAGCGATGGCCACTCGAGGATCACCTCGATGTCCGACACACGGTGCGGATCATCGGCGAATCGCCACCGCACCGAGAGTGACAGATCGTCGACGGAGAGCTTTGCGTGCGTGGCCCAGGAGTGCAGCACGGACGCGGTACATGTCGCCAGTCCGCTCGCCAGCATGTGAAAGGGCGAGTAGCTCATCTCGGATGACGCTGCCTCGACCGTGAGGGCGCCGGGAATCGGTTCGAGACGAATGGCGTCGTCGCTGAGCAGGATGATCTTCATGACCGCGTCATCGTGCAAGGAGTACACCGCATGGACGTCATCGTGCGCGACCCGGTGCCCTGCGTGCCGGCTGCTGCTGCGTAAGGCAGTGCAGCGTGCCGAATCCCCATACGAGGTCGAGGGCGTGCACACCGACCACGTTCCGATCGGGCATCAGCTCGGCAATGGTGTTGAGTGCGACCCGGTCGTTGCGATCGTTGAAGGTGGGTACGAGCACGACGCCATTGGCGATGTAGAAGTTGGCGTAGCTTGCCGGGAGCCGATCGCCGTGCATGGTGACGGCGCGCGGATAGGGCAGCTTCACCACCTTGAGCGCCCCGGCCCCCGCACCTGCGAGCTCGAGCCGACGCATGTTGTCGACGGAGCGTCGGTGGTTCTCGTCGTCGGCCGGGTCCTCTTCGTAAGCGAGCACGATCACGCCGGGTGCCACGAAGCGGGCGATGTCGTCCACGTGTCCGTGCGTGTCGTCGCCGACGCATCCCTCACCGAGCCAGATCGTCGCGCGGATGCCGAGCGCGTCACGGAACGCGCGCTCGTATCCGTCGCGGTCGAGTCCGGGATTCCGTACCTGCACGCTGGAGAGCAGCCACTCTTCGGTGACGAGCAACGTGCCCGCGCCATCGGTCTCGATGCCGCCGCCCTCGAGGACGAGGCGAGCACCGGTGTCAGGCCGCACCGGCTCGATGCGGTGAAGTCCGGTGATGCGCTCGACCGCCCGCCCGACCTCCGCGTCCCGCGCGAAGTTCGGATACTTCGCCCAGGCGTTGAAGTCCCAGTTCGCCAGCACGACATCGCCCGCAGGATCGTGAACGAAGGTGGGCGCGGAGTCGCGGAGCCACACACGGTCGTTCGCCACGAGGTGCAGCTGCACATTGCGATGGACGCCGTGCGCCGCGAGATGCTCCTTTGCCGCGGCGCGGATCGACTCGTCGTGGCAGAGAATCTCGACTCGCTCGTGCTCCGCGAGAATGCGGGCGATCTCGGCGTAGACCCAGGGAATGGGTCCGAGCTTGCCGGGCCAATCCGGCTCGTGATGCGGCCACGCGATCCACGTGGCCGCGTGCGGGGACCACTCCGCGGGAAAGGTGAACTGGGTCACAGGAGGACGGATCGGGGAACGGGGAAACTGAAAACTGCATCGTAAACCGTAACGGCGTTCGGTTCACGGTTCACGGTTCACGGTTCACGGTTCACGGTTCACGGTTCACCGGCTCTCAGGCTCCCAGATACCTGCTGAGGATGGGCGCGTACGCGTCGATGCGCCGATCCCGGAGAAAGGGCCAGTTCCGCCGCGTCTCCTCGATCACTTTCGGATCGCACCGCGCGATGAGGATTGCCTCGTCGGTGTTCGGGGCGTCGGCAAGCAGCCGCCCGAATGGATCGGCGATGAACGAGTGTCCGAAGAACTCGATACCGCGCGTTCCGGGCTCGTCATCCTCGTGACCGATCCGATTCGGCGAGGCAACGTATACGCCATTGGCGATCGCGTGCGACCGCTGGATCGTCCGCCAGGCGTCTACCTGTGCGGCGCCGAATTCCGACTTCTCGTCGGGGTGCCAGCCGATGGCGGTGGGGTAGAACAGGATATCGGCGCCGAGCAGGCTCGTGATGCGCGCCGCTTCCGGGTACCACTGATCCCAGCAGATCAGCACGCCGATGTTCGCATACTTCGTCTTCCAGACGCGGAAGCCGCTGGCCTGCTTCGCGACTTCGCCGATGCGATCGATGCGATCGTCGTGCGCCGTGTCGCCCGGTGCGAAGTAGTACTTCTCGTTGAACAGCGGATCGTCGGGGATGTGCATCTTGCGATAGACGCCCAGCAACGATCCGTCCGCGTCGATGATCGCGGCCGAGTTGCGATAGACGCCCATCGCCTGCTTCTCGAACAGCGGCACCACGAGCACGACGTCCAGCTCTCGGGCGAGCTTCTGCATGACGTCCGTGGTGGGACCGGGAATCGGCTCGGCGATGTCGAACCGCTCGCAGTGCTGCGATTTGCAGAAGTACGGTGCGTTGAACAGTTCCTTCAGGCAGATGATCTGCGCGCCCAGGGCGGCGGCTTCGCGAACGTGTGCGATGGCCTGGTCGAGTGTCGCACGCGCATCTGACGACGCGGAATCCTGAATGATTCCGACGGTAAACGGGCGGCTGGTCATGAGCATCTCGGGGCGTCGAGGTCCGCCGGAAAGCTAGCGGATGCACGATGGCCGGCGCGCACCTGCCGCCGGCCATCGTTCTCGTCGCTCGCTCGACACGCGCGCGCCGGGCAAGAACGAAATGTCTACCGCTTCTCGACCGCCGGCGTCGGCAGCGTCATCTTCACCGCCGCCTCGAGCGCATCGTAGGACGTCTGCGCAAGTTCGTTGAACGGCTGCATGCGCTTGACGATGCGTCCCGCCGGATCGATCACGAACAGCGATCGGTTGTCGAGCTTTCCCCGTACCGCGCCGTACAGTTTACCAGCGACCTGCGCGGAGTCGCTCGCGAACACGATTGGTGTGCCGATCTCCCGCGCCCAGGCGGCGAGGAGTGTGTCGGGATCGACGCTGATGCCGATGACGACGACGTGGCGGCCGTTGTTGAAGAGCTTGGCGTACTGATCACGGTACGCCTCCATTTGCACCGTTCAGCCCTTGGTCCGCGCCCTGTAGAAGAACGCGAGCACGACCGTCTTGCCACGATGGTCGGACAACCGGACCGGGTCGCGCAGCGTGCCATATCGTGTTGCGCCGGGGAGCGCGAAGTCGGGCGCCATGGCACCGACCTCGGGCGAGGGGTACACAGGCGGTGCCGCCCCCGCCTCCTGCGCGCGGGCGTCGGCGCTGCCCAGAAGCAGCAGTACGATCGCGGTGAACGAGACCCGAGTCTTCGGGTGATGCATGTCGGAACACCTCGGTGTTTGAGACGAGCGGCGTGCTGCCGGTGAGACAACGCGGACGATGCGTGATACGTGCCGGAGATGCGCCACGGCTCAGGTCGCCGTTGGAAAAAAGGGGACGAGGCGCTCCAGCGGAAGGGACGACTTCGGAGACCGAACGCGCCGACGAGCATGTTAACTCGCGGTACATCCCCTGCCTTGGTATGGGTCAGCCAGTACGATCGTTCTCAGCTACGGAGGAACTTCAATGCGGAAACTCGTCATCTCGTCGCTCGCCGGCCTCACCCTGCTCGGTGCGTGCCGCAACAACGATTCGCGTCCCGACGACGCGCTGAAGAACGACCTCGCACTCGCGGCGCAGGCGCAGCCATACCAGGCTCAGCAGTTCGTGTCGCCAACCGAGCAGCAGTTCGGCGCCAATGGTCAGCCGCTGCAGTATGCGGGTGCGGCCCCCGTCTATGCTGCGCCAGCGCCCGTCTATCGTGCGCCCGCACCGGTCTACCGGGCGCCAGCCCCTCGCCGCTCGTCGTCGCGGAGCAGCTCCAGGTCGTCGTCATCGGGCACGTACTATCCGGCTCCGGCACCGCAGCGGAAAGTGATCAAGCACACCGGCCGTGACGCCGCAATTGGCGCGGGCGCGGGAGCCATCATCGGGGCTGCGACGAGCCGGGACCGCCTCAAGGGCGGATTGATCGGCGCGGCTGCGGGCGGCTTGCTTGGTGCCGTGATCGGTAACAACGTCGACGTACAGCGCCCGTAACCGGACGCGTGTGCACATGATTGTACGAGCGCCTGCTTCGACCGATTCGATGCAGGCGCTCATGCATTGCGTGCCTGTATCATTTGGCACCTCGATGCGACCTTCAATGCGAATGGACGAGGGCACGGTTCTCGCCTTCCCCGCGGACGATGACAGACGAGCAGATGCCTTCGGGCGGCGACACCGTCCAGGCGAGTGCGGCCGACGACAATTCCGAGCGTCGCAAGCGCCGCTATGTGGCGAATCTGGCCTTCGGTGCGATCAAGGCGCAGCATTCGGCGCATCGCACGATACTCGAGCGTGCCGTCGACAAGCTGAACGAGATTGCCAGCTCGGTCTGGTTTCTCGTCGCGCACCTGGTGGCCTTCACCTTCTGGATACTCTGGAACACGGGCGCGATCGGACTGCAGCCGGTCGACCCGTATCCCTTCGGACTGATGACGACGATCGTCTCGCTCGAGGCGATCTTCCTCTCGATCTTCGTCCTCATGGCGCAGCAGCGCGAGTCGACCATCGCGGAATTGCGAGAGGAGCTCGGGCTCCAGGTGAACCTCCGCGTCGAGCAGGAAGTGACGAAGACACTGCAGCTCATCGCCGGCCTGTACACGAGGCTGGGCCATCGCGTGAGCGACGATCCGGAGCTGAACCACATGCTCCAGCCACTCGATGTGCGGGCGATCGAGCGCGATCTCCTCGAGCAGATCGAGGCGGCGACATCCCGCACGCATCACAATACGATGCTCGACGATGCAGACGCCGGTCCGAGGAAGGGTCCGTCTGCCGAGCCGCCCAGCACCGTGCTCCGGTAGGAACGCGAGGCCGCATCCAGTCGTCCTGCCGGAGTGCACCTGTGTCCATCGCGCCCGGCGCGAGGCCGGATGTGTGTCATCACTCCAGACAGGAGAGATTCCCGTGAAACGACTGCTTGTGCTCGCGTTGTCCCTCGCCCTTGGATTCACCGCCACCGCCTGCACCGACTCCACCGGACCAGGAGACGCGGTTTCCGGGACGTACGTGCTCCGCACGATCGGTGGTGCCGCGCCGCCGGTGACGATCGGCAATCTCGAGGTGATCGCCGGCCGGATCATTCTCGACCGCAATGGCGACTACTCCGGCATCACGACGCTACGGCAAAACGGCGGCTCGCAGTTCGAGGATCGCATCGACGGCTACTGGACGGTCAGCGGCAACCAGATCTCCCTCACCGACCAGTTCGACCCGAATCGTCCGTACATCGGTACCGTCTCCAACCGCACGATCACGATCTCGGGATTCAACAGCGGGTCGGGATACGACGAGGTCTACTCGAAGTAGCGCTCGTCTGGTGCATTCGATGGTGAACGCCTCGAACGCACGACGGGGAGGGAGCGACGTTCGCTCCCTCCCCGTCGTGTCTTTAAACAAACCCACAACCATTCTTTCGCCCCAACGAACCCACGACCAACCGCACGAATCCGCCAAAAGTGTATTAACGCACCTACACCGGCCTATATATGCCGCAGAC
>JAJAYP010000277.1 GCA_026786185.1 Gemmatimonadaceae bacterium
CCGCGTGCTCGAACGTCCCGGGCAATAGTTGCCGCGCCAAGTCCACGGGGAGGAAGCGCGGGTTCGTATCGATGTACTTGTAGCGGGCCATGAGATCTCGCAGTTCGGGAGGCACCAGCACACCAATCGTCGACGCCACCACGACCAGCGATTGCCATGCCAGTGCCGGACAGCAAGATTCCTTCATACAGAAGGGTTTTTCTACAACCTCAACGATCGCTGAAGCTGACAAAGCACCATTACTGATGCTCGCTGCGCTCGCATTATGAGACGTGCTTTGCAGCTTAGCTTGGGCGTTAGGCGGCCCCATCACCGGAATTGTACGCATCCCGCGCAATGCTCTCACTGCAGCTCTTTTCAGGCCCTCGGGGGGCCTCGTAAGACTCACCCTTCGACCGCTACTCATGATGCGTCCAAGCGTCTTCGTTCATTCATACGCGCTATTCATAGTTGTCGCGTGCGGCCCCGCCACTCGGACAGCGGGACAAGCGCAACCGGCCCGTCCGACCATCGACGCCATTGTGATCCATCCGCCGTTGGCGACTCCCTTCACCTGCTCGGAACATCCCCTCGGATCGGAGAATCATGCAGGTGATGCGCTCGGAGCTGACTGCCTTTCCTATCGCAGTGACGGTGGTGCCAGTGGAAATTTCGATCGCTTCTACACCGGCGGCGGAACTCGCAATGAGGATTGGTTCAGCTGGAATCAACCCCTTCCTGCGCCGTTCGACGGCGTCGTACGCGGCATACTCCGGAGCGAGGTTACAAATCGGCCTGGGACTCGAGGCCCGGATCCCGCGACTGCGATTCTGTTTGAACGCCTTGGCGACCCAGCTGATGCCCCGGTGCAGGTCGGCTACGTTCACGTCCAAGACATTCAGGTCAAGGTCGGTGACACTGTCCGCGCCGGACAATTCGTGGCGCGCATCGGTAATAGTGGCAATGCCATGTTTCCGCATGTTCACGTAGGTGCTTTGCGCGGCGATCTTGTCCGAGTCCTCAACGGTGAAGTCCCCGACCGGGCCCTAGTTGCTCTACAGGTGCGCTTCGATCTCGCCGCAATGGGCCGTCTCCGAGGCTACGTCCACTAGGTCACGCTTAAGCGCAGGCCTAGCAAGAGGTTTCACTGACGGGGGTGCGCCCAGCATCCTGGCGCGGTGCCGCCTAACGATCGCTGAAGCGGCCAAGCACGTGGCAGGTGCTGGGAGCCGAGGACCGCATCGGGCGACCGGGCCTCATCGGGAGCACTCGGTTCCGTCGCTTTGCGCGTGCCTTGATTTGTGGTCATGGCTCATCCTTCGAAAGGGTGCGGGGAACCGCGAGTCGGCACCCACCGAGATACTGGGCAACGAGCATGCCGGGGGCAGCATGAGCATGACGAGGAATGACCACATCCCGGCAAGGAGCAGCGACGAAGCCGCCTCTGCTTTCGCCGACGCGTCGCAAGCGTCGGCAGCGTCGGCATTGCGAGCGCGCAGCGGCGCTCCCGGACGGATCCCACAATTGGTGAGAGTCTCGCAGCGACGTTTGCCGGGTCGATACTTGCTATCGGAGAGAGCATGATGCCCTCACTCAGTTGTCTTGTCCTCATGCTTCTGATGCCTGGCGGCGCCCGAGCCGAGGGCGTGCCGGTGGCCGCAGTTCGCGCTGACAGCGTCGCCGCGTCCATCGAGCGGGTGATAGCTGCTCGCCCGATTCTCTCCGGTTACGCGAGCCATCGCTGGCGGCACGTGCGCGCCCTCTACGGTGCTGAAGCGTCTGCACGCTGGCTCGATGGCGCCCGAGTGAATGCGCGCGGCAGCGTGCTGCTCGACACCATCGCCGCGGCGTCAGCCCAGGCGCTCGACGTCGCGGAGTTCCCGCTCGCGGAGATCCGCAACGCCATCGCACGACTGTCCAGTACACCGACCGCCGATGCAATCGCGCGCGCCGACGTCCTCATCAGTGCCGCGCTGGTGAGCTACGCCGAGGATCTGCTCACTGGCCAGGTGGAACCGCGCTCGGTGAACCGGGAGTGGCACATCGACCCGCAGGACGTCGACGTCGAGAAGGTCATCCTCAACACCGTTGCACAACCATCACTCGGTGAGGCACTCGGCAAGCTGCATCCGCAGGACGCGGATTACAATGCACTCGTGCGCGCGCTTGCCCGCTACCGCGCGATCGTGAAGGCCGGAGGATGGCCAACTGTCCCGCAACTCGGCGTGCTCCGCCCGGGAGATACCGCGGCAGCGGGACCGCTCGGCGCGCTGCTCGCACGGCTGCATGCCGAGGACTACATCGATGTAAGACCGCTGAAGCCGGCGGTTTCAGACGCGGATGCAGGTGCGGGCGTGGAAACGCCGGTCGTGTACGACGCGGAGCTCGCGGGTGCGGTGGTTGAGTACCAGCGTCGCCACGCGCTCGCCGCGGACAGCGTCGTTGGGCCAGAGACGCTCGCATCACTCAACCGCAGCGCCGAGTACCGTACGCAGCAGATCGGGGCCAACCTGGAGCGGCATCGGTGGCTGCCGCGATCCCTCGGTGCGCGCTACGTGCTCGTGAACGTGCCCGCATTTCGTCTCAGAGCGTACGATGCCGGTCAGGAGGTGCTCACCATGGGCATCGTGGTGGGCGCCGAGTATGGTGGCCGCTCCACGCCTGTGTTCAGCGACTCGATGGCCTATCTCGTGTTCCGTCCCTACTGGAACGTGCCCGCCGGTATTGCCGCCAAGGAGCTTTGGCCGAAGCAGCGACGCGATCCAGGCTACTTCGCGCGCAACCGATATGAGAGTGTGAAGGCGAGCTGGGGCAGATACGTACGCCAGAAGCCCGGACCCGGCAATGCGCTTGGCTTCGTGAAGTTCATCTTCCCCAACGATTTCAACATCTATCTGCACGACACGCCGGCGCGCAGTCTGTTCAACGAGCGTGTGCGCGCGTTCAGTCACGGCTGCATCAGGGTGCAGGACCCCGCGGCGCTCGCGCAGTTCGTGCTGGGATGGGACGTGGCGCGCGTGAAGGACGCCATGGATCGCGGCGCAGACGACCATCGCGTGCGGCTCGACCGGAAGCTGCCCGTGTACATCGTCTACTTCACGGTGCTCGAGCGCGACGGGATACTGGAGTTCGCCAATGACATCTACGATCGCGACGAAAAGCTCGTGGATGCCGTTCGTGGCGCGGCGCTGGCGACGTCGGAAGGTCTCGACGAACGGCGGTGAGCCGGCGGCGAGGTCGGCCGGAACTCATCGCCAGGCCAGCGCAGCTCGCGTACCGGCGAGCTACGCGTGAAGTAGAGAATGAGTGTCGCCACCGCGAGCGCGAGCAGGGTCGCGAGCGCGATGGCGATCAGGTCGGACACTAGCCTCGAGCGTCGGGCCGGTTGGCATTGGGGCCGCGATCGCCGCCCGTGGTCGTCCGATCGGTAGCCGGAGTCTCTCCCGTCTCGATGACGACGGCGCGCAGGATTACGACCTCGTCGTTTCCGCCGGCGTTCTGCTGGCCCGATCGCGTGAAGTATCCCGATTGCTCGCGGCCGCGACGTCGAGTGCCGAAGAAGCGTGTCTGGTGGTCCGCCGTGCGCTCGGCCGGCTTCCCATAGTAGGTGATGAGCGTCCTGTCGTGGTCCGCCGTGATTGGCTCACGGGCGAAGCGGGGCGCGTGGAGAAGCCCATTGTCCGGCAGCGAGTGCACGAACATCGTGTCGCTGTCTTCGTCGAGGCGTGCGACGCCGATCGGCACGAGGACGAATTCCTTTTCGCGGCCCTCGTGAAGCTCGTCGTTCACCTTCACCTCGACGTAACGCACCTCGAGGGCGTCGGGATCGACGATCAGTCCATCGACCTCGCCGACCTCCTTGCCATCGGCGGTCTTCACCTTCCAGCCGCGGATGTCGGGTTCGCCGTCGGCTACCTCGTAGTCGTCGAGGTCATGGAGGCGTGCGAGTGTAGGCGCCGCAGCGGCGCCCGTTGGGCGCTCCTGGTCGGCGCGGTTCGTCCGGTCCTGTTCGAGTCGGTCTGCCATTCGAGTACTCCCGGTTGAAGTCAGCTGTGTTCTGCGCGCGCGCAGAGTTGACGGTGTGCTGCGGCGGGACTACGGCTTGACGAGTTGAACCGAGTCCGCCTGGATGAAGAGCGGGTGCTTGGCGAGCATCTGGCTGTCGGTGGACTTGAGGTTCCACGTCGTGTTCTGCTGGGTGAGATTGGCCGGCATCTGCTGCACGGTGCCGTAGATGTTGACCTTCGTGCCCGCGTTCACCGCTCCGTCGGGCGCGGTGTTCGCCGCCATCTGGTTGCCGCGCACAACGAAGACCCGCTGCTGGGCGTCGCTGTCGCTGCCGATCCAGAAGCCCTTGTCGCTCACCGCAGCGAAGACCGGCGCCTCAGCGAGCACGACCTTTCGTCCGGCGAGGTCGCCGATCGTTGTTGCGGCGGTGAGGGTCGAAAGCTCGGTGATCATCGCCGGACTGTTCGGCGACCCGGCACCGGCCGGCTGACCGTCGGCGGCGACTGCGGGCGCGACGACACCGGCATCGACCCCACCGTCGCGGTCATTCGCCTTTACGATCCACCACGCGACCAGGGCGAGCACGATCAGGCCGATTGCCCACCAGAGCCAGCTGGCTCCCTTTTTCTGTTGAATGTCGAGTTGGGCCACTGCGTCCTCCGTAGTTTGAAATGAGGCTGCACGCCAGCGTGCTCTGGTGCTGGGGCGCGGCGCGCCCTCGCCGGCAAATCCCCAGGCAGGGTATCGACCGGGCGAAGGGGGAACGACGGGCTGATGTGTCATGCGGCGTCGTCGCCTTCGCGGCCTGATCGCCCGGCGGTCGCAGACGCGAGCCAGGCGGTGGGGCGGCTGACACAAGGATCATCAAGTTCGGTGCCGCGGGCGCATCGAGTTGCCGATTGCCGGAAGCCCTGCCATAGCATTCACATCGGACTTCTTGCACATGTCGCTCACCCTTTCCTTCGGTGTGACGCGCCGGCGTGATTGTCGAGCGCAGCCCCTGGCTGGCGTCCTCCAGCATGCGCCGTCGCGCGAGCCTTGCACGGCGTGACAGCATCACTGACGTCGGGAGGAAGCGCGATGCCCGACGCCTGGAGCAACAAAGGCGAACGTCATTACGAGCACATCAAGAACAGCTACGAGGACCGCGGCAAGTCCGAGGACAAGGCCGAGGAGATCGCGGCGCGCATGGTGAACAAGGAGCGCCGTGACGAGGGGCGCACGCTCAATTCACGGACGCAGGGGACAGGAAACCCGAACACGAGCCTGGAGTCGCGCACCAGGGACGAGCTGGAGAATCGCGCGAAGGAGCTCGGCATGAGTGGCTACAGCTCGATGCCCAAGGACGAGCTGGTGCGCGCGATCCGCGCGAAGGAATAGCCGACAGAGCTACAAGCACTCCAGGAACGCCCTTCTGTGGGGACTTTCGGGAGCGGGTGACAAGGAGCTGGATTTAGCAAGTGGCGCTCCGCAGTCCTTTTCCGCAGCGGAATCGTGGTATGGCTGGGCATTCCTTCGTGCTCTGACGCCTGGCATGGATTCTCTCTACGCAGATTTTGAAACCAGCCGAATCCGATTGAACACCTACGCTACCTGGTTCCGCGCCATGGGCTGCTATACTCCGCCAACACCTGTATCGCGTCCTGCCAGCCCTGGTAGCGGGGAGCCTCCTGTCAGGATGTGCCACTATCGCATCACGTACTACATGGACACTGGAGAAATCGTGTCGGCTCAACGGCTCGGGTGCCGGTGACAACAGCAGCACGAATCCTACGTGCGTGGGCAAACAATGTTGCCTCCATCGCGTTCTTCATCCTGCTGAGTGAGGCGATTGGTGCTAGCTGGGCAGACACTACACCCCGCCAACGTTTCGCTCTCGCACTCGGGATAGGTTTGGTCGGCGCTTTACTCGGCGAGATTACACGCATACGTAGCCGCGAATCGAGCGGGTGATGCGGCCGCTCTGTCATGCCTTGCCATGGTCGGGTCGACTGGATTTGAACCAGCGACCTCCTGCTCCCGAAGCAGCATGACCGACAGTACGCGCGTCGAGCGCTGCGACGTGCTCGTCGATCAGCTCGACTGCGACGCCAGGACTTCTAAGTCGCTCGCCGCATCTACCGCGGCCGCTCGGAGCCGACACGTAGGTGGGTACGTCGGCCGGCAGTAACGGCGCGGCCGACGTACCGTACCGCGCTACCAGCCCTTCTTCGTCGACATCGGCTGTCCGCTCTCCAGCACCGACTTCAGATCGCTGAGGATCCAGAGCCAGCCGCCGCCCGCCCCCGGTCCCTGCTGATCGCCGGCGACCATC
>JAJAYP010000278.1 GCA_026786185.1 Gemmatimonadaceae bacterium
AAACAGGATGCGCGCGCCATCCGGTGACCAGCGTGGAAGCCATTGGTTCACCGTGCTGTCGGTCGTGAGGAACATCGCCTTCCCTCCGGCAACATCGCGGACGGCGATGCGCATCTGGAGCGAATGACCAGTCGCATAGGCAACGCGCCGCCCGTCGGGCGACATCGAGGGCTGGACCTCGAGTCCGGCATCGGAGGTGAGGCGGCGCGCGCGGCCAAGCGCGAGCGGCGCCCGTTCGTCGCGACTGCGGGTCAGGGTGATCGCGAGTGCCACGAGCAGCGTAAGGCCGAGTGCTGCGCCGAGGAACATCGCGGCCCAGCTCGCCGCTCGGCGTGATCCGCCGGTCGCGCCCGACCCACCCGCTGGGTCGCGGACCGCCGCGAGTTGCGCGAGTAAATGATCGGCGCGCTGCCAGCGATCCGCGGGCAACGGCGCCAGGCACTTCATGATCAGCGCAGCAAGAGCGTCCGGAACGTCGGAGCGATAGGTGAAGAGCGGTGTCAACACGTCTGGCGCGTGATGCGACCGTCGTGCTCTTTCGATTTTCTCGAACGGCGGCCGCCCCGCCAAGAGCTCGTACGCGAGCACGCCGAGAGCATAGATATCCGCACGATGGTCTACGTCGGGATCGCTCGCCGCCTGTTCCGGCGCCATGTACGTCGGGGTGCCAAACGCGACTCCAGCGACCGCTCCGCTCGCCTCGACGGTTGCCTCGCTCACGGCGCGCGCGACGCCGAAGTCGGTGATCAACGCATGTCGCCCGGAGAGCAGCACATTCTCCGGCTTGATGTCGCGATGGACGATGCCGTGTTGATGCGCGTGCGACAGCGCCTCGCACACGTCATGGACGATGAGAACCACGTCCGCGATCGGCAGCGGCCCACGTTGCGTCAGCCGCTCGCGCAGCGAGTGCCCGGGCTCGTACGGCATGACGTAGTAGAGGAGCGAACTTCCCGGCTCATTGCCGTTCGAGTTCGCCGACGTCGCGGGCACCTCTCCCGAATCGTACAGCGGCACGATGTGCGGATGACGGAGTCGTGCCGCGATCTCGATCTCCCGCAGAAATCGTGACCGCCCCAACGCAGCAGCCAACTCGGGACGCACCACCTTGACGGCGACATCTCGTCCATGTTTCACGTCGCGAGCGAGGTACACGATTGCCATGCCGCCACGACCGACCTCGCGAAGAATGCGATAGCGGTCGGCGAGGAGTTCGGGGATCCGCGGTGCATCGTCGCCGAAGATGGCGGCGAAGCGATCGGCCACCGGCTGCTCGAGCAGCGGGTACGCTCGCTCACACTCCGCCACCAGTCGCTCGAGCTCCGCCAGCCGCGCTGCATCCCCACCGCTCGCCTCGGCGAGCAGTTCCGCGCGACACTCCACGGGGGCGTCGAGCACTGCATCGATGAGCGGTTCGAGGCGCCGCCACTCGTCGGGTGAGGGCGGCGGGAGCATGGGCGCGCCGGATGTGCCGGACGGAGTCACGACTCGAGCGCGCGCCGTAGCAGCATGCGCGCCTTGGCCCAGTCGCGCTGTATCGTGCGCACCGTGACGCCGAGTGCCGCGGCCATCTCCTCTTCGGTCAGGCCACCGAAGAAGCGGCACTCGACGACTCGAGCGAGACGGGGCTCGAGCTCCGCGAGCCAGGTCAACGCATCATCGAGTTGCAGGAGAGCCTCAGGCTGATCGTCGACGGCAATTCGGTTTGCGTCGAACGTGATGCGACCGCGGTCTCCATCCCGCTTCAGCCGTCCACGCGCCTTGGCGCGGTCGACGAGCACGTGTCGCATCGCCAGCGACGCCAGCGCCAGGAAATGCGCGCGGTCGTGCACCCCCGCGGACGACTGCTGAACGAGCTTGAGATACGCCTCGTGGACGAGGCCCGTCGTCTCGAGCGTGCCACCCTCCGGCCGCCGGGCGATCTGCCGGTGGGCGATGGTCCGCAGCTCCTGGTACAGCAGCGGAACGAGCCGGTCGAGCGATTCGCGGCTGCCGCCACGCAGCGCGGTGAGAACGGTCGAGGATTTCGCCGAGGCGCTCATCAGCTCTGGAGGACGGCCTGCCCCCGACGCCGCGCCCTCTCGCGAGGATGCGATGTCGTGTTTCGGGGCGACCTGTCGTTAACACGGGTGAAGGTCGGCGATTCAAGCGTTTGCCTGCCCACTATACGACCGTGGAACGCCGCACGCCACCGTCGGAGCGACTTCACTCATGTTGGAGGACACGATGACATCTGCACGAAACCGTCGGCCCGCCGCGTATCGAACGAGAGCGGCCAGCCTTCTGGGCAGCACCACCCTTGCGCTTCTGCTTGCGGGATGCGGCGACTCCGAGCGATCGGCCAATCCGACGGCGATGTCGCCGACCGCCCCCCAGCGCACGCTGGGGTCGGGGTCGAAGTCGACGCTGGTCGGCCGCGGGACCTTCGCCGAGGGGTTCAAGGTCAAGCGCAAGTCGGCCGACTGGGACGTGGAGGTCAAGGCACCGAACGGACTGGACGTCGCCGTGCAGAGCATCACCTTCGAGCCAGGGGGTCAGAGCGGATGGCATCGTCATCCCGGGCCCGTCTTCATCTCGGTGGTGTCGGGCACGATGACCTTCTACGACTCCGACGATCCTACGTGCACGCCGATCATTCGCAGCGCGGGTCAGGGGTTTCTGGATGTCGGCGACCACGCCCACATCGCCCGCAACGAGTCCGGATCACCAGCGATGAACGTCGTGACGTACTTCGCGCCGCCGGGCGCGCTACTCCGGATCGACGCGCCGAAACCCGGGAACTGTCCGTTCTAGTGGGGCTTGGGGTGTAGGCGCCCGCCTCCGCGATCGATCGGCGGGGGGGCGGTCGCTGCTGTCCGA
>JAJAYP010000279.1 GCA_026786185.1 Gemmatimonadaceae bacterium
GTTCACGGTTCACGGTTCACGGTTCACGGTTCACGGTTCACGGTTCACGGTTCACGGTTCACGGTTCACGGTTCACCAGTCTTGCGTCCCACCGTCAGGTAGTACACCGGCACTCCCAGCAGTATGATCCCGAGCACCGCCATCGTCGGCCACCGGCTGGTCGGATCGATGAGCGCGTTGCCCAGCAGGAAGCAGGTCGCGAGGATGAACAGGGCGGGCACGATCGGGTAGAGCGGCACACGAAACGGCGGATCGTAAGAGGCGCGCTTGCGGAGCACGAAGATCGAGGCCACCGCCAGCGCATAGAACGGCACGATGGCCGTGACGAAAGTGTCGGCGAGCTGTTCGAACGTCCGCAGCAGCACGAACACGACGCCCAGCCCGGTGGTCAGCAGGATCGACACGTACGGCGTGTGAAAACGCGGGTGCACGGCCGCCACCTTCTTGAAAAACAGTCCGTCGTCGGCCATAGCGAAGAAGATGCGCGGCGCGGTGAGCAGCGTGCCGTTGAGCGTGCCGAACGTGGAGAGCATGACCGTCAGCGCGACGAAGATCACGCCCGGTGCGCCGATCAGACGCTCGGCCACGTCGGCGGCGACGAGCCGCGACCGACGAATCTCCTCCACCGGCAGCACGGCCAGATACGCGAGATTCGCGAGCAGGTAGATGACGATCACGGCCACCGTGCCGATGATGATCGCCCGCGGCAGGGTGCGGCGAGGATCCTTCACCTCGCCGGCCACGAAGCTCAAGTCGGCCCAGCCATCGAACGCCCAGAGCACGCTCACCAGCGCGAGCCCGAAGGCGGCGATGTGGAACGAGCCCTCCGGCACGGCCGGTGTGTAGTGCCCGCCGGTCTGCGGCAACCCGATCGCGAAGGCGAGCATGATGATGAACAGCAACCCGCCGTATTTCGCGAGCGTGGTGAGATTCTGCACCAGCGATCCCCACCGCACGCCCACGTAGTTGAACGTTGCCGCGAGCAGGATCGCGACCGCAGCGACATAGTGGACGTACGTGCGGTACGGCTCCAGCGATGGATCGTAGCCGCGCACGCGCATGAGGTACTCGGCGAACGTCGTGCTGATCGCGCCGAGTGAGGCGGCACGAATCAGCGTGAGCTCGGCCCAGCCGAACAGGAAAGCGGCCAGCCGTCCCCAGCCTTCCCGAATGAAGACGTAGGCGCCGCCGGTTTCCGGAAAGGCGCCGGACAGCTCCGCAAGCGTGAGCGCACCGCAGAGCGCGAACAGTCCGCCGGCGATCCAGACGGCCATCAACGGTCCGGGACCGGGCAACTTGTCGGCGATCCCGGCCGGCGACCGGAAGATGCCCGAACCGATGGTGGAGCCGATGAGCACGGCCACCGCGCTCCACAAACCGAGTTGGCGCTTGAGCGTCGGCGAACGGTCCGGGACTGCTGAGGAGGTCGACATCCGCGAATGCTACGGCCCGGATGTCGTCGCGGGGAGAGGTCGCACGTGCGCGACGCCAATCTCCATGCGCGGTCAGGGTTTGCCCGGTTGACCCCCGCTCTCTCGCTGGTGACCTTTCTGATTCTTCCACACCTGTTCGCCCGCCCTGCTGCCGCGCATGCGACTTACCTTCGCCGACGGGCTGTTCTGGATGTCCGTGGCGTCCTGTGCGTTCGCCCAGTTCTGCATCCTCCGCTCGGTGGGTGGCGGTCGCCACGCCCCGACCTCCATGGCGACGCTGCCGCGGCAGCGCGGCTCGACGGAAATGGTGTGGGCCGCCGTACCGGCGCTGGGGCTGGTGCTGCTCCTCGTCTTCACCTGGCGCGCGATCCACCCGCGCCCCGCTACGGCCGGCTCGCGCGAGCCCGTGGCAGCGGCGATGCGATGACATCCCTCCGCCGCACGGCGTACGCGGCCTTCGGCGTCGCCTGCCTGCATCTGGTGTTCGGCGCGATCGTCCGCATCTCGGGCTCGGGCATGGGGTGCGGCGACCACTGGCCGCGGTGCTACGGCCGCTGGTTTCCACCGCTCGACCGGCCCGACCTCGTCATCGAGGTCTTTCATCGCTACCTCGCGTCCATCCTCATCCTGTCGCTCGCGATTCTCGTCGCCGCCGCGTGGCGTCGTCGCGCGCAGGCTGGCGTGGGTGGCACCGGCGGCGTTCTGCGTGCCGCCGCGCTCGCGCTCGGGCTCGGCCTGTCGGCGGCGCTGCTCGGCGCCATCACCGTGAAATTCGGCAACGCGCCCTTCGCGACACTCGCGCACTGGACCGTGGCGATGAGCCTCGTGGCGACACTCGTCGCGGCGATCATCCGCGCCGGTGGGTTCGGCGGCGACGAGGCGCGCATGGGCGGCGCGTCGATGAAGGCCAGGCGTGGCACCGTCGCGGGCGCGACGATGGCGCTGCTCGCCGTCGTGATGGGCGGATTGACGGCGAAGTATCCCGGCGCCGCCGTCGCCTGTCTCGGCTTTCCGTTGTGCGGCGCCAACCCCGACGTGATTCGCGGCGCTGTCCACGTCCAGCTCACGCATCGCGTACTCGCGTTCGTCCTCGTGCTCCATCTCGTGGGGCTCGTCATGGCGTTCCGCAAGCGGCGCGAAGCGCACGTCGTCCGGCGCGCCGCGGCGATCGCGCTCGCGCTCGGCGTGCTCCAATGGCTCGTCGCCGGCGCGATGATCGGCATGCGCCTGCCGCCAGTGCTGCGATCCTTGCACGAAGCCACCGGGGTGAGCATCTGGATCGCGACCTTCGCGCTTGCGTACCTCGCCCGCCGCGCCAGTGTGCCTGGCGAGCCCGCAGTGGTTCGGCCATGAACGAGTCGATCGCGGCGCCGGCCGGGCCGAGCTTCGCGCGCGATCTCGTCGCCCTCACGAAGCCGCGGATCATCTCGCTCCTGCTCGTCACCACCATCGCGCCCATGTTCGTCGCTGGTGCGCCGGCGTGGACGCTCGTCCTCGCCGTCTTCGTCGGCGGTTACCTGATGGCCGGCGGCGCCAACGCGGTGAACATGTACATCGACCGCGACATCGACGACCGGATGTCGCGCACGCGGCTGCGGCCCATTCCCAGTGGTCGCATGCGGGCCGAAGCGGTGCTCGCGTTCGGCATCCTGTGCGCGACGACCGCCACTTTCCTGCTCGCCCACGTCGCAAACGTCCTCACCGCGGCGCTCGCACTCGGCGGCTTCTACACCTACGTCTTCGTCTACACCCGCTGGCTGAAGCGCATCTCGCCACAGAACATCGTCATCGGCGGTGCGGCGGGCGCGTTTCCACCACTCGTCGGGTGGGCGGCCGTCACCGGGCGCGTCGACCTGATGGCGATCTATCTTTTTCTCATCGTCTTCTATTGGACGCCCCCGCACTTCTGGGCGCTCGCGCTCAACAAGCAGGTGGACTACGGCCGTGCCGGCGTCCCCATGGCGCCACTCGTGTGGGGCGAGCGCGAGACGATGCGCAACATGCTCTGGTATACGCTGATCCTGCTGCCCATCACCTTTCTTCCCGTGGCGTTCGGTGCGCTCGGCCTGCCGTATCTCGGGGCGGCGGTGATCCTCGGTGGCTG
The DNA here is from genome assembly GCA_026786185.1 of Gemmatimonadaceae bacterium. Classification (GTDB taxonomy): domain Bacteria; phylum Gemmatimonadota; class Gemmatimonadetes; order Gemmatimonadales; family Gemmatimonadaceae; genus AG11. Next base: position 3,538 of record JAJAYP010000279.1, read on the forward strand.
GCTGCTGCTCGGCGTCGTGCGCGTCATGCGTGCTGCCGACTACGTGCGTCCCGCGTGGTCGCTCTACAAGTATTCCCTGCTCTATCTCGCGCTCCTCTTCGCGGCGATGGTCGTGGATCGAGCGCTGGTGTGATCGGTTTCGCTTTCCCATGAGCTCCACCGATTCGTCCGCGGCGCGCGAGCTGCCGCTGCTGCTCGGTGCCGGTCGCGGAACGCCGGAGTCTCTCATGCTCCTCGGCGCACCCGACGCCGATGGCGTCGTGCACGTGCGCACGTGGACGGCGGACGACTGGGGCGCGCCACCGCGCACGAGTGCCGAGCGCGCCGAGACGCTGCTCAAGTGGCTGGAGGTGCAGGAGCACGCGGGCCGCACGATGAACCAGTCGCCATACACGGTGCGGCTGTGGCTCCGCGGTGAGGGTGGCGCACCGCGCTGACGTGGCCACCTCCGTGCCGCTTCCACCGGACGTCACCACGACCCGGCGCCCGATCTCGCTCAAGCCCCTCGCCGCGCTGGTTCCGAGGCTGCGTCCGTATGCGGGCCGACTCGGCATCTGCGCGGTCTGCCTCGTCGTCGCCGCGGCGGTGGGTCTCGCATTTCCGATGGTCGTGCGCTACCTGCTCGACGCGGCGTTCCAGCATCGCGATCGCGCGCTGCTCGATCGCATCGCCATCGGGCTGATTCTCGCCTTCGCGCTCCAGGGTGCGATGAACTTCATCCAGGTCTTCCTGCTCACCGGGACCTCCGAACGCGTCATCGCAAAGCTGCGCGAGGATGTGTTCGCGCACCTGGTGCGCCTGTCGCCGAGCTTCTACACCGAGCGTCGCACGGGCGAGCTGACGAGCCGGCTCTCCGCCGACCTCGCCGTGCTCCAGACCCTCATGGGCAGCTGGGTGTCGGAGCTGTCGCGGCAGTCGATCTTCCTCATCGGCGGCATCGCGCTGCTGACGCTCACGCATCCGCGACTGACGACGACGACGCTCGCCGTCGTACCCCTGGTCGTGGGATCGGCGATCTTCTTCGGACGGCGGCTGCGACGCGCGAGCACCGGCGTGCAGGATCGCGTCGCGGACGCGATGGGCATGGCGAACGAGTCGTTCTCGCAGATTCGCTCCGTCCAGAGCTTCGTGCGAGAGGACGAGGAGACGCGGCGATTCCGGGGATTGCTGAGCGGCGTCGTGAGTGCGGCGATCGCGCGGGCGAGGATGCGGGCGCTCCTGTTCGGCATCGTCGGGTTCGCCGCGTTCGCGGGGGTCGTCGCCGTGCTCTGGCAGGGTGGTCTCCTGGTCCTCGAAGGAGTGCTGACGCCGGGCGCGCTCGTGTCGTTCCTGCTGTATGCCATCACCGTCGCCGCAGCGGTCGGCTCGCTCGCGTCGCTGTTCGGCAGCTATCAGGAAGCGGTCGGCGCGGCCTCTCGTGTGTTCGAGCTGCTCGCCATGGAGCCGAGTGTCGCCGAGCCGCTCGCGCCGACCGCGCTGCGCACACCCGTTCGTGGTGCCCTGCGGCTCGACGACGTGCACTTCCGCTACGCGCCCGATCTCCCCGAGGCGCTGGCGGACGTCTCGTTCTCCATCGCGCCGGGCGAGGTCGTCGCGCTCGTGGGACCGTCGGGCGCAGGCAAGACGACCGTCGCGTCGCTGATCCCGCGATTCTGGGACGTGACGAGCGGACGTATCACGCTCGACGGCGTCGACATCCGGCAGCTCGCGTTCGCCGATCTTCGCGGCTCCATCGGACTCGTGCCGCAGGAGCCGGCGTTGATCAGCGGCACGGTACGCGACAACATCGCGTACGCTCGTCCGAGTGCGAGCGAGCCCGACGTGCTCGCGGCGGCGCGTGCCGCACACGCCATCGAGTTCATCGAACGGTTACCGGATGGATTGGAGACGCTCGTCGGAGAGCGCGGCGTGAAGCTGTCGGGCGGGCAGCGCCAGCGCATCGCCCTCGCGCGCGTATTCCTCAAGAACCCGGCGCTCGTCGTGCTCGACGAGGCGACGAGCAGTCTCGACAACGAGAGCGAGCGGCTGGTCGAGATCGCGATGGAAGAGCTGCTGCGTGGTCGCAGCACCCTGATCATCGCGCATCGTCTCCGTACCGTGCGTCGAGCGGACCGGGTGCTGGTGCTGGAGCACGGCCGCATCGTGGAGTCGGGAACGCACGAACAGCTCGTCGTCGCCGACGGCGTCTATGGTCGCCTGTATCGTGCGGAGCTTCGGGACTGAGTACCGGCGAGCGGCGAGCGGTCGCCTACTTCCCGCGGAGACTCACGGCCACCTTCGCCGAGCCGTTCGCCGGCACCTCGATGGACTGCTCCGTGCGGCCTGTCCGCTCGTGCCACGCAACGAGCGTGTACTTGCCGGCCGGTACGCCATCGATCGTGAACGCGCCATCGGCCTTCGTGACGACGAAGTAGGGATGGTCGAACACGGCGAGATAGGCGCGAGGCCACGCATGGTCGGCGTCGCGGACGGTCACGAGGCCTGGTGACTTCGCCGGCAACTCCGTGGGAATGACCTGTTCGTCCTTGCCGAGCAGGATCGCCGCGCGGGCGGCGGAATCTCCCGCCGCGAGAAAGCGGAGGTGCTGTCGAAAGTCGTCGTGGCCGATCACGTTCACCGCGCTTCCAGCGACCGTTGCCTGGACCCTGGGGGTGAGCAGACAGCGATCGCTCTCGAGCTCGAGCCGCTTGTCTTCCGGAAGCGCCTTTCCCGCTCGTATGCCATCGATCCAGACGACGACGTTGCCGAGTCCTGTGCCCTTCTGCTGAAGCGAACTGTCAGGCACGATCTTGCCGCACACGAGACTGTCGCGACCAGCGATAATGGGCTCGCCCGGTGCGATCGCTGATTGGAGCGTCACGATGCCCGTCACGCTGCCCGGTGTTGCGACCGATGCGACCTTGTATGGCGTGGCGGATCGCGCGATGACGACGGGACCCGTCAGCTCCGGCTCGATCGCGCCGGCCGATGTGCGGGACTTCCGGGCGAGCGCCAGGCCGCTGCCGTCGCCTCCGCATGCACTACTCGCGAGGAGCAGCGGCGCGGCGAGCACGAAGGTGATCCTGCAGAGTCGGGACGGCGCGGCGGCGCGTGTTGGAGCGTCGGTCACTGAATGGTCGGCCGGTCGGTGTGAAGCCGGCAGGAGGGCAAGGCGCGAGCCACGTGGTTCATCACGCGACGATGAGTTCGCGCTGGTAGTCGTCCGGCGTAATGACCGCGCGACCCTCCACGAGGTACGCGTTCACTTCGGTGCGCATGCCGATCTCGCCCGGGACGTATACGCCGGGCTCGATGGAGAACGCCACTCCGGGAACGAGCAGGCGTTCGTCGCGCGTTTCGAGGTTGTCCAGATGTGGTCCTGCACCGTGCAGCGAGCGCGAATCGATCGAATGGCCAGTGCGATGCGTGAAGAATCGGCCCAGCCCGCGCGCCTCGATCACGGCGCGCGCCACGTCATCCACGTCGCCGCCACGCAACGGCGTGCCCGCCGCGACATCGTGAAGGACCTTCGCGATGGCCGCGTCGCGCGCGTCGCGGATGGCCGCCCACACCTCCTGCGCCCGTGCGGACGGTGGACCGATGGTGGCCATCCACGTCTGGTCCGCCCATACGCCGGTCGTTGCGGGGTCCTGCTCGGAACCCGGCTCGCGCGCCCAGAGGTCGATCAGCAGCACATCTCCCTCGACGATCGACCGCGGACGCTTCGGCGAGGGTTCGTAATGCGGATTCGCCGCGTTCGCGCCGGCCGAGACGTTGGGTCCGTGATCGGTGCTCAGCCCCGCCGTCGCGAACCGCTCGAGAATCCACGCCATCACCTCGTGCTCCGCGATCGGGCTCGGTGTCCGTGCGCGCTGTCCGGCGAGGGCGAACGCATCGAGCGCGATCTGGCGGATGATCGCCGCGGCGCGCCGGTGCGATGCGACGTGCGACGCCGACCACGATGCGACGAAGTGCGTCACGAGGGCGGCGGATGACACGATCTCGCGCGCCCCGGCGGTGCGCACCATCTCGATCACGCCGGCCGGCACACGGTCCAGATACGGCACTGCGTCACCGGCGGAGTATTCCATCGCGATGCGTCTGCCCCGCACCATGCGCCCTACTGCGGCCTCGAGGTCGCGCCACGAACTGTAGGTCTCGTGCTGCCATGCCGCTGGCCACGTCCGCCACGGGCCCGGTTCGATCGCGTGTCCAAGCGCGACCGGCACGCCCTCACCCGGCACCCACACGAAGATCCGTCGCGTCACCATGCCGTGCAGTCCGAGCAGTCCGCCCGCGATCGGATTGCACCCCTGAAAGTCGAACAGGAGCCAGCCATCCACGCCGGCGTCGTGTATCGCACGCTGCAGGGCCGGCAGCGTCGCCTCGGTCAGCATGAACGGCGCGTACGTCCGTTCAGGCGCTCGCGCCGCGCCAGTCGGCGCGCCACTCGCATGCCCCTTCGCCGCGACCCGCACAGCGGGTGTGCTCTACCGCGCCCGTGGCGCCGACGAGCAACCGCATCAGTTCGCGGAGCGTCGCTTCGTAGAACGTGCACCCCGCACTTGCGGGCGCGACACCCAGCGTCACCGAACGCGGCACCTCGAGCAGGATGTACGTGCCGACACGCCGTACGTTGGCGTTCAGATACCGCTGCGACAGCCGCCGCACGCGTCGCAGCGCCATCGGGCGCGAGATGAAGGACGGCATCACCCGCACCATCGTGCGGGACGTGGCGGGCACGGTGTGATATGCCTCATGCGCCAGGTAGCGCCCCGCGGCGCGCAGCACCGCCTCGGCGTCGGGACGACGGCCGATCAGCCGCGCGAGTGCGACCGCTTCGTCCTGCGCGGTGCGCTGATTCTTCCGCACGGCCTCGGTGTATCGCTTGATCTGGGTGTAGACGGTGTCGCTCAGGCCGAAGCGCTTGTTGCGAAGCTCGTCGACGAATTCAGCCTCGAGCACCCCCTCGGGCGTGTCCACGTCGCGGACGGCTTCCAGGAGACTGAGGGGGAGAAGTGCGTCGACCGTAGCGAGCATGCGACAACCCAGGGGACAGCGGAGGCAGGACCAGCGATGGTAGTCGATGAAGGTAGTGGGAACACTGTGGTCACTCAATCCCCGGCACTGCTCGTGGGCGCCGCGGCGGCGGCGCGATTAGCCTTCGAATCGTGAACAACGAGCGGCGGGACACAACATTCGACGTCATCGTCGTGGGCGGGGGACCGGCGGGCGCCTCCACGGCGTTCGCGCTGGCACGCGCGAACGCGCGCGTGCTCGTGCTCGACCGTGCCGTGTTTCCCCGTCCGAAACCCTGCGCGGAGTACCTGAGCCCGCAGGCGTCGCGCCTGCTGAGCGCGATGGGTGCGCTCGATTCCGTCGAGCGCGCCGGCGCGGCACATCTGGCGGGCATGACCGTGCGCGCGCCGAACGGCGCGCTCATTCGCGGCGACTTCGTCGCTTCGCACGGCTATCGCGCCTTCCGCGACCGGGGCCTGGCGCTCCGCCGCACGAAGCTCGACCCCATCCTGCTCGATTGCGCACGCGCGGCCGGCGCCCAGGTACGCGAAGGGCTTCGTGTCAGCGACGTCGTGCGGGACGACACTGGTCGCGTGACCGGCGTGCGCGTGCTCGACGCCACCGGCGGCAGCCGCGAGCTGCGCGCGACGCTCGTCATCGGCGCTGACGGGCTCCGCTCGGTCGTCGGACGGCGACTGGATCTCACGCGCGCGCGACGCTGGCCGAAGCGGCTCGCGCTCGTCGCACACTACGAGAATTTCGGCGACGTGACGGCGTGGGGCGAGATGCACGTCGAGCGCGGAGTCGGTTACGTGGGGCTCGCCGCGGTGGACGAGGGCCTCACCAACGTCGCGATGGTGGTACCGGCTCGCTTCGCCCGGCTCGTCAGCGCCGATCGCACCGCCTTCTTCGAACGCTGGCTGCGCGAGCGGCCGCAGCTCGCGCCCCGCGTCAGGGATGCTCGTCGCGTGTCGCCCGTGCTCGCCACCGGACCGTTTGCGTCGCACGCCAGGCGCGCCTGGGCACCGGGCGCCGCGCTCGTTGGTGACGCGGCTGACTTCTTCGACCCGTTTACCGGCGAGGGCATCTACGCGGCGCTGCGCGGCGGCGAGCTCCTCGCGCCGTTCGCCGTACAGGCACTGGGCGCCGCGACGTCGACGAGCATGGACGCCGCGCTGGCGGCGTACGAGCGCGCACGGCGCAGCGAATTCCGCGGCAAGTGGATGGTCGAACGGCTCATCAGCTCCGCCGTCGGCTTCGCGCCGGCCATCAACTACTTCGCGCGCACGCTGGCGTCGCGAAAGGACATGGCCGACCTGCTGGTCGGCGTGACGGGCGACTTCGTGCCGGCGCGCGAGGTGCTGCATCCCCGCTACCTGTTCAAGCTGTTCCGGCACTCCCGACCCTCCACCAGTCCGGGCGCGTGACGGTCGACCTCGACACCTTCCGCAGCGTGCTCGGCCGCTTCGCGTCCGGAGTCACGGTCATCACCGTCGTCGACGCGGGCGGGCGCGACATGGGCATGACGGTGAGCGCCTTCGCATCGGTGAGCCTCGAGCCGCCGCTCGTCTCGGTGTGCATCGATCATGCGGCCTCGATGTATGCTGCGCTGCGCGACGCCGAGCAGTTCGGCGTGAACATCCTGGCGTCGGAACAGGAGGCACTGTCACGGCGCTTCTCCGGTGTCGAATCGGCGCATCGGTTCGACGGCCTCGGCTACGAGCGTGGCGAGAGTGGCGTCGTGCTGCTCGACGACGTCGTGGCGCACATGGAATGCGAGCGCGTGGCGCAGCACGAAGCGGGCGACCACACGCTCTTCATCGGCCAGGTTGAGCGGGCGATCGTGCGCGACGCGCGCCCGCTGCTCTACTATCGGGGTGGCTACGCTCGGCTGGAACGCTGACGCGGGGGTGTTCGTCCCGCGCCGACGACGAGGGTTCGAGCATCTCGACGATCCCCGCACGGGCACCGAACTTCGACAGCGGTCGCTCAGGGACGTGCGACGCGCGAATACCCTGCTTGGCGGATCCCGCGCCGTGTTGCGCGAGCTCGAGCGATGCAGCCCGCCGCGCGGCAGCGCGATGACCCTGCTCGACGTCGGCACCGGGCTCGCCGACATACCGGCGCGGGCAAAGCGTGCGGCCGCCCGCCGTGGCGTTTCACTCATGGCGTACGGCGTGGACGGAGCGGAGGTGCTGGCCCGCGTGAGCCGGGACGTGCTGGATGGCAGCGCGTGCGCCGACGCACGCCGGCTTCCGTTCGCCGATGCCAGCATCGACGTCGTCATCTGCTCGCAGGTGCTGCACCACTTCGAGGATGCGGAGATCCCGGCGATCCTGCGCGAGCTGTCGCGCGTGGCGCGTCGCGCGGTCATCGTGAGCGACCTGCGACGGAGCTGGCTCGCCGCGGCAGGGTTCTGGCTCGTCTCCTGGCCGCTGCGATTTCATTCCGTGAGCCGCCACGACGGATGCACGTCGGTGCTGCGCGGATTCACGAGTGCGGAGCTGGCGCGCCACGCACGCGAGGCCACCGGCCGCACGCCCGACGTTCGTCGCCATCCCGGCTTTCGACTCACCGCCACCTGGAGTCCGCGCACATGAGCACCAACCTTCCCGCTCCGCTCGAACTGGGTCCGATGCCGGTGGGGCTCCGCATGACGACGGTGGACGAGCGCATCGTCCGCGCCCCGCTCGCGCGCATCTTCGCGCTCGCGTCCGACGTCGAGCGCTGGCCGGCCCTGCTGCCGCACTACCGCTACGTGCGATTTCTGGAGCGCCGGCGCGATGGCGGCGGGGTGGTGGACATGAGCGCGGTGCGTCCGTTCGGTGTCGTGGTCTGGCCGACCTGGTGGCGCTCGTCGATGCGCGTGCATGGCGGTGGGGGAACGGAATCGCCCACCATCCGCTTCACTCACGTCGGCGGCGTGACGCGAGGCATGGAGGTGGAGTGGAGCTTTCGCGAGGTCGTGAACGGTACGCACGTCCGGATTCTCCACGTCTGGGACGGTCCAGCCATCCCGATTGTCGGGTCCGCGGCCGCCAGACTCGTGATCGGCCCGGTGTTCGTGCATGGGATCGCCAGCCGGACGCTGCTGGGCCTGGCGACGGCGGCCGAACGTGTAGCGAGCTGACGGTTATCTTTGAGATCACACGGGGAGGCTGTTGTGGCTGATCGGCGGCGAGTGGCGGTGACGGGCATCGGGGCGGTGACGCCAATCGGGATTGGGCGGGATCGCCTGTGGGATGGGCTGCGTGCCCAGCGCTCTGCGGTCCGCACGATCACGCGGTTCGACCCGTCGCGCTGGCGCAGCCACAACGCGGCGGAAGTGAACGACTTCGATGCCGCCGACTTCCTGGAGCGGAAGAAGGTCAAGCGCCTGGAACGGTTCGGTGCCTTTTCCGTCGTCTGCGCCATGCAGGCGATGGAGGATGCCGAACTCGATCTCGGAACCGAGGATCGCGAGCGGACGGGCGCGATGATGGGCACCGCGCTGGGCGGGTTGAGCTTCGCCGAGGAACAGCTGGGGATCTTTCTGCAGCAGGGCTTGAAGGCGGTAGACCCCACGCTCGCGCTCAACGTCTTCGGCGGGGCCTCGAGCTGCAACATCGCGATCGAGTTGGGCATCCAGGGGCCGAACAGCACGAATGGCATGAGCTGCGCGTCGGGGACGATCGCCATCGGTGAGGCGTTCCGCGCCATCCGCGACGGCTACGCTGACGTGATGTTCGCCGGCGCTGCGGAGGCGCCGCTCGCACCGCTCTGCTTCGGCGCCTTCTCCATCATCCGCGCCATGTCGACGCGAAACGACGCGCCGGATGCCGCGTCGCGTCCGTTCGACAAGGATCGCGACGGGTTCGTGATGGGCGAGGGTGCCGCGGTGCTCGTGCTCGAGGAGCTGGAGCGAGCCACGGCGCGCGGCGCGCACATCTATGCGGAAATCGTCGGCTTCGGCATGTCGAACGACGCGCATCACATGACGGCGCCGCGCCCCGACGGCTCGCAGGCGGCGCGCTCCATGCGGCTCGCACTCGGCGACGCGAACCTCGCGCCGCACGAGATCGGCTACGTGAACGCCCACGGCAGTTCGACGCCGCTCAACGATCCCACCGAGTCGCTCGCGATCACGCAGACGTTCGGCGAGCATGCCGGGGCGCTGCAGGTGAGCAGCACCAAGGGCTACTACGGCCACGCGCTCGGCGCGTCCGGTGCCATCGAGTTGGCGATCACGTCGCTCGCGCTATCGCGCGGGTGGCTGCCCCCGACGCTCAATCACGACGCGGCGGCCGATGGATGCGACCTGGATTATATCCCGCGCGCGGGGCGCGATGCCGACGTGGAATACGCGCTGAGCAACAGCTTCGGGTTCGGGGGCATCAACGCGGCGGTGGTCCTCAAGCGTCACGACGGCGTGTGACCCGGCTCTGACGGCGCGTCGAGTGCGCGATTAACGTTATCGATCAGGCGCACCACTCCCCGATTCCAGGATCACGCGCATGCGCGACAGCTGGCGCCACTTCGTCGCCGAGTTCATAGGGATCTTCGCACTGGTGTTCGTGGGCGGCGCATCGATCATGTCGTCGGCGATGTCGCAGAACACCAACGGCCTGCTCGTCGCCGCCATCGCGCACGGACTCATCCTCGGCATCATGATCACGGCCACGATGCGGATCTCCGGGCACCTCAACCCTGCGGTGACGCTCGGGTTTCTCGCCGCCAGGCGGATCGAGCCGATGATGGCGATGACGTACATCGTCGCGCAGCTACTCGGCGCGGCCGTCGCCGCCTATGCGCTCAAGGCAGTCTTCCCGCCGGAGATCGCCGTGGCCACGCGACTCGGCGGCCAGTCGATCGCACTGGGGATTTCCACGGGACAGGCGATCCTGTGCGAGTTCCTCGCGACCTTCTTCCTGACGTTCGTCGTCTTCGGCACCGCCGTCGATCCTGCCGCGCCGAAAGTTGGTGGCTTCGCCATCGGCCTCACCGTCACCGCCGGCATCCTGGCCATCGGTCCCCTGACGGGAGGCTCGATGAACCCTGCCCGCTCGTTCGGGCCGGCCGTGGTGAGCGGCATCCTCGAAGCGCAGGCGATCTACTGGGTCGGGCCGATTCTCGGCGCCGTCTCCGCCGCGCTGCTGTACGACGGCCTTTTCCTTCGACGCGGACGCGATCGCGCTGATCATGGAGCGGTGCGGCCCGTCTAGAACGGGGCGGTCGAACGGCGAACTCTGGGCACGGGAGAGAGGAGTCGGGCGAGCGCGGTCGCTCGCGGTTCGTTATGACGCGGCTGAATGCACAACGGCCCCGGGCTGGGTTGCCGGGGGCCGTTGCGAGATGACGGATCGAATCTGCCTACACGATTCGGCGCCGACGCGACACGAGCACGACGCCGACGAGGCCAGTCGCCAGGAGGGCGAGACTCGCGGGCTCCGGTGTGACCGTCACGTCACCCACGCTGACGAGCAGTCCGTCGGTCACGCCGTCACCGACCGTGACGAACTGCAGCGTGTTCAGCCCGGCGGCGAATCCGCTGAGCGTGCCCATCCCGCCGAATACGAACATCCCGCACCCACCGCTGACCGGCGAACCATTCAGGGTGATGGACCTCACGCTGTTGTCCACCGCGCACCGGAAGGTCGCGCTCGTCGCCGCACCACCGGTGAAGGTCGTCTGGTAGGTGTAAGTGAAGCGCGCCGCGCCGTCACCGACCCCGTTGGGAAGTGAGCCGCTCTTGGAGGCGCCGATCCACAGATAATTCCCTGGCGAGTTCGCCTCCCACACGGAGGCTCTCGGATCGATGAGGAAGGCGTTGAAGAACGCCGA
>JAJAYP010000280.1 GCA_026786185.1 Gemmatimonadaceae bacterium
ATCCACCACCGCCTCCGAACCCTCCGAATCCGGCGCCCCCACCTCCACAGAAACCTCCAGCGCCCCAGCCTCCCCCTCGCCCGCCCCCCATGCCACTCATCAGCAAGAGCGGAAGGCACCCCCCACAGCCGCGTCTACCCTTGCCCAGCAGTGACAGGACGATGAAGAGCAGCAGGAGCAGGAACGCCGGATTGATCCCTCCACGCCCACGCCGGGTCGCGCCGGCTGGAGCCCGCACCACCGGTCGTTCGAGCGTGGTATCGAGCGCAAAACCGAACTCCGCGGCGAACCGCTGGGCCACCCCCAACGTCACGAGCTCGAGACCGGCGCCATACTCTCGCTGCTGGAACGCCGGCGTCGCCTCGCGACAGATCGCCGCCGACGTGGCGTCGGTGATGAATCCTTCCGCGCCCTGCCCCGTCTCGACCCGGCAGTACCCGCGTCCGTCGCTCGAGGTTTCCTTGGGCACCAGCAGGATGACGACGCCCGCGTTTCGCGAGCGATCGCCGACCGCGGCCATGTTGCCCACCTTCCACTCACGACCGATGCGCAGCGCGATGTCCGACGGGTCGCGCCCACCGAGGTCCGACAGCGTGACGATCGCGATCTCGCCGCTCGACTTGGCACGGACATCCTGCACCACGCGCTCCATTCGCGCGATCGACGCGGCGGGCAGGGCATTCGCGAAATCGTTCACCATCCCCTGGGGGGGCGGGATCTGCGGTCCCCCCTGCAGCAGGACCAGGGCGCCCACAAGAGCGCGTCCGGCGAAGAGTGAAAGCATTTCGGGAGATGGGGGACGTGCCGCCGGTACCTGCTCAGTCCTTCAACGTTAGCGCCCATCACACGATCACGGCAGACATGCCGGTCCCGCCGGCCTCCGAGCCGGCCGTAGCCGCATTATCTTTGGGAGACAGTCGGCCACCACACATCCCTCCCGCCATGCCGCGAACTTCCTCCATCCTGATCGGCACGCTCGCGCTCGTCGTCTCGCTCGCCGCCTGCGCGCGCTCCGAAGCGACGCCGGCCGCGAACGCCGCGTCCGCGACCGACGGAGCGACTGGCACGACACCCGGCGCCAGCGTGGCGCAGCCTCGAGAGGCGGGCATGACGGGAGGATTGACCTATTCGGTGAGCACCGCCGCCGACCGGGGCCGCATTCGCGGCGCCGGCACGGCGCCGATCTGGCTCGTGGAAGTGAGCGACTTCCAGTGCCCGTACTGCAAGCAGTGGCACGACCAGTCGTTCGCCACGATCGATCGGGAGTTCGTCCGGACAGGCAAGGTCCGCCTCGCCTATCTCAACTTCCCGCTCGCCAGCATCCACAAGAACGCCCGCGCCGCGTCCGAGGCGGCGATGTGCGCCTCCGTCCAGGACAAGTTCTGGCCGCTGCACGAGTCGCTCTTCACCTCGCAGCCGCGCTGGGCCGCGATGGACAATCCCATGCCGGTGTTCGACTCGCTCGCCGTGGCCGCGGGCGCGAATGCCGCTGCGTGGCGTCAGTGCATGACCTCGCACGCCACTCTGCCACTCATCGAGGCGGATCGCGACCGCAGCAGCCGCGCCGGCGTGCAGTCGACACCCACCTTCTTCATCGGCGACCGGAAGCTCGAGGGCGCCTATCCCGTCGACTCGTTCCGCGTCGCTATCGAGGCCGCGATCGCGAAGGCACGCGGGCCGAAGTAGTCACGCACTCGACTCGGCCTTCCATCGCGCGGTGAATCAGGCGCTCGCGTTCGGCTACGAGGGAGTCGCTCGGCTGGCGCGCGCGCTGTCCGCAATCGCGCCCGAGTCCGATCGAAAGCTCGTCGCCACGTTCGCATCGCGACGCGACGTCATGTCCCGGTTCGCCGCGTTCGCGCGGGATCGATCGCGTCCCCTGCTCTGGATGCATGCACCGAGTGTCGGGGAGGGCCTCCAGGCTCGCCCGGTCCTGGAGCTGGCGAGGCAACGACGGCCGGCGATGCAGCTCGCATATACCTGGTTCTCACCGAGTGCGCGGTCGTTCGCCCACGCGCTCGACGTCGACTTCCGCGACGTGCTGCCGTTCGACGCGACCTCGGACATGCGGGCGGCCCTGGAGGCGCTGTCGCCTACCGCACTGGTGTTCAGCAAGCTGGATGTCTGGCCGACGCTTGCGCGCGAGGCGTCGCGGCGCGGCACACGGCTCGGTCTCGTGAGTGCCACCCTCGCACCGTCCTCGTCACGACGCTCGGGATTGGCCCGCGCACTGCTTCGCGATGCGTATGCCCGGCTCGATTGCGTCGGCGCCGTGAGTACCGAGGACGCCGATCGTCTCATCGCGCTCGGCGTGCCCTCGCGGCGCGTGTCGGTGACGGGCGACGCACGGTACGATCAGGTCTGGGCGCGGGCGGAGCAGATCGATCGGACGAGTCCCCTGCTGTCGCCGCTGCTGAATGGCCGGCCCACGCTGGTCGCGGGCTCCACGTGGCCGAGCGACGAGGTGGCGCTTCTTTCCGCGTGGACGCGCATCGCCGCGCACCGGCCCACGGTGCGGTTGATCATCGCGCCGCACGAGCCGACGTCCGATCATCTCATCCCCATCGAGCGGTGGGCGGATGGCGCAGGGCTGCACGCGGCGCGGCTCGATTCCGCGGGCGCCGCGGACGCTGACGTCGTGATCGTCGATCGAGTCGGCGTGCTTGGCGATCTCTACGTGCTCGCCGACATCGCGTTCGTCGGCGGCGCATTCCACGCGGCCGGCCTGCACTCGGTCCTCGAGCCCGCGGCATTCGGTGCGCCCGTACTGTTCGGACCGCGCTATCATGGCGCCCGCGACGCGCGGCTCCTCATCGATGCCGACGCTGCACACGCGACGGACGGAGTCGATTCGCTCCATCGCGCCATCGCCCGATGGCTCGATGCGCCTGCGGAATGCGAGGCAGCAGGGCACGAGGCGCGCGCGGTGGTACATCAGGGACTGGGCGCGGCGGAGCGCTCGTACGCGCTCGTCGCAGAGCTGCTCGGCTAGTCGCGACGCGGACGACCTGATGCTTCCGCCGAGATACGACGTTATGCCGTCACGACGTGGGGGATGATCGGCGACGATGCTGATTGTGGCCGGTGCAGGTAGAAGCCCTGCACGAGGTGCACGCCGAGCTCCTGCACCGTCTTGAACTCTTCGGCTCGTTCCACCCCTTCAGCGATCACCTGTGCGCCATGGTCTTCGGCGAACTTGACCATCGTCTGCACCAGGTTCTGCTTGATGAAGTTCGAATCGATGGCGCTGATGAGCGAGATGTCGAGCTTGATGAAATCGGGCTCGAGGTTCGCGATCGAGCCCAGGCCGGCATAGCCGCTCCCCGCGTCGTCCACCGCAAACCGGTAGCCGATGTCGCGAAACGCCTTGAGCCGATCACGAAACTTGGGGTAGTCCTTGATCGCCGTGCGTTCCGTGATCTCGATGACGACGCGCGAGGGATCGTCGACCTCCTGATCGGTGAAGGCCGGATCGGCGAAATCGTGAGGATCCACGTTGATGAACAGCAGCTCTCCAGGCGCCAGCCGCGTCTTCATTCCTTCAATGGCGCGCGCGCGACACAGGCGGCTCAACTCCCAGATCATGTCCGCCTCGGCCGCGACGTCGAACATCACCTCGGGGCTGCGCAGAGTCCGCATGCGGCCACGCGCCAGCGCTTCGTAGCCGAAGATCTCCTTGGTGGACGCGATGACGATGGGATGGTAGTCCACGTAGACCAGCCGGTCGCGCAGGCTCGTCTTGAGATCGTTCACCCGGCGCGCGCGGTCGCGCTGCTCCACGGAGCGTGACGCGTTCTGCGCTTCGCGGATGCCCCGATAGATCAGCCGCTCCAGGCGGATCTTCGGGTTGTAGTAGAGATGCGCGCGGCCGACGTAGATGTCGAACAGCGCCGCGATATCCTCGCCGTGCGCCGTCTCGATCTGCGCGCCCACGTGTCGCTGCAGGCGCGTCACCATCTCCGTGATCTCTCCCTCGGTCGCCGCCGCGACCCCATCCTGCGGGACGTGGAAGAAGATGAAATCGTCGTCGTTCGTGAAGCTCACCATCACGCGCGAGTCGCCCAAGTCGTCATCGTCGAGGAAATCGCGAACCGCACTGGCTGTCGTTTCCAGTACCGCGTCCAGCTTCTCCCACCCGTAGATCTCCTCGATCTTCGAATAGCGGACGAAGTTGAAGTAGAGCACGACAAGCTCGCCGCGCTCCTTGAAGAACTGCCGCGACCGCTCTATCGACACGGGCAGGGTGGGCAGCCCGGTGAGTGAGTCGTGCAGCATCTGCTCCTGCTCCACCTGGTCCACCCGGTGGGCGTTCTCTGCGCCAAGCGCCGCACCACGCGCGACTGCGGACCACGTGCGCGCGGCGATTTCCTCCGCTGTCGCGGGCAGCAGATACCACTCTTCGGTCCGCAACTCGACCGCACGGCGGCGGGCCGCCTCGTCCGCACAGCCCACGACCACCGGGAGCCCGCGCTTGTGGGCCTGCTCGATGCCGTCGCGAAGCAGCGAGGGGTCCGACGTCGTGAGAAGTACGGCGCGAATGCCGGACTCCGCGAGCGTGGCAAGTATGTCGCTGGCCGCACGTACCTCGGCGCGCCACCCATCGAGCAGGGCGACCGCCTGGCGGACTACCGGATCGTCCGTATCGGTGAGGAGAATCGACTCGCTCACATGCCCCGCGGGCTGGCGGCGGAGCGCGGCGGAGCGCTACGTGGCGACGCGCATCTGATCGAGGTTGCGCTGCACTGTCTTGGCGAGCGTCGGCAGGTCAAAGGGCTTCTCCACGTAATCGTCTGCGCCAAGCTGCAACGCCTCGCGTTTATCATCCCACGCGTCGAGGGCCGTCACCATGATGATGCGCACCTTGTTGCCGAGCAACGGGTGCTGCTTCATGATGCGGCACACCTCCCAGCCGTCGCGACCCGGCATCATCACGTCGAGGAGCACGAGCGCCGGCTTGACGGTCTCGTACAGCGCCAGCGCCTCGTCGCCGTTATGGGCCACCGAGATCGGATACCCACGGATCTCCAGATACTGCCGGATGATTTCCGCGTTGTCATGATTGTCATCCACCACCAGGATGGGTGGCAGTCCTGCCTCACCAGTGTGCACCGAATACACTCCCGCGTCTACTCCCTGCGGCACTCCGGGACGGCGTGCGCCATGAGATTCAAAGCAAGTCAGGGGCCAATTTACAGTCCGCCCTGCCCGCTCCAAACAGATGAAGTCGGCGCTGTCTTACTGCCTGGTGCCCCCCCCTCGTCCCCCGAACAGGGGGCCGAAGCCGCTGCCCCCGAAGGCGGATCCGGCAATCGCCACTCCCACCGCGGAGATACCCGCCACGATCCAGGTTCGCCGCCGGTCCAGCCGGCGCTCAGCGACGCGGACCACGTAGGCTCGGGGAACGGAGGCCTGCTCTCCACGCCAGAGCGTCTCGACGCCACCACGGCTGTTCGTTTGGGTCACGGCCATCTGATACGCATCGTCGCGGAAGTCCGCCACTCGACCGGTGACACTCTGGAGCTGCACACCTAGCTGCGGCGCGAGCTCGATGGCGCCACGCTCGGAAAGCTCCAGCACAAGCTCCCGTCCCACTGTCGGCGCGCCGCCGTCCGTCGGTGTGAGCCGGTAGCACGAAGCCGTCGTGAACAGGAGAGCAGTCGCGCTGGCGATGATGATGAAGCGAGTCATTCGATACCTGTGAGGCGTCGCGTGAGACGAGCAAGTTACAAGCGCACCGCGTGCACGCGGAGTGCCGGGAAACGGCGAACGCCCGATCGACCAGGGTCGATCGGGCGTTCGTTTTCACTGCTCGAATCGACGAGCTACTTCTGCCCGAGGCAGGCCGTTCCGTCCACCGACGTCGCGTTGGCCGGATCGTTCGCGTTACGCTTCGGCTGTGCGTTGACGTCAGGAATGTTATCCGGGTTTGCCGAACGCTCGGCGACCGGATAGGTGAACCGGGCGGGAATGCCCGCCAAAGCCGACGCCGTTGCTGGCTTCAGGTTCGGGTAGCAGGTACGCTTGTAATCCTGGAAGACTTCCGGGTTCTGGAAGAGCGCGATGTACTTCTCCTCGAGGATCTGCTTGAGCAAGGCAGCTCCGCTCAGCGAGCCGCCAATGGGAGCCAGGCCGGCGTCGCCACGAACCGCGTCCATCGCGCTCCGAGCCAGTCCGAGATTGCCCGTGCGATATGCCGCCTCGGCAATGATGCTTTGCGTTTCCGCCCAGGTCACGATCGGCTGGGAGAAATCCGGAACGAGCCGCGTGTCGCTGATGTTGGAATGCTTGTCGACGTCCAGTCCCTGACCCGGAGCCGCGCCACCGTATGCTCCCGTCGCATTCTTGCTGAAATATGCCGGAAGCCGCGGATCATTGCGTGACACCATCAGGTCCACGAGGAACTTGCCGGGACGAATGTAGCTGTCACGATCGCGGAAGATGAACTGCCACCAGATGTTTTCTTCGCCCGTTCCCGACGGACCCTTGTGGCGTGAATTCAGGTCTCCCGACGGCGCACTGATGCCCTGCTGCGCCTGCGCCAACGCCAGCGCGTACGCGCCGTTGCTGACCTCCGCGGTGTGCATGTAGAGACGGGCCTTGAGGCTTCTCGCCACCTTGATCCACGCCGCGTTGTTCCCGTTGAGCGACAAATCGAGGCTACCCACCACGCCCTTATTCGCCTGGAGATCCACGATGGCTCCGTCCAGCAGCGTCTGCAAGGCGGCGTAGACGCTCAACTGCGGATCCAGCTTGGGCCGCTGCACGGAGTCGCTCACCGCCTGGCTGTACGGAACGTCGCCGTAGTTGTCGGCGGCGAAGGAGACGACGAGCGCCTCCCACACCTTGTCGATGCCCACCAGCGTGCGGTTTCCGTTCGCCAGGGCGTCGGCCTGAATAGACCGGTGATCGATGAGGCCTCCGCCAGTGTAGACGGAGGTGAATTCGCCGAAGAGGCCTTCCGTGACCGAGTACTGGTCGTAGCCGATATACTGACGATCGGTGCCAGCCATCTGTTGTGACCACATGGCAAGGACGCGCGCCGCGTGGCCGGAGAGGATGTAATAGGAGTTGACCTGGGACGCGACGAACAGCTGTGCCGCCTGCGCGCTGGTAGCGCGATTCGGATCGCTATCGAGCTTGTCTCCGGTCAGAAAACTGTTGCATGCACCAGCGACGACGAGCAGGCACGCCGCCGAGAGCGCTCTGATATGTCGAGCCATGAGGAGTCTGTCTCCGGAGCGGTTAGCGATTCAGCCCGACGGTGACGATCACCGAGCGAGCCTGCGGGTTGTTGAAGTACTCGTTGCCTCGCGCCGCCGTGGCGTTGCCGAGGTTCGTTTCCGGATCGATGCCGGAGTACTTCGTCTTCAGCCACAGATTGCGGCCGGAGAGCCGGACATTCATCGAGGTGAAGCCGGAACGCTGGATGAATGGCTGGTCGAAGTTGTACGACACCGATACTTCGCGCAGGCGCGTGAAGCCACCGTCCTCCACGAACTGCGACGCGGGACCGACGAACCCTGAGCCCAGGTTCGTGAACCAGGAGCTCTGGGTGAGCGCGACCGCCTGACCCTTGCCCGGCCCAACCGTCGCGCCCGGCAGCCAGGTTTCACCGAACACGCGCGTCTCGCCGCGAATTTCGGTGTCCTTGTGCGCGCCGAAGTTGTACAGCGCGCCCTTCGTGCCGTTCCAGATGTCGCCGCCGCGGCGGACGTCCAGCAGCGCTGAAAGCTGCAGATTCTTGCGAATCGTCAGGCTGCTGCTGAGCGCACCCATCCACTTGGCTTGCGGATTCCCCACCACCCGCTGCGTCGGATCGAAGATCGGGAAGCCGTCATCACCGATGTACATCGCGCCTTCCGGCGCACCGGCTGCCTGGCAGACGGCGTTAATATCGATGCCATCCACGATGTTCACCGCCTCGTTCTTGCGGCAACGGGCGAAGTCGCTATCCAGGATGATACCGTGCGAATAGCCTTCCTTGACGCCGCTGACGAAACCGCCCGGGATGAAGAACTGCTCGGCACCGTTGAGGCTCGTCACGATGTTGCGAAGGCGCGACCACTGCACGCCGACATTCCAATCGACCATCTGATTGGTGATTGGGCGAACGTTCAGGGCGATCTCGACGCCCTTGTTGTCGATCTCCGCGGCATTCCGTACCTGGCTTGTGAAGCCGGTGGACGGCGGGAGCGGCAGCGCGAGAATGACGTCCGTCGACTTGTTGTTGTAGACGGTTACGCCGAGATCCGCCCGCGAATCGAACAGCCCGAGATCCACTCCGAATTCCGTCTCGGTATTGCGCTCCGGCTTCAACACATCCTGACCCTTGGTGAGCGACAACGACAGCGCGGCATTGCCGGCCTGATTGGAATTCAAGCCGTTCGTCCAGCCGTCGCCGAAGCCCGCGGCGGTATAACCGGAGAACACCTGATACGGAGTCGGCTCGCGTCCCGTCTGGCCATAACCCACGCGCAACTTGCCGTAACTCAGGACGCCCTGTCCGCTGGTGATACCGAGCGGGCGCGTAAACTCCCATGCGGCGGATGCCTTGGGGAAGTAATTGCGGCGGACGCTCTTGCCGAAGTTCGACGAGGCATCCGCGCGCACGCCGGCCGTGAGGAAGAGCTGCTCATACAGATCTGCCTTCGCTTCTCCGAAGTACGATTCGAGACGCACCAGCGACTCGTAGTCGAGCGGCAGCAGATTGCTTGAAATGGTGTTCGACAGCTGGAACAGGTTCGGCGCGATGAATCCCTTTCCGCGCACCTGCAGCTGCTTGACGTTGCGCGAGTTCAGGTTCTGTCCGGCCGTGACCGAGCCGCTCATCCACGACGTGACCTGTCTCGTCACCGTGGCGATGAGGTTGTGATCGAACTGCGTCGTCGTGTAATTCGCCCGATCGATCTGGCCGGTGGGTTCGGATGAATTTGACGGCGGCAGGCCCTCGATGCGTGCATCGGACGCGTAGTCCGCGCCGAGTGTGTACTTCACCGCGAGCCAGGCGAACGGCGTGTAGTCGAGATTGAGGTTACCGAACGACCGGCCGACCACGCTCGTGTTCACGTCTTCGTTGATGATGAAGAACGGGTTGTCGTACGTCCGCGAAGAGTACTGCGATGTCGCGCCTGGGCGCGGGTACCGGTATGCCCGGTGGAGTCCCGTCAGTGAGTCCTTGTACATCACGTTGTTGAATTCCGGCGATGTCCGCAGGCCAGCCAGCAGCAGTCCCGAAAGATTGGAACCCTTCTGGATGAACGAACCGCGCGAGTCGGCGTAGTTGACCGTCGCCCCCACGCGCAGCTTCGTCGACAGGTCGAGGCTCCCCTTCACGAGCGCCGTCGTCCGCCTGTAGCGGTCGTTGTCGGCGACGATGATGCCGGAGTTGTCCATGAAGCCGCCCGATACATAGAACGTCGACCGTTCCGTACCGCCCGACACCGAGATGGAGTTGTCCACCACGCGGCCGCGCTCGAACAGCTCCATGAAGTGATTGTACTTGGTCGTTCCCGCAGGGAGCTCGGGACCGAATGATGCCCCCGTGAGGCGACAGTCAAAATTACGACACACCGCGGCGTTGCCCTGGCTGCCCTGTCCGAACTTCGTCTGCAGCGGGTAGTCGCGGTTCACCTCGTCGGAGGAAAGGCTGGTCCGCGCCGACCAGCGAACCGTGTTCGGACGGCCACGCTTGGTCGTGATCAGCACCACACCCGATCCCGCGCGTGCGCCGTAGATGGCCGCCGCCGCGGCGCCCTTCAGGATTTCTACCGACTCGACGTCCGCCGGATTCAGGTCCATCATCCGGTTCGGCGCACTCGTGCCCGCCGTGTTGAACGTCGTCGTGATCGCCGAGTTGTCGACCGGAATGCCGTCGACGACGAAGAGCGGCTGCGAGTTGCCCTCGATCGACTTCTGCCCGCGAATCTGGATGAAGCTCGCGGCGCCCGGCTCGCCGGACGACGACGAGACGACGACACCCGGTGCCTTCGCCGCGAGTGACTGCACGATGTTCGTCTCGTTCGACTTCACGATTTCATCGGCCTTCACCGAGCTCACCGTGACCCCGAGGCGCTCGGTGGTCGACTGCGTCCCGGCACCCGTGACTATGACTTCGCCGAGGCGGAGCGGATTCACGTCGAGCCGGAAGTTCTGCACGATCGCGCCACGCAGCACGATGCCGACGCTGGCACTGCGCAGTCCGATGGCGCGGACGCTCAAGCGCGCCTGCTGGCCATTCGCCCGCGCTGCCGGGACCACGAGCGTGTATCCGCCATCCGCGCGCGTCTGCACGCCGATTCCCATTCCATCGAGGAACACGCTCGCCAGTTCGACCGGCGTGCCGCCCTCCTTGGTCACGCGACCGGAGATCGTCGCGCCGTCCTGCGCGCTGGCGAGCCATGGGATGAGCAGAGCGAATGCCGCTCCGACGAGTTGTGCGGAATGCTTCATTGCGAGGATGCCTCCTGGAGAGGAACGCGAGCGTGGCGACGAGCGGAGGGAACGCCCGGGGGGAGCCGATCGCTCGACTACTACAGATGACAGGCGTGCAGCCTGACCGTACCAGAGCCGCAAGCTTACGGCCCCTTCGAACGGGTGTCAACAATACGCGAATCTTCGGCACGCGCGGTCTGCCGGCACCCAGTCGACCCTAGCGTCCGCGGAACCGTCACAGTGATCGATGCGGCCAAGAGAAGGGGCAGCGGAGCATCTTGCTCCACCGCCCCCTTGTCCATCCTCCTGTCCCCCGGCCTCAGATCGCCGACGCGTGCTCCGTGACCACTCGCACCGTGTCGTCCACCACCTGGAGAAATCCCCCCTCCACGGTGAACCGCGGTCCCGAGCCTTCTGCCCCGAGCCGTAGCTCACCCTTGCCCAGGAGCGTGACCATCGGCGCGTGGCCGGTCAGGATGCCGACCTGCCCATCGAAGGCGGGCGCGACGACCGACTCCGTCGTTCCCTCGAACAGGACCGCTTCCGGTGAGATGACCGAGACGGTGAGCACGGTCAGCCCTTCATCTTCTTGGCGTTCTCGACGACGTCGTCGATCCCGCCCGCCATGAAGAACGCCTGCTCCGGCAGCTGGTCGAATTCGCCCGCCACCACCCGCTCAAAGCTGCTGATCGTCTCCTCGAGCTTGACGTACTTGCCCGGGATGCCGGTGAACTGTTCCGCGACCGAGAACGGCTGCGACATGAACCGCTGCAGTCGACGCGCCCGGCCGACCACCCGCTTGTCCTCCTCCGACAGCTCATCCATGCCGAGGATGGCGATGATGTCCTGCAGCTCCTTGTAGCGCTGCAGAATCTTCTGCACGTCCGTCGCCGTCTTGTAGTGTCGCTCGCCGATGTACTGCGCATCGAGGATGCGACTCGTGGACGTGAGCGGACTCACGGCCGGATAGATGCCGAGCTCCGTAATGGAGCGGTCGAGCACGACCGTAGCGTCCAGGTGCGCAAAGGCCGTGGCCGGCGCCGGATCGGTGATGTCGTCCGCCGGTACGTAGATGGCCTGTACC
>JAJAYP010000281.1 GCA_026786185.1 Gemmatimonadaceae bacterium
ACGGCGTTCGGACCTCTCGTCGGATTTCTCAGCGGTGCGCTGCTGTGGGTGGGCATCACCCTCGCGCTTTCAGCCGTCTCCACCTTCTTCGCCGACTCGCTGCTGGCACTGGTGCCGGCGCTCGGCGTGGCTGGCAAGCGGGCAGCACTCGTCGTGGCGCTCGTCGCGCTGGCAGCGGCGAATGCCCGAGGCGTGCGCGGCGTGACGCGCTTCAATACGGCCGCGACCGTGGCCAAGCTCCTTCCGCTGCTGCTGTTGATCGTCGTCGGACTCTTCACGATGCGCGCGGAGAACCTGCGCTGGCCCGTTGCGCCGTCGTCGGGCGCGGTGGCGCGGGCGTCGCTGCTCCTGCTGTTCGCCTTTCTGGGCGTGGAGAGTGCGCTCGTTCCCAGCGGCGAGGTCCGGGAGCCGGAACGAACAGTTCCTCGTGCGATCTTTCTCGCCATGGGCGTGGTCGCGCTGCTGTACGTCACCGTGCAAGTCGTCGCGCAGGGGTTGCTCGGTGCAGCGCTCGGCGGTGATCCGACGCCACTGGCGAGTGCCGCCGCCGTGGCCATGGGCCCCAGGGGTCGCACGCTCATCCTCGTCGGGTCCGTCGTCTCGATGTTCGGATACGTGAGCGGCATGACGCTCGCCGTGCCGCGCATGCTGTTCGCCTTCGGACGCGACGGGTTCCTGCCCGCCGCGCTGGCAGCGGTGCATCCCACGTGGCGCACGCCGCACGTCGCGATCGGGGTGCAGACCGTCATCGTCGTCACGCTCGCACTGTTCGGAAATTTCGAGCGGCTTGCGGTCGCCGCCAACGTGACGATCCTGCTCGTGTACGGCGCGTGCTGCCTGGCCGCCATGGAGTTGCAGCGACGGGGCGTGACAGGAGGTGGCATTCCATTCCGCGTTCCCGGCGCCCGCCTTGCACCCTGGCTTGCGATGGCGGTGATCGGCTGGCTGCTCTGGAGCCTGACACTGAACGAGTGGCTCGCGGCCGCGATCATCCTGGTGGTCGCCGCGCTCGTCTTCGCCATCACCGTTCCTGCGCGGCGCGGGCGCGCACGAGCACGGACATGAGCGATCCGCTGCTGCGATTTCGCGCGCATTTTCCGATTCTCGACACCTCGACGTACCTGGTGAGCAACTCACTCGGGGCCATGCCGCGCACCGTTCCGGATCGCCTGGCGGAGTACACGGCGTCGTGGGCAACGCGAGGTGTGCGAGCCTGGGCGGACGGATGGTGGAGCATGCCAGTGAGCGTGGGCGATGAGATCGCCCCCCTCATCGGTGCGGACGCGGGCACGGTCGCCATGGTGCCCAACGTCTCGATCGCGCAGGCCGAGGTGTTCTCAGCCCTCTCATACGGCGACGGACGCGACACGATCGTCATGACGGAGCTCGACTTCCCGTCCGTGCGGTACGTGTACGACGAACTGGCGACGAGGCTGGGTGCGCGCGTCGTCGTGGTGCCGAGCGAGGACGGCGTACGGGTGGATGAGGATCGACTGATCGCGGCGATCGACGAACGCACACGGCTGGTGGCGATCTCGCACGTGCTGTTCCGGTCGGCGTACGTGATGGATGTCGCGAGGGTCGCGGCGCACGCGCATGCGATGGGTGCACTGGTCTCGCTCGACGCCTATCACTCCGTGGGCGTGATACCCGTGGACGTGCGGGCACTGGACGCGGACTTCCTCAGTGGCGGTGTGCTCAAGTGGCTGTGCGGCGGTCCCGGCGGCTGCTTTCTGTGGGTACGTCCGTCGGTGAGCGCCGCCGTGGCGCCCGCGCTCACCGGGTGGCAGGCACATCGTCACCCATTCGCCTTCGAGCACGAGATGCAGTACGCCGATGGTGCGTGGCGCTGGCTCGGCGGCACGCCGGCCATTCCCGCACTGTTCGCCGCGACGGAGGGCGCGAAGCTCCTGCGCGACGCCGGCATGGATGCGGTACGCGCCAAGAGCCTCCGGCAGACGGGTCGACTGATCGAGCTTGCCGACGCCCGTGGTTTTCCGCTCACGGTCGCGCGACAGCCCGAGCGCCGAGGGGGAACAGTGGCGTTCGACGTGCCGCATGCGCGCGAGGTCGCCCAGGCACTGCTGGCGCGCGAGATCATCGTGGATTACCGGCCGGGTGCCGGCATTCGCGTGGCGCCGCATTTCTACACGAGCGACGACGAGCTCGAGACCGCGGTGGAATCGATCGACGAGATCCTCGCGACCGATGCGTGGAAGCAGTACACTGGCGAGAAACCGGTCGTGACTTGACGCAGCAGACCTGAGGGCGGAGGCACGCACCAATTGACGCCGTAACGGTTCACGGTTCACGGTTCACGGTTCACGGTTCACGGTTCACGGTTCACGGTTCACGGTTCACGGTTCACGGTTCACCGCTAGTCGTTCAGGTTCACCCTCTTCCCCCCTTATGCCCCCCTCTCCAGCGAAACTCCGAAAGGCCTACATCAATCGCGAGCATCCCGTCGTGCTGTTGCGGTTCGAGGACGGCCACGAGATCCGGATCGTGCGCGGCACGGCGAAGACGTTCGACGCCTATGCGGGCGAGGTCATCAAGGTCGTCGCGGTGTACGATCCGACGTCGACGGAACGCGAACTGCTGGACACCGTGCGGGCGGATGATCTGGCGGACGCCGAACCGCACGAGGCGCGATGAGGGGGCGACCGCTCGTGGTGCTCGCGCTCGCGTCGCTCGGCGCGCCAGCCTGCGCAACCGGGCAGGGAGGCACGCCAGCCACGGCTGCGGCGAGCCTCACCCGCGCCGACACCGGCCTCCTTCGGCGGACGCTCGATTCACTCGCCACACGGCATCGCGGCGTGGTGGGGTACACCGTGCACGACCTCGACACGGGGGAGCGCCTCGAGCGGCGCGGTGACGAGACCTTTCCGACCGCGAGCCTGATCAAGGTCGCCATCCTGGTGACGGTGTTCGATCTCGTGGAGCAGAAGCGGCTGTCGCTCGACGATCCCCTCACCGTGCTCAGGATCGACAAGGTGCCCGGGGCCGGCCAGCTCCAGTTCCTTCACGACAACGCGACGATCTCGGTGCGCGATGCGGCGTGGCTGATGACGACGATCAGCGACAATACCGCCACGAACCTGCTCCTCGACCGCATCATCATTCGTCGCGTGTGGGACAAGATGGAGGCGCTCGGCCTGTCGCACACCAAGGTCCACTCCAAGTCCTTTCTCAGGAACTCGAGTGTCGCCATGGACAGCTCGGTGAAGTACGGGCTGGGGGTGACGACGCCGAACGAGATGGCGCGCCTGTTCGCGCTGCTGTCCGAGGGCAAGGCGGTGGGTGCCGCCGCGGATAGCGCGATGCTCGACATGCTGGCGCACAACGAGGATTACACGAAGCTGCAGCGCCACATCGCAGGGCTCGACGTACCGCACAAGACGGGGGATACCGATCAGGTGCGCACCGAATGCGCGCTTTTTCCGCTGCAGTCGCGCGTCGTGGCGTGCGTGCTCACGAAGGAGAACGTCGACCAGCGTTACCTCATCGACAACGAGGCGCAGGTGATGATGGCGCGCATGGGCGAAGCGATCGCCGGCGCATGGCCACGACGACCGCCCGTGCCGGCGGCGCGATGACGAAGGCGGCGCCGATCGGCGCGAGTGACGTGCAGACTGTCGCGCGTGTTTCGGCACGCGCCATGCTGTACACGGGGCACGCGGGTGCAACGGCAGGCAGGGAGGGGCCCGTGAGTGTTCGTAGCGGTGGGGACCGCTACGCAACGCGCCGAAGCGCGGACGGCTAGCTGTGAGAGCCAGGTCCGCGTTTCGTCTATCTACGGTCGTCGATGGTGCCCGCGCGATCGGGCGTCCGGTCGTCGCCCTGGAAAGTTCGGTGCTGGCCCAGGGCCTCCCGAGTCCCGCCAATGGCGAGGCGGCCGAGCGCATGGTCCGCGCAGTGGAGCGGTCGGGCGCATGTGCGGCCATCACCGCCGTCGTGGCGGGCCGATGCACGCTCGGCCTGGAGCCCGCCGAGCTCGAGCGCTTTCTGCTTCGCGATGGCATCGTCAAGGTGGCAGCCCGCGACCTGGCGGTGGCCTGCGCGCAGGGAGCGTTCGGTGCCACGACGGTGTCGGCATCGTTGTGCATTGCTGCCGAGTTGGGCATCCAGGTGTTCTCCACCGGCGGGATCGGCGGCGTTCATCGAGATGCCCCGTACGACGAGTCGGGCGACCTGGCGGAGCTGGCCCGCACCCCCATGGTGGTGGTCTGCGCCGGGGCCAAGTCCATCCTCGATCTCCCCGCCACGCTCGAGCGCCTGGAAACCCTGGGCGTGACGGTCGTGGGCTACCGCACCGACGAGCTGCCGGGCTTCTTCACCCGGACCACCGGACTGCGCCTGAACGCCCGTGCGGACACGGCCGACGACATCGCGGCCATCCATCTCGCCTCACGCGCTCTGAAACGCCCGCAGGCCACACTCGTCGTGCAGGCACCCCCTGCGGACGTCGCGCTACCGCCGGACTTGGTGGACGAGGCGGTGGCGGATGCGCTCCACGACGCTCGGCGGCGCGGAGTGCGAGGTGCCGCCGTGACACCGCATCTGCTCGCTGCGGTGGAACGGGCGACGGGTGGGCGATCGTTATTGGCGAATCTCGGGTTACTGGAGGAGAACGCGATGCTGGCGGGTGCCGTCGCCGTCGCGATCATGCGCTCGAAGGCATCACCATGAGGCGAATGGCGAACGTACGTCTCGTCGTCTGCACGAATCGCTGTCAAGCCGTTGAACTTGTCACGTCCCGAATGGTACAATAGACCAACCCTCTCGAGCTGGAGGCTTCGGTACACATGGCCACTCCGTTCCTGAGCTCCGAAGAGTACGACGAGCGTGCCCATCAGCTGTACAACGAAGGTCAGTACGACGATGCCCTCGCCGTGCTGCGCGAAGGGTTGACGCTCTACCCGAATTCGGTGGAGCTGCACATCGGTGTGGGATACGCACGCCTGGCGCGGGAGGAGTTCGCGTGGGCGCGGCGCAGCTTCGAGGAAGCGCTCGTCCTGGAGCCGGAGCACGAAGACGCCCTGGCGGGACTGGGTGAGACGCTGCTCAAGTTCGGGCTCGAGGATGCGGGCGTGCGATGCTTTCGGCGCACGCTCGAGCTCGGATATGCCGACGATCTCGACCTCATGCTGCAGATCGGTCGCGCGCTCTTTCGCGAAGCGTCGTCACGCGATCGCCGCGAGCTGTTCGCGACGTCGCTGGAGTTCTTCGCGGTGGCGGTGCAGCAGGCCCCGGAGAGTGCGGAGGCGATCGCCTGCGTGGGCTACGCGCAGCATCGAATGGGGGACGACGACCCCGCGGTCGCGTCGCTCCGTCGTTCGCTCCAGGCGGACAACGATCACACGGAGGCGCGTATCTATCTCGCGAACATCCTGTACGATCGAGGCGACTATGACGGGTCGCTCCATCATTTCGAGCGGACGACGCCGGAAGACCACTGGGACGAACTCGGCATCTGGCGTTTCATCGAGTTGATGCGGGCGGCGCGGAAGCTGGCGGAGCATGCGCCCGAGCTCAAGCCGTGGGAAGACCGGCTGACGGAACTCGGCGGGGAGATGGACGACATCGATGAGCTGTTCCTCGAGGTCGACGGGTCAATGTCGAGCGAATCCGGCGATGCCGAGGTCGCACGGGGACAACTCGAGTTGTTCGGCGATCTGCTCAGCAAGCTGGCCTGTGACGTTCCCCGGGCGCTCGACGCCTCGGCGGGCGAACACGTCGTGCTGACGACGGACGGCCAGCAGGTCACCGGATCGTGGGACGAGATCGTGCGCTCGCTGCGCGATTCCGACATCGAGGGGTTGCAGGATCGAACGACGAACGAGTTCATGGCGCGCGTGTCCAAGCGCGCATTCCGGGAAAGGGGGGTCCGCGTGCCGCACCACGATGCCGAGTCGTTCGTCCGCGCCAGCGCAGACGCTGGAATTCTGCGCCTCGTGCGATGAGCACGAGTGCACAGCGTGCCGCGCTCGAGGCCATGCACTCGGCACGGCCGTTGGTCGCGCGGCTCGACGCGTCGCGTAGCGGCGAGGATCTCGCGGCCGACCTGATCGAATCATGGACCGCCGTCGAGACCGGTTTGCGCTCACTGATCGGCGGGTCGGCGCTCTCGGGCCAGATGCTCATCCGGGAGCTTCGGCAGCGACATTTCCTGTCGCTCGAACAGGCGAACGCGCTCGCGGAGTTCCATGCGTCGCGTGAGCGCGCGTCGCGCACCGATTATCAACCGACGGAATCCGACATCAATGCCGCGCGCGACGCCTTCCTGAAGCTCGAATCGGGACTGATGAGCGCGGCCCCGGTGAGCACCTTCGCGCCGGGGGGCGCGGCGGTCGCATCGGCGGGTGGCGCGACCCTGGCAGCATCCGCCGCCCGATCGGCGACGGTGCCCATGGACACGGTGCAGGAACGCGCGGCGTCCGTGCCCCGCGCGACGGCCACCGCCGTGCCGATCTCCGGCGGCGGGCGGCCCGGGTGGCTCATTCCTCTGCTCGGCGCGCTCGCGCTGGTGCTCGTCGGCGGCATCGCGTGGTTCGCGTTGGCCAGTCGCGGTGGACGTGGTGCGTACGACGAGGGCGTGCGGGCGTACGGCGAAGGCCGGCGCGAGGCCGCGGCCGGTGCATTCATCAAGGCCACGCGAGATACGCCCGACGATCCCATGCCGCACGTCTATCTCGCGCGGATGGCGAGGGAGGCGGGGCGCCTGCAGACGGCGCAGGAGGAAGCGGTGAAAGCAGTGTCGCTCGGACCGTCGAACGCGATCGCCCTGCGCGAGCTGGCGTCCGTGTCGTTCGCGCAACAGAACTACGATTCCGCGCGACGGTTCTACCTCCGTGCGCTCGGCGTGGACGCGAAAGACGCGCTCTCGCAAGGCTATCTCGGCTGCTCGCTCATCCGCCTGGGTCGCGTCGCAGAGGGCGTGAAGTTCATCCAGCGAGCGGGCAGCGGTTCGTGGACCGGCTGTGTGCCCGCGCCAGGTGCCGCGCCCGGTACACCGGGGATGATGCCGCAGGCGGCGCAGCAGTATCCGCCCGGCTACCAGCCCGCACCGCTCTCGCCGTAACACCACCGCTGGCATCGGTCGGCGTCCTGATCGAGGGGTTGGCTCCCACGCACGGGGAGCAGCCCCTCGTCGCACTTCTCGTGAGCTCCGCATGATCGTGTTCGACCAGGTTGGGAAACGCTATCGTAGCTGGCAAGGTCGGGAGGTTCGCGCCCTCGAGGACTTCTCGCTCGAGATCGCGCCGGGGGAAGTGTTCGGGCTGGCGGGGCCCAACGGCGCGGGAAAGAGCACACTCATCTCGCTCCTGCTCGGGTTTCTCGGTCCCAGCACCGGCATGCTGCAGATCGATGGACTCGCGCCGCGACGGTACGTCGAACGGCACGGCGTGAGCTACCTCTCGGAATTGGTGAACATTCCGCCGGCCTGGCGCGTGACGAGCGCGTTGCGGCGGTACGCGATTCTCGCCGGACTTCCATCGCACGAGGTGCACGCGCGCGTCGAATCCATGCTCGAGACGCTCGGTCTTGAGGAGCATCGATCCAAGCGCGTGCGTCAGCTCTCCAAGGGGAACCTCCAGCGGCTCGGCCTCGCGCAGGCATTGCTCGGCGAGGAGCGCGTGATCGTGCTCGACGAGCCGACGCACGGTCTCGACCCCGTGTGGACGCAGCGGTTCCGCGACGTCGTCGATCAGCTGCGCCGCCCCGATCGTGTCATACTCATCGCATCGCACAATCTCGACGAGCTGGCGCGCCTGGCGGATCGCGTCGCCATCATCGATCGGGGCCGGCTGCAACGGGTCGTCGACGTGCGGGCGAACGAGCGCACCGTGACCGAGGGGGCTCCCTATCGCATCGTCGTCGCGTCCAGCGACACGCGCGTCGGCGACGTCTTTCCCGGCGCGCGGGAAGTGGCGAGTGGGGAATTCGAGGTCCGTGCGCTCTCGCTGGCGGACATCAACGCGGGGCTCGTGCGACTGATGCAAAGCGGTGCGCTGGTGCGTGCCGTGTACCCGGTGCATTCCCCGCTCGAGCAGCAATTCCGGGAGGCCGTCGGAGTTCAGGTGTCTGCCGGCAGGGAGGAGTCCAGATGAGCCGCACCATGTCCACGCCGCCGCAGGTCGCTCGCACCGAGCCGTCGGCGCGCACCACGGCGCGACTCGGTGGCTACGCGCTCTGGCAGCTTCGCGACTACCTGATGGATCGTGGCGCGCCCACCATGGTGGTCGGCGCGCTGTTCGGTTACATGGTGAGCGGGCCGATGATGGGGGCGATGAAGATGCGCCTCGAGCGGCTGTCGCCCACCGCGCTCGCGCAGATGGGCGGCTACGAGACGGTTCGTGCGTCCATGGTGACCGAGCTCACCAGCACAGCGCTCGAACTGCTGCTCGGCACTCTTGTGTTCCTCGGAGCGTTGTTCGCCATGAACGGCATCGTGGCGAATGATCGCAAGCTGGGCTACTACCGCTTCCTGTTCTCCAAGCCGCTTGCCCCCGAGCGCTACTACGGTCAGGCATTCGCGCTGCACTGGGCGGGATTCCTCGGCACGATCACGATACTCGGGCTGGTGTATCAGGCACTCGTCGGACCGGTCCTCACCACTCGCCTGTACGCCGCAGTCGCTCTCGTCTACCTCTGCTATGCGGGCATCGCGTTCGCGCTCTCGGCGGCGGCGCGGTGGGACTGGCTGTCACTCGTCGCCGTCACGGTGGCGTCGAACTACCTGTGGAGCTCCTTCGGCGAAACGCGCTCGGCGCTCGCTGGGCTGCTGTACCTCTTTCCGCCCATTCATCGCACGGGCGAAGTGTTCAGCGCCGTGTCGAAGGGCACGACACTTCCATGGTCGCTGCTCGCGTGGTTCGCGGCGTACGGCGCCGCGAGCTTCGTGATCGGCCTGGTGGTGCTGCGTGTCCGACGCCTCGCCATCGTCTGAGGAGCGGGCACGGCCGGCACAGAAGCGCCATACCGACTCCACGCCTGCGCTACCCAATCATCACTCCCGACCATTCGATGACGACGTCAGACCTCGCCGCTGCGCTCGACCCCGCTACCGTCCACCGCACCGTCCTTTCCAACGGCCTCACCGTGCTGGTCCGCGAGGATCGCTCGGCGCCGGTGGTCGCGATCGTGACGTACGTGCGCGCCGGCTACTTCGACGAGACCGACGACGTGGTGGGCATCGCGCACGTGCTCGAGCACATGTTCTTCAAGGGCACGCCGACGCGCGCCGTCGGTGAGATTGCCCGGCAGACCAAGGCGGCAGGTGGCTACCTGAACGCGGCCACGATCTACGACCACACGAGCTACTACGCCGTGCTGCCGGCGACGGGATTCACGCAGGGGCTCGACGTGCAGTTCGACGCCTACGCGAATTCGACCATCGACGCCGGCGAGCTGGCGCGCGAGCTGGAAGTGATCATCCAGGAGGCGAAACGGAAGGCGGACAATCCTGGCGCGCTCGCGACGGAGACGCTCTACGAGCTGCTGCACGACCGGCATCGCATCCGTCGCTGGCGCATCGGTCGAGAGCCGGGCCTGCGTGCGCTCTCGCGTGATGCCATGGTGCGCTTCTACCGCAACTTCTACCATCCCGGCAACACCGTACTCTCCATCGTGGGTGACGTGCACCTCGCCGACGTGATGCGCGAGGTGGAGGCGCGCTACGGCGCCCTCGCCGCCGGCGAGCCGCTGCACATCTCCGGAGCCGTCGAGACCCGTGCGCCCGGCTTCCGTGCGCGGGAATGGACGGGTGACATCGGGCAGGCGCAGGTGGCATTCGGTTGGCGAACGCCCGGCACGCTCGACGCCGACACCCCGGCGCTCGACATTCTCGCGACGGTGCTCGCCGGGGGACGCGCCTCGCGCCTGTATCGCGCGGTGCGGGAACGGCAGCTCGCCTCGTCGGTGTCCGCGTACGACTACACGCCCACCACGCTCGGCGTGTTCGTCATCCACGCCGAAACGCCGGCGGAGCGGGCAGCCGACGCGGCACGCGCCATCTGGGCGCAACTGCGCGCCGTTCGCGAGCACGGCGTGACGGACGCCGAGGTATCGCGCGCGCAGCGGCTCTACGAGTCGCACTGGGTGCGTCGGCTGGAGGACATGGAAGGGCAGGCCAACTATCTCGCCGAGTGGGAGGCGCTGGGCGACTGGCGTCGCAGTGAGGCGTACCTCGAGCGGGCCCTGTCCGTCACGGCCGATGAGCTCACTGCGTTGGCGCGTCGCTGGCTCGACCCCGATCAGGCGAGCGTGGTGGTGTATCGACCCGAACGCACGCCCGAGCTCGCGCGAGACGCGGCGGCGATGCGTGCGTTGCTCGATGCCGCACCGCCAGCCGCGGCACAGCCGGCATCGATGGCGCCGAGTCCGGCGCCCGCCGTACACGTTCGCCGCCAGGCGGTGCGCACCGAGGCTGGCGTCAGCGTGTACGAGACGGAGGCAGGCGTTCCGATTCTCGTGCGGCGCAAGCCGGGGGCGCTCGTCCACGCCGGCGTGTTCGCGCTCGGGGGCGCACGTGAGGAGCCCACGGACCGGGCGGGGCTCACCTCGCTGCTCGTTCGCACCGCCATCAAGGGCACGACGCATCGGACGGCGGTGCAGATCGCGGAAGAAGCCGAGATGCTCGGTGGCAGCGTGGGCGGTTCGGCCGGCAGTGAGAGCTTCGGCTGGTCGGTGAGTGTGCCACGGCGGCATGCGGCGTCAGCGGTCGCGCTGCTCGCCGATGTCGCCCAGCACGCGACGATTCCCGTGGATGCGTTCGAGACCGAGCGCTCGCTCGCGCTCGCCGATCTCGTCGCCATGCGCGACGACATGTACCGCTACCCGGTGCGACTCGCGACCGGCGCGGCGTTCGCCGGGCATCCGTACGGGGTGCCGGCGACAGGCGACGAGACGACGCTCCCCCGGATCGCGGTGGAACAGGTGCGCGAGTGGCACCGTAGTCACCTGCTGCACGCCCCGGCCGTCATCGCGATCGTCGGTGACGCCGATCCGGCCGAGCTGGCGGCGCTCGTCGCGATGTCCTTCGGCGCGTTGCGTGGCGGCGTACTTCCGGCGCTTGCGCCGCCGGTCTGGCCGGCGGCCACGGTGCAGCGCGTCGAGGAACGGGAGAAGGCGCAGACCGCGCTGGCAATGATGTTTTCCGGTCCGTCACGGACGGACGACGCACGGTTCGCGACGGCGATGATCGCCGGCGTGGCAAGCGGACTGGGTGGGCGCTTCTTCGACGAGCTGCGGGACCGCCAGTCGCTGGGCTATACCGTACACGCCTTCTCGAGCGAACGCGCGCTCGCCGGTGCGTTCGTGGCCTACATCGCGACGGGGCCGGAGAAGGAGGACGTGGCGCGTCGTGGCCTGCTTGCGGAGTTCGCGAAGCTGCGCGACGAACCCGTCACGGCCAAGGAACTGGAACAGGCCCAGACATACGCCATCGGCGTGCATGCCATTCGGCAGCAGAGCGGCGGCGCCGTGCTCGGCGACATCGTGGACGCGTGGACTTTCGGCCGTCTTGCGGAGCTCGAGGAGTTCGACGCGCGCGTGCGCGGAGTGACCGGCCGGGAGATGCAGCGCATTGCGCGAAGGTATTTCGACGAGACGCGGCGGGTGGAAGGCATCATCCGCGGGACGGGCAGGGCAGTGTAGATCCGGTCTGCGTCACGGTGCGACGGGCAGGAACTCTGCCGCATCGTCCAGCGATCGTCCGGGTCTGTAGTTACCCGATCAGCTTCCGATCCGCTTCTGGGTCGTGAGCTCGGGCAGAGTGGAATCGGGCGCGGCGGACTCGCGCAGCGCGCGCATCGCGTCCATCACCTTGAAGGTGACGCCGCGAAGATGGCCGTCCGCCGCGCGGAGACCGCGCACGACGCCATAGTCACCCGCCTCGCTCACGATCAGCCCCTTGATGACGGGCCGGCTCGTCGCCCACGCCAGCGCCGCCCAGACCGCTCGTGTCTGGCTCACTTCGCCGTGCGCTTCCGGATAGCCGCCGACGGCGAATACCCAGTGGTCCTTCGTCGAGCGCGAAGCCTGCATCCAGCGGTCGGCCGCACCGCGCGCCGCGTCGAGCGTTCGCATGCCGCTGGGCGATGGATAGAGCGTGAAGCCCACGACGTCCACCGGTGAGCCGGGTGCCGCGGCCCATGCGTAGAGCGTACTGTCGCGCCGGTCGTACACCGATGCGGACACCCCGATCTTCGTGCGCGGTCGCACACGCTTCGCGATGGCCGACGCCCGGGTGAGGAAGCTCTGCCAGTATTCCACCGGCCGCGCTCCGGCGGCGCGTGTTCCCGCCCCGAAGGGATCCTGCGCCGGAATGAGCACATCGGGACGCAGGCGTCGCACGATGGGATCGATCGTCTTCAGGCGCGCCGCCTCGCTGAACGTGCGGCCGGGCAGCGGGAGGATGCTGCTCGGGTAGCCAAGCGTGATGATGATGAGCGTGCTGTCCACGCGCACCGCATCGATGATGCGGGCGAGCGAATCGAGCGCCGCGCGGTCCATCTGCTCCGGCACGATAACGACGTTCACGGCGTCGACGCGCATCGTGTCGGCGAGGTGCAAATCGTTCTTCACGGCCAGTGTCGCCGGCGGCCCGTCGAGATCCTCGAGGATCTTGAGGCCGACCTGAAAGTCACCCTTCGGACGTTCCTGAAGCCGTTCCACTGCCGGATCGTGCGGATCGTACGAGTTCACCGCATGATCCGCTGCGGTGAGGCTGGACAGGAAGATCACGACCCATGCGCCGCCCACGAGCGCGAGGCCGATGCGGAGCGTCGCGGCCCAGTTTCGCAGAGCGGGGAACGCCGGCGCGATCATCGGCGTGAAGAAGAAGAATGGAGAGCCGATGATGAGCGGCGACTGCGTGACGAACGCAAAGGTGGCCGTCGTCGCGGCAAGGAAGATGAGCGCGAACGAGGGTAGCGGCCGACCCGTCGACGACACGAACCGCAGGACGGCATCCACCGCGATCAGGATGCCATAGGCTGCGAAGAAGAAGCCGAGAAACGGGTTGACCAGCCGACGCGATGCCGCGTACAACGCCTGCATCGCAAACAGGACGAGCGTGACCGGCCAGAGCCAGTCCACCGAGAGAAGCGCTCGGCCGGTGATGCTGCTGGTGGTGGCGAGATGGACCACCAGCGCCGGCACGACGAGAAAGCCCGCCAGCGCGGAGAGCGTGACGAAGGCACGCGGCAGCGTGCGGACCTGCGCGATGCGCCCAGCCAGCACGATGTTCCATGCGAGGATCAGCGCCGTGAGGAGAAAGAGCAGGAGCGGGAGGAACGAACTCATGTCAGCCCCTGATCCTGGTGTCGCTGGTGACGGCCGTGGGGACGAGCCGACGGACGAATACCTCCAGCGCCTTGGTGGCGAGGGCGGCGTCGAGCGCGAGCACGTCGACGAGCGCCACACCGCGATCGGGCAGGGAGTGAATGCTCACGTGACAGGGATCGAGGAGAAGCACGGCGGAGATGCGGCCAGAGGGAGCGGTGCGGACGATGGGGGGGCCGGCGGTATTGAGCCCGGCCGCTCCCGCCGCCGCGATGAGCAAGCCACTCAGTAGCGCGGCGTCGCGCAGGGGTCCGGAGCCGATGCCGCTGAGGTCGGCGCTCACATGCGCGAGGGTCTCGAATTCAGTCACGGGGCGGGCGACGTGCTACCGAAGGACACGTGATCTGGGCGGCGAGCGAGTGTGCGGCGGCTGATCATGCGTGAGCCAGTCCCTGAAGCGAGGACCGGGCCAGTCCACCTCGCCACGGGCCAGCGAACCGGTCAGAACATCGACATGGCGAGGAACGACCGCAGGGAATCATTCGTGCTGCGCAACCGGGCGGACAGGAGTCGCGTCACCGCCCAGAGCACCTTGTACGCCAGCTCGCGATTCAGGTCGAGCAGGATCTCGAACTCGGCGCGGGAAATGGTGAGCGCCGTGGTGCCGCCGTTGGAGATCGCGTGCGTGGAGCGCTCACTCCGGTCGAACACGGCCATTTCCCCGAACAGCGCGCCGGACTTCAGGATGGCCAATGCCTCCTCACCGCTGCCGGGCACGTCGCGGCTGATGCGCACTTCGCCATCGGTGATGAGATATAAACGGTTGCCCGCCTCTCCCTCGCGGAAGATGTATGCGCCGCTCACGAACGTCTCCTCGTGACACACGCCGGCCACCTCGGCCAGCTCGGCCTCATCGAGATCCTTGAACAACGGCACCTTCTTGAGCAGGGTGGCGGCACCGGTCGGCATCAAGCGAGTGGCTGGAGGAAGGCGTGCGGTGCGGCAAGGTAGGGAGGATGCGATACGCGGGCAAGGCGGCGGCGGCGTGCACCGTGCGAGCGCGTGATGGTGCGCCGGCGTGCACGGTGCGACCACGTGATGGTGCGGTTATGATTCGGCGTGATGACACCGCGCCGGGCGATCGGCACCATTCCAAACCTGCTGTCGTGTTCCCGGTTGGTACTGGCCGCAGGCTTCGTCGCCGCGGGCGCAACGGAAGCGCGCGTGGGGCTGATCGGCGTGGCTGCCGCCCCCGCCGTTCTGGACGGATGGGTCGCCCGCCGTGTGCGCGCGACGTCGCGGTGGGGTGCGCTGCTCGATCCGATCGCGGACCGCGTCTTCGTCCTCACGGCGGTGGGGACGCTCCTGATCACGGGGGCGCTGAGCACGAGCGAGTATTTCGTGCTTCTCCTGCGCGACATCGCCACCGCGGTGGGATTTGTGGTCGCGCGCAGCATCCCGCGACTCCGGCCGGTGGAGTTCAAGGCGCGATTCCTCGGCAAGATCGTCACAGTGCTGCAACTGCTGACGCTGGCCGCCGTGCTGATCCTTCCGCGGTGGGCACCGCTCCTCATCGCGTGCGTCGGGGTCGCGTCGCTGCTCTCGGTGGCCGATTACACCGTCGCGCTCTGGCGCGCCCGTCGCGCGTGAGGCATCGCATCCTCTGCCTGGCGATTGCCGTGTCTATCACGGGATATCCGGGGCACGCGACCGCACAACGACTCGTCACGCGCGTGTCACCCGAGCTTCGGAGCGATGTGATCCTGGGTGATCGAGCGGCGGTACACGTCGGGGCCGGCGTGCAGGTTCCGCTCGGTATCTACGTGCGGCTGGGACTCATCGGCGCCGCCGGCCGACTCCTCGGAAGCGATGCCACGCGGCCGCCCGGGCCCGCGCGCGCGCGCGGGCCCGGGCGGCCGCGTGGCATCGCTTCCGAGGAGTCGGCCGGCGGCGCCGATGAGTC
>JAJAYP010000282.1 GCA_026786185.1 Gemmatimonadaceae bacterium
CCGAGCGCCAGCATCGTCTCGATCCTCGCTTGCCCCGGCCGCCGCCCGAATGCAAAGATCGCCCCGGCATCGAGCAACTTCCGACCGCCCCCTGGATACGCGTAGCTCGGGCCCACTCGCCCGCGCTGCGCCCGCGAACTCACGACGACGGGTCGTCCGCTCTCCACCCATCGCGTCACGCCGTCCACCATCGCCGGCGGCACGTTGCCTCGCCCCATCGCCGCCAGCACCACCGCGCGCGCCCCGGTGTCGCGCGAGGCGTCGAGCAGCCGTGCGTCCGAGCCGGCATACGCGTGCACGAGATCGACCGGGCCGGCCGGCTCCGCGGGCACGATCGGCGACGCCATCGCCAGCAGGGCGCGATGGAAAATCACCAATCCTTCATCCACCTCACCCAGGGCACCAAGGCCCGGGCTTTCGAACGCGTCGCGCGCTTCCGTGTGCGTCTTTCCCACCTCGAGCGCGCTGTGGATGCGCTCGCCGATGCACACCAGTGTGCCATTGCCACGCGAGAGCGGACTCGCCGCCACGCGCGTCGCGTCCAGCAGGTTCGATGGACCGTCCCACCCGAGGTCACTCGCCGGTCGCATCGCGCCGGTGAACACCACCGGCTTGTCGGCCGGAAGTGAGCGCGCCACGAGATACGCCGACTCCTCGAGCGTGTCGGTGCCGTGGGTGACCACCACGCCCGCGACCTCCGGCCTCGCCAGATGCTCCGCGATCCGGTTGCGCAGCGCCCACATCCGCTCGATCGTCATGTGCGGGCCGGGGAAACGCCCCCACTGCTCGACCTCGAGCTCCGCGACATCCGTCAGTCCGCGCGTCGCCTTGACGATGTCCTCCCCACTCAACGACGGCACGGCGCCACCAGCGTCGGCGTCGAACCGCATGGAGATTGTGCCGCCCGTGAAGAGGAGCACGATCATCCGCAGAGCACGCTCCCGCCGTTGACATTGAGGATCTCGCCCGTCACGTGCCGCGCGAGCGGTGAACAGAGGAAGAGGATCGGTCCCGCGATGTCTTCTGCAGACGCGATGCGGCCCAGCGGAATCGCGGCGTCCACCCGCGCACGCACCTCGCCCGACAACGCGGACGCGACCATTTCCGTGTCCACCCACCCCGGCGCGACGGAATTCACCGTGACGTCCCTGCCCCCCAGCTCCACGGCGAGCGACTTGGTGAGCGCGATGACGGCGCCCTTGCTCGTTCCGTAGTCGGCATGAAATGCCTCGCCGCGCTGTCCGGCCGTGCTCGAAACGAGCACGATGCGACCGTGATCGGCGATCACGCGCGCGACGGCACGCGTGCAGTAGAAGATGGAGTCCACGTTCTCGCGCATCGTGCGCATCCACCGCTCTTCTGCCATGTCGGCCAGGGCGACCTCGTCGGCTGGCCACACCCCGGCGTTGCCGACGAAGATGTCGAGGCCGCCGAGCACGCGCACACTCTCGCGAACGAGAGACTCGCTGCCGTCGAGCGTGGACAGATCGCCACCATGCGCGGCGGCCGTCACGCCCCACTCCCGAAGTTCGGCGACCACACGCTCGGCATCGGCGCGACGCGACCGATAGCCAATCATCACGTTCGCGCCGGCGCGCGCGAGCAGTCGCGCGGTAGCCGCACCGATACCGCGAGAACCGCCCGTCACGAGCGCCCGTCGTCCACGGAGATCGATCATAGCGAGCGCTCCACGACGTCGCAGATGATGTGTTCGATGCACAGGTGAAGTTCCTGCGCCCGGTCGGTTCGTGTCGTCGGGATGACGATGCTGTGATCGGAGAGCGCCCTGAGGGCACCGCCATCGCGCGCGCTGAACGCGAGCACCTTCACCCCTTTTTCACGCGCCGCTTCCGCCGCCCGCAGCACATTGGGCGAGTTCCCGCTCGTCGAGTGGATGATCAGTAGATCGCCCGGCTTCGCGAGCGCCTCGATCTGACGAGAGAACACGTTCTCGAATCCGATGTCGTTGCCCGCCGCCGTCAACAGCGATGTATCTGTCGTGAGCGCCAGCGCTGGATACGCCCGCCGATTGCGCATGTAGCGGACGACGTATTCCGTGGCCATGTGCTGCGCATCGGCGGCACTTCCGCCGTTGCCGCAGAAGAACAGCGTTCCGCCTACCTTCACCGTCGCCTGCACCATGTCGAGCGCGACGTCGAGCTCGGACTCCAGCTCCGTCGCGACACGTTCGGCGATGGCGGCGAGCTCGCGGAGCGCGGAACTGAAGTGCGATGACATCGGGCGACAGGGGTGAGGTAATGACAGCGTAGCGTGAAATGACCCTTACGGGCGCGAGAACAGCTCGAGGAGTCGCCCGAGAACGTTTCGTCCCAGCGAGAGCGGCGGAACGGGCAGGACCTCTTCGTCATCCAGCAGCCGTCGGGCGTTCGTGCGCGTGAGCAGATCCGCATGCTCCTGCGTGGCGACGTCGAGCAGCCACGAACGAGCCGTCGCCAGCGAACGATCGTCGGCGTGGTTGTCGCTCGCAAACATGTCGACCAGACCCGCCTCGAGGAGCGCACGCGAGATCCTGCCGATCCTTCCCTTGCCTCGCAGGCCGGCGGTATCCATCTGGATCACCGCCCCGGCCCGCCTCCATTCAGCGACCGTTTCGACCGTGCACCCCCAGTAGCGTTCAGGATGTGCGAGGACAGGCACGCTCCCTCCGCTTCGCAACCTGAACAGCTCCCTCGACGCACCTGCAGGAACGCTGGTGCGTGGAAACTCGACGAGGATGGCACGTGACCCGCCAAGACCGAGCTGCGACCGGCGCAAATCCACCTTCGGCTCGTCGAGCATGATCTCCCAGCCCAATCGAAGCGCAGGGAGCGGTGGCGCGGCGGCGCGCAGCGCTTCCAGGATCGTGACATGCTTCTCGTAGGGCGCTCGATGAGCCTGAGAGGCGGCGAGGTGAGGCGTGAGGACGACGCACTCGACACCGTCCGCAGCGAACTGTCTCAGGACGGGCAACGACTCCTCGATCGAGCGCGAACCGTCGTCGACGCCAGGGAGGAGATGCGAGTGGATGTCGATCATGACGTTCGGCCACACCACGACCGGAGTCGCGGCTGCACTAGCCCTTGACCTGATCGACCGACGAGGCGCCAAGGTCAGCCATCCGCATCATGGCCTCCGTTGCGCGATGCACGAGATGCGTCGGAGACTGGCTGGCGGCTTCGAAGGCATACGTTACCAATGCGTCCGCGGCCAGCAGGTCGAGCGCGGATTTCCGCGCGGTGCAGTCGCGCAGCATCAGCTCCTCCACGAGGCGTTGCGCCGCCGCGAGGCAGGCGCTCGTCGCCGTCGCAGACTCTCCGTCGGCGGCAGAGCCCAGCGCGTCGTCTATTCGCGCGCGCAGCGCTGCCGGTCCGGCCGGTGTCCGTCCGTCCAGCCATTCTCTCACCGTCACGACGCGCTCACCATGGCCTGCACCATCCTCGGCGCTTCGGCCATCGCGTCGGCCATGCGCGCGGCGTCGGGCACGCCGGCCTGGGCCATGTGCGGCTTCCCGCCGCCCCGTCCACCGGCGAGCGCGGCAACGTCACGGACGATCGCGTCGGCGCGGATACCGCGCAGGCGCAAGTCGTCACTGACGACGGCCAGCATCGCGCCTTTCCCATCCGGGAGATGCGTGGCGAGCAGGCCGACACCGCTCCCCATCTGCTCGCGCAATGCATCTCCCATCGCCTGAAGTGACTTGACGTCGGGCGCGGTCACGGTGCCGATGATCAGCCGCGCGCCGTTGGCTCCCAGCGGCGCCGCTGCCGCGATGAGGCCCGCCAGTTCATCGCCC
Source organism: Gemmatimonadaceae bacterium (assembly GCA_026786185.1). Taxonomy (GTDB): domain Bacteria; phylum Gemmatimonadota; class Gemmatimonadetes; order Gemmatimonadales; family Gemmatimonadaceae; genus AG11. The sequence continues at coordinate 3,794 of JAJAYP010000282.1, forward strand.
CCGCCGCGCCGCGCCTCGTCGAGCTGCTTCTCGAGGGCGCGCCGCTCCTCGAGTAGCAGCTGCACCCGCCGCTCGATAGCGTCCACAGGAGACTTGAGCGCTTCGCCCACGCGATGCAGCGTGCGCTCGCGCTCCTTCAACATCGCGAATGCGCCGGGGCCAGTGAGGGCCTCGATGCGACGCACCCCGCTGGCGACGCCGGTCTCGTTCACGATGACGAACAGCCCGATCTCCGACGTGTTGCGAACGTGCGTGCCGCCGCAGAGCTCCATCGATACGCCGGCAACGTCCACCACCCGCACGACATCGCCGTACTTCTCGCCGAACAGCGCCATCGCGCCCTTCACGCGCGCTTCGGAGTACGGCATCTCGCTCCATCGCACCGGCTGTGCGCGCCAGACCTCGCGATTGACGATGCCCTCCACCTCCGCGAGCTGCTCCGGCTTCACCGGCCCGTGCTGCGTGAAGTCGAAGCGCAGCCGGTCGGGATGGACGAGCGATCCTGCCTGATGCACCGCGTCGCCGAGCACGGTTCGGAGCGCCGAATGGAGCAGGTGCGTCGCCGTATGGTTGCGCTCCGTATCCTTGCGCCGAGCGGTGGGGACGCGCGCGGTGGCGGCGCCGAAATGGAAGGCGCCTGTCAGCCGGCCAAGCGCCGCGGAGCGGCCCTCGACCTTTCGCACGCCATCCACGTCGACTCGCCATCCCCTCCCCACGATCTCGCCCGAGTCGGAAACCTGTCCACCCGACTCGGCATAGAACGGAGACTCCCGCAGCAGAATGGCGACGCGATTACCGTCCAGTCGGCGTAACGCCGCAACCTGCGTCTCGATCTCGATCGCGTCATATCCGACGAATCGCGACTCCGCGTCGCCCTCCGCACGCTCCCACGCGGCGAGATCGCCAAGCGTGTCCGCTTCCACCGTGTGCTTGCGCGACTTGCGCTCGTCCTTCGACCGCGTGCGCTGCTCGCCCAATGCCGCCTCGAAGCCGGCGATGTCCACGGTGTACCCGCGCTCCTTCGCCATCAGCTCGGTGAGATCGATCGGGAAGCCGAAGGTGTCGTAGAGGCGGAACACATCCTCGCCACTGATCGTCCCGCGCACGCGCGTGCTGCCCTGCGTGGAGCGCTGCGGCGCGAGCTGGTCGAAGCGGGCGAGTCCCCCTTCGATCGTCGCGAGGAACGCCTGCTCCTCCACGCGCGTCGTCTTGACGAGATGTTCGGCCCGCGTCCGCAACTCGGGATACGCGTCGCCCATCGAGTCGATCACGGTCTGCACGACCGCCACCAGCGTGGGCTCGCGGCGGCCCAGCAGGTAGGCATGCCGTACCGCTCGGCGCAGGATGCGGCGGAGCACGTATCCGCGTCCGTCGTTGCTGGGGAACACTCCGTCGGCCAGCAGAAACGCCACGGCGCGCGCATGATCGGCGAGCACGCGGAACGACGCGGGATCGACGGCGTTCGGGACGATGCGGGCAGGTGAGGATCCGCCGACGACCTCCACTTCCGTTCGCGGTTCGTCGCTCTGGCGACCCCAGTACGAGAAGCCCACCGTCTCCTCGACCGTCCTGATCAGCGGCGCGAACGCGTCGGTATGGAAGTTGTTCGTGACTCCCTGCTTCACGGCGGCGATTCGTTCCAGCCCCGCACCCGTGTCGACGGACGGCTTGGGCAGCGGGACGAGCGTGCCGTCCGCCTGCCGATCGAATTGCATGAACACGAGGTTCCAGATCTCCAGGAACCGTCCCGCCTCCGCGCCCTCGACGAACGCGTCGTGCGAGAACTGCGCGCGGGACAGATCCGTCCACTCTCCCGTCGCGCCAACGGGAAATCGGAAATCCGTCGCGACCTTCGCGAGGTCGACGTAGATCTCGGTGCACGGGCCGCAAGGTCCGGTGTCCGCCATCTGCCAGAAGTTGTCCTTGTCCCCCAGTCGATAGATGCGCTCAGCCGGCAAGCCGGCGATCTCCTGCCAGAGGGCGAACGCTTCATCGTCGCTGTGATGGACCGTCACGCGCAGCAGCGACGGGTCGATCGCGAGCTCCGCGGGACTGGTGACCAGCTCCCACGCGAATTGGATGGCGTCGCGCTTGAAATAGTCCCCGAACGAGAAGTTGCCGAGCATCTCGAAGAAGGTGTGGTGCCGCGCGGTGTGTCCCACCTGCTCGAGATCGTTGTGCTTTCCGCCCGCGCGCACGCACTTCTGCGCGGTGGTGGCGCGCCGCTTCCCATCCGGCGCCTCGTCCATGCCGAGGAACACCTTCTTGAACGGCACCATGCCCGCGTTGACGAACAGCAGCGTGGGATCGTCCGCCGGCACGAGTGACGCGCTCCGTCGGATAATGTGCTGCTGGCGCGCGAAGTAGTCGAGGAAACGGCGGCGGATCTCGGAGGCGAGCATCTGCGGAATATAGGGCCGGAGCGCTACGACTCCACTGCGAGATTCAGTGCGTCGCCGACCGCCTGCATCGCTCGCCGGATGTCGTCCGCGTCGTAGCCGCGTCGCGCGAGAAAGGCATACAGCCGACGACGTCGCGCGGCGGGGTCGAGTTTCTCGAGCGAGCGAAGCTTCTTGCGGGCGACCGACTCGACCAGCGCACGCTGATCCACGGCCTCATCGAGAAAGACCGTGGCGATGGCGGCATCGGTCACCGCGCGTGGGACGCCTTTTCGCGCCAGGTCCTGCTGCACGCGTCGCCGGGAGTGCCTGGCACCGAGCACTTTCGCGCGCGTGAACGACTCGGCAAATGCGACATCGTCCAGCAGCCCTTGCTCCTGGAGCAGCAGAATCACCGTGTCGACCTCTGCCTGCGCTTCCCCCTTCCGAACGAGCGATCTCGCCAATTCCACGGAGGAGCGCGCGCGCGCTGCGAGCATGTTGAGCGCTCGCCGACGGACTCTGAATCGGGCTGACTCGATGGCAATCTGCTCTTCCATCCCGTCGACGCTTCCGCCAACGACCAACTGTAGTCGTTCGATCGAATCCAGCGAGAGGGTCGCCGCGACCGCGCCGTCCACTTCGAGCTCGAAGCGGCCGGCATGGCGCGGATGAGTAGTGATGGCCGTAACGATGGGCACGGTGCGTACGAACTGGAGAACTGCGATCCTGAGGCCGGTGGGAGAAAAACGAGGAGGCCGAGATGAGACCTCTGGTCACGGTGGGGATTCCGGGCCCCATCGCTGCCAGAGACCAACACCTCGGCCCCTCTGTCGTCCTGCTACCCCGCTTTGCAGCGGGAGAGCCCTTGCTCGCATTTGCGGTGCCAGCGCCCGGTCGGGGCCGACGCCGCTCCTGCCCTACTCCGCCTCGTCCGCCTCAGGAGGCAGTCCCGCCTGATCGGCGCCGATGCCGAGCACCACTTTCACCTTTTCCTCGATCTCCGCCATCATGGCCGGGTTGTCCTTGAGGTACATCTTGGCGTTCTCGCGGCCCTGGCCGATCTTCTGGCCGTTGTAGCTGTACCAGGCCCCGGACTTCTCGATGATGTTCGCCTCGGACCCGATATCGACCAGCAACGAGGTGTGGCTGATCCCCTCCGAGTACATGATGTCGAACTCGGCCTGCTTGAACGGCGGGGCCACCTTGTTCTTCACGACCTTTACCCGGACGTGGGAACCCACGACCTCCTCCTTGTCCTTCACCGGACCAATCCGGCGGATATCCAGGCGAACCGACGCGTAGAACTTGAGCGCCTTCCCACCCGTCGTCGTCTCGGGGTTGCCGAACATGACGCCGATCTTCTCACGCAGCTGATTGATGAAGATCACGATCGTCTTGGACCGCGCGATGGCTCCGGTCAACTTGCGGAGCGCCTGGCTCATGAGGCGCGCCTGGAGACCCATGTGCGATTCGCCCATGTCGCCTTCGATCTCGGCCTTGGGCACGAGCGCCGCCACGGAGTCGATGACCACGATGTCCACGGCGCCGGAGCGCACGAGGATCTCGCAGATCTCGAGGGCCTGTTCGCCGGTGTCGGGCTGTGAGATGAGCAGCGCCTCGACGTCCACCCCGAGCTTGCGCGCGTACTCCGTGTCGAGCGCGTGCTCCGCGTCGATGAAGGCAGCGACACCCCCGAGCTTCTGCGCGTTCGCCACCACGTGGAGGCACAACGTCGTCTTGCCGCTCGACTCCGGACCGTAGATCTCCGTGACGCGCCCGCGAGGAATCCCGCCGACGCCGATGGCCGCATCAAGATTGATCGCACCCGTCGGAACCGCCTCGATGCGAACCTTTTCGCGCGCGTCCATTCGCATGATGGAGCCTTTGCCGCAGCTCTTCTCGATCTGCGCGATCGCGAGGCTCAGCGCTTTCTTCTTGTCTTCTGCTACCGTGGACCCAGCCATGTGGAGTACATCCTCTCGTTTGTCGTGGATTCCTCTGGCCACGCGGACATAAGCGTACCGGAAAAGCAGGTGACCCGATACCCGAATAGAATACGAAGATCGCCACCCGAAATCAAGCCGAAAGGTGCAGCAGGAACGCGTTCGCGACGTGGCGGATCCGCACCCGCGGGCCCTCGACGAGGACGCCGATCACGTCGAAGCGGTAGGCATCATCCCGGCGCCCATGGCGTGCCACCCAGACCCGTGCCGATCGACCTAACTCCTTCTGCTTCCGCCAGTTGACGGCTTCCACCGGGTCGCCGAACTGCTCGCCGCGACGGGCCTTCACCTCCACGAACGCCACCACCCCCTCCTGCTCGACGACGAGATCGATGTCGCGGTGGCCGCTTCGGAAGCGACGCTGCACCACCCGCCAGCCCCGTGCCCGAAGCCATCGCTCCGCGATCCGCTCCCCCAGTTCGCCCAACGCCTGCGTGGCCGCTGACATGGGGGCACGATACACGGACGCCGACGAGGTCCGGCATCGTCGGCGTGCGCATCACATCCATTCGCCTCAGACCGAGACGTCAGGGCATCGGGTCGAGCAGTACCGGCCGCGAGACGTCGTCCGGTCCACGCGCGGACCCGATGATCTGGCCCGCATCATTGAGGTCGGTCACGCTGACGAGCGACCATCCCGTTTGATTGAGTGCGATCACTGCCAGTCGGCCGTTGCGAAAGAGATGGCCCGTCAGAAGCACGTGTCCCGGGTTGTTGAGTGCGACCGCTTCGAGGTCGCCGGTAACCGTGCCGAGATCCGTGGCCTTCCCCGTGGAATCCGAGAGGAACGCGCGTTTCAGCGCAAACTGTTCGGTGCCCGCAACCGTGCCCGCCTCGTTGATTCCTGCCACGTGACGATAGAGCCGGCCGGGTCCCATGTAGCTGCCTACGGCGACACGGGGCGTAGCGATCAACACGCCGAATCCGACCGCCGAGGCGTTGTAGTCGTACGCTGGACTGCGCGCGATGCTCACGACTGCTTGGCCACGATTGTTGAGCGCCCACTGCTGCGGGTAGTCCCAGCTCGGCGCGAATGGGGTGGCGACGCTGCCACGAACGAGGTACCGCAACGTCATCAGGTCGCCGTTGTCGTTTATCCTCGTCGGCGTGCTGGCGCCTGCATCAGGCGAGGTGTAGAAGAGTGGAAAGTCATGAGAGCAGGCGACTCCGGTGTCCGGCACGGCGGTGGCCGGATAGGAGGCTATCAGTTCGGGTGCAGCGCCAGTCCGCCAGATGACGCCGCGCAGGCACCGACGGGTCATTCGCGGGTCCTGCGCCGTGCCGACGATCGCGCCGCGATCGTTCAGCGCGAAGGCGGCACTCGAGCCGGCGTCCGGAAGGGGCTGCACCCTGCCGCCGATCCACGTCACGGCGTGCACCACGCCCGACACGTCCGTGGCGGCGCCAACCACGACCCCGGATTGATTAAGGTCGGTCACGCGAGCGTACTGTCCACCCAGCCCGGGAAGCACCGTCATGCGAAACACGACGGTGTCGAGTCGCGCATGGAACGTGGCCACGAGCGAGTCACTCCCTGTCAGGCTGTCGAGCGCGATGACCACGAGGCGGTGTGATCCTCCGGTCAACGATTCCGAGACGTAGAGACGCCAGGTGGAGTCACTCGTCTTCGTGTATAGTCCGATGACTGTTGGATAGCTCCCGGTGGTCGTGAACTCACTCCCGTCGAGCGTGTACTTCAGCGCGGTTATCGGGCGCGGGCCTGTGGCCGTCACATCGAGCGTCAGTGCTCGCCCTCGTACGGTATCAGCTATCGTGAACGCAACTCGAGGGCGGTCGCGACCGAACCCGGTGACGACCGCGGGATCGCTGTCGCAGGCCATCATGAGTACCGGTACCAATGCGAGGAGCGCGTGACGACGGACGCGGTAAGAACCAGGTCGGAGCATCATCATCGGTTTTTGAGGAGCTCCGCGCGACGAGACGTTCCGGAGCGAATCGAGAGCGCTGCGTTGGAATATAATGCCGATATCGCGGCCGGCCGTGACCTGCCGCACGGCATCATCGCTCCGAGCGTGATCAGGGCTGCAACACCGCCGTCAGCACCCCCGCACCAGTCACCTGCTCCGTCTTCACCACCCGCAGACTGTCCCTGCTCACCCACAGCCGCTCCTCGAGCGCGCCGCCTCGCAACACGACCACCCAGCAGTTCACCGTGCGATCGGGCAGCATCACCATCTCCTCGGCGTCCACCCGCAGTTCGGCAGGCACCGCCCTCGGCGCACCCATCTCGAACAGCACGATCGTCGCGCCGGTGCGGAATCCTATCTCGAGCGGCAGCAGTTCGATGATGCGTTCCACCATGCCGGGCGTGAGCAGCGCGCCGGCCGGCAGCGGCGTCACGACGGACGACCGGCCCTGATACGTCTGGATCGCGACGAACATCGAGTCACGACTGAACGACGACGCGAGCTGCGACTTTCCGTTCGTGGCCAGCCATCGCGACGGCGACAGGTCGGAGCGCGCGAGATACAGCGAGTCGGTTGTCTGCACCGCGGTTCCGGTGCGGGACTCCGCGATGAGCCAGGCGGGCGAGCCGGCGAAGCTCGTCTCGGTGATCGCCACGGTCCGCAGGCCCAGGGGCGTGATGAGCGTGTCCCGACGCGAGAACTGCTGGTAGACGAGCGTGTCGGCGCGGAGCAGCATTCCGTTGGGCCGAGCGAATGGCGGCAACGACTCGACGGGCACGTTGGCGAGCGACGAGGGACCGGGGTCGACGCGCAGCACCATCGACGACGCGCGCGGTGGCGCGTCGAGCGGCGTGAGGGGCGGCAACTGCTGTGAGTCCGCGCGCGACGGCGCGACAATGGCGAACAGCACGAGCGTGGCGCAACGCATGATGGTGGTGGAGCGCATCGTCATTCCCGCACGCCGCAGATCCGGTCGAGATCCTCGAGCCCCACCCGCACCTCACGTCCCTTCGGACCGCTCTTGGGATCGAGCACGCCGGCGTCCGCGAGTTGATCGATCACTCGCGCCGCGCGCCCGTAGCCGATGCCCAGACGTCGCTGCAGCAGCGACGTGGACCCGGACTGATTCTGGATGCACAGTTCGGCCGCCTCCCGAAACAGTGGATCGCGCACGCCGTCCGGCGGCCCGCCGTCGTCCCCACCGCCGCCTTCCAGCGCGGCG
>JAJAYP010000283.1 GCA_026786185.1 Gemmatimonadaceae bacterium
CCTTCGTGGGGCGCTGATAACGCGCGGCGGTGCGAGCCTTGCCGACAGCGAAATCCACGTTGGAGGGGCGTGCGCCGTCGGCCTTCTGAAAGAGCACCAGTCCGCCGGCCGGATCCACGATCGCGATTGCCACTGACCAGTTGTTCTTCTTCGCCTCGGCGTCGGCGGCGGCCATGATGTTGCGTGCGCCTTCGAGCGTGAGGCTTTTCGTCGCGCGGAGCTGCGCCCAGGCTGGCGTCGCGGTGACGAGGAGCAGTAGAGCGGCGAACAGATCACGATGGCGCACGGGTTTATCTCCGGAGAATGAGTTGGCATGGCATGTCTACCATGCCAGCGGCAGGCCGTCAATGAGGTGGCGGCATGCGGGGGCGCGCCGCGCCGGGAGCGCACTTGCTGCCGTGCCGCCGGCCCGCGCTATTTGAGCCGAATGCGCTTCCTCGACATTCTCCTCACCGCCGCCGCCGAAATACGCGCCAACAAGCTGCGCAGCTTCTTCACGCTGCTCGGCATCATCGTCTCCGTCGCGTTCCTCGTGGCAGTGGTCGCGGTGATCCAGGGGATGAACTTCTACGTCAAGGAAAAGGTCGCCGACTCGCTCATTGGCACGAACGCCTTTCAGGTGCGTCGCGTCCCCATCCAGTTGGGATTCTTCGACGACGAGATGTGGAAGACACTGTCGAAGCGGCCGGTGCTGACGCGTGCGGACTTCGAGGCGGTGCGGGCGGCGCTTCCGGACGCCTCGGCCATCGCCCTCACCTCGGGCTTTCCCACGCCGTTGTCCAACATCGAGTGGCGGAATCGCGAGGTCGGCGATGTCCAGATTCGCGGCGTCACCCCGCCGTATCAGGAGGTGCAGGATTACAAGTTCGATCGCGGACGACCGTTGATCGACGTCGATGAGCAGCAGCGGCGCGCGGTGGTCGTCATCGGAAGCGAAGTGGCGGAAAAGCTGTTCGAGGCGGCCGATCCCATCGGACAGGAAGTGCAACTCGCGCACGAGCGGTTCGAAGTGGTCGGGGTGCTCGCGTCAAAGGGCCGAGTGCTCGGACAGTCCTTCGATGCCATCGCGCTCGTCCCGTTCTCACGGTATGAGATGTTGTATGGACGCCGAGCCACGACGTCGATCTCCGTGAAGATGACCGACGCGATCGACGTCGCCTCGGGAATGGACCGCGCGCGGGAGGCCATGCGTCTGGTGCGACGGCTGCGGCCCGGGCAGGAGGACACCTTTTCCGTGGAGACGGCGGACGCGCTCGTCGCCTTCTGGACAAATCTCACCGCGGTGCTGTTCAGCGTCATACCCGCCGTGGTCGCCATCGGCGTCGTCGTCGGCGGCATCGTGATCATGAACATCATGCTGATGGCGGTGAGCGAGCGGACGCGCGAGATCGGTATCCGGAAGGCGGTCGGCGCGCGCGCGAGAGACATCGAGCGGCAGTTTCTGGCCGAGGCGATTGTTCTGTCGGTACTCGGCGGGTTGATCGGCGTGCTCTCCGGCTGGGCGTTCGCCGAACTCGTGGCCGCCGTCTCGCCGTTGCCGGCGCGGATCTCCTGGTGGTCGGTGATCCTCGCGCTCGTTCTTGGCGCGGGTGTGGGCGTGATCTTCGGCGTCTACCCCTCACGGCGTGCCGCGCGGCTCGACCCCATCGCCGCACTGCGAGCGGAGTGATGCGACGCATCTCCTTCGACCAATTCAGCGAGAACGTCGCCATCGCCATCGATGCCCTGCGTGTGAGCAAACTGCGCTCGGCGCTCACCATTCTCGGTGTCGTGATCGGCGTGGCCACGGTGATGACGATGGCGACGATCGTGAAGGGAATCCGTGACCAGATTCTCACCACCATCAGCCTGGCCGGACCGACGACGTTCTACGTGGTCAAGTTCCTCTCGACGACGCCCGTGAACCCCGACCAGTTGCCGGCGCACATCCGCATTCGCCCCGATCTGCGCGCGGAGGAAGCGCGGCGCATCCAGCAGCTTCCACAGATCGCGTATGCCGGCATCTGGTCGCAGCTTCAGGCGCGGGTGAACTACGGCAGTTCACGCACGCGCGCCGCCCTGATCTATGGGGCGGACGACCATTATCAGGAGGTGATCGGCGGCGAGTTGCTCGAGGGCCGCTGGTTCACGAAGAACGAACTGAAAAGCGGCGCGCCCGTCGCCGTGCTGCAGGAGCGGCACGCGCGGCAGATCTTCGGACGGGAAAATCCGCTGGAGAAGACCGTGCAGATCGGCGGACGTCCCGTCCAGGTCATCGGCTTGTATCAGGATCCGGCGAACATCTTCTCGCCGCCGGGCCAGGAGGTGGCCGCGATTCTGCCCTTCGAGTACACCTGGCATGCCTACAACATCGACAAGACCAATGCGTTGTTCATTGTCGTGAAGCCGAAGCCGGGGATCACCGTAGCCGACGCGGAGGACGCGGCGACAGTCGCGCTGCGCGAAATGCGCCGGCTGCGACCCGGTGACCAGAACAATTTCGATCTGCTCAGCCAGGACCAGATCCTCAAGGTGTTCATGTCGATCACGGACATCTTCTTTCTGGTGATGATCGTGCTCGCGTCGGTTGCGTTGATGGTGGGCGGCATTGGCGTGATGGCGATCATGATGGTCTCGGTGACGGCGCGCACGCGCGAGATCGGGATTCGCAAGGCGCTCGGCGCCACGCGGCGCGACATTATGCTGCAGTTTCTCATCGAGGCCGCGACACTGACGGGCATCGGTGGGCTGCTCGGCGTGGTTCTTGGCCTGGCGGCCGGCCGCGGTGTGACGTCTCTCATGAACGTGCAGGCGGATGCACCGCTCCTGCAGACGCTGATTGCGGTTGCTGTATCAGTGGGGATCGGTCTGACATTCGGCGTGGTGCCGGCACGGCGAGCGGCACGCCTGGATCCAATCGAGGCGCTCAGGTACGAGTGACGATATTCCGCGCTCGGGGGGACTGCATGCCGAGACAAGTGAACGCCAAAGCTCACTTGCAAGGGAGTCAGATAAAAGCGAGCGCAGCGAGCAGTCCTTGAATCCCTTGCCAAGTGCAGCGCAACGTTAGCGAATAGCGGGGCATGGCTTCGCTCTGCCGTTAGGGAAGATGTGCCAGAATGAGCAGCGTCGCGTCTGGGTCCGTGATGAGTGCGCGTACATCGGCCACGCGACCGCGGAGCAACGCCTCTACTTCGGCAGTTCGGCAGTTGCCCAAGCGCACCCAGACCACGTGCGGCGGCGCGCCGCTCGGGCGGCTCACGCCGCGGTGTCGCCCCGGAGTCGACGCTCGCGATCCGCCGCGAAAGCCAAGGCCGCCCGGATATCCGCGCGCTCAAGGTCGGGAAAATCAGTGAGAATATCATCTTCACTCATTCCGCCCGCCAAATAGTCGAGTACGTCCGCGACGGTAATGCGGAGGCCGCGGATACACGGCTGCCCACTGCGCTTGCCTGGCTCGATCGTGATTCTGCCGCGAAAGTCCATGCCTAGAGAATACGGGTTCCGGCTAGACGGAGCAAGGTACGTCGCGGCCTGTGCTCGCACGGAATCGCGTTGTTCGCTAACGCCACTTTCACTGATTACCAGATTCCGGGCAGCAGCCGGTACGGCACGCGCGCTGCGTACTCACGATAGCCTGGCAGTTCGCGCTGCAGAAAACGCTCCTCGAGTCCGATCCTCACCATCAAGAGCCCGAGCGGAATCGCTGCGAACAGCACCGCGGCGTACGATCCCAGCCATAAACCCAGACCCACATTCACCAACGGGTTTCCGGCGTACATCGGGTGCCGAACCACGCTATATATGCCGGTGTCCACCACGGTATGCTGTCGCTCATGTTGGACGCGAACCACAGTGACCGCGAATGGGTTCGCTCGCAGCGCCACGGCTATGATCGTCCACCCAAGGGCGAACAGGCCGAGCCCCACACTGGCGAGTACGAGCGGTGGACTCGGTAGCATGTGCCAATGGAATGCGTCGAGCGCCGCGACAGCGGGCACGCCCACGAACGCCGTCGCCATGAACGTGAGCAGGATCAGCCTGTCGGTCCAGGGTTGACGTGGATGGATCAGCACTGTGGCGCGCTCACGAAGTAGCGCGGGATTGACGCGGAACACCGCGATTGCGCTCACGATCCTGACGACGAGCAGCACGGCGACGAGGACCCACGCTTGTTGCCACGCGAACGTACCGGCCGCGACGAACAACACGATCGCGACTACCACTGTGTCGGCGATGACTCGTGTCACTACTCTGAACATCGCTGCCGCATCGTGAGACACCCGAGGGAGTGTGTGCCGGCAACTGGTCCGCGAGCGTCTCGCTCACCGTGCGGTCGCCGCGACTTCGAGGCGGCAACACGCGCACCGTCCTACACATGTCCCGGGGCAGGCACCTCGTGAAGCAGCATCCAGGAGGTGCCGAAGCGGTCTCGAAGCATCGCGAAGCGGTTCGCGAAGAATGTCTTCTCCATCTCCATGAATATCTGGCCACCGTCCGCCAGCAGCGCGTACAGGCGCTCCGCTTCCTGCTCGCTATCAACGCTGAGGGTGAGATAGGCGCTGCGCATCGGTTCGCTGTTGGGAATGTCTGCCCCCATGACGACGGTGTTGCCGAGTTCCAGTCGCGCATGCAGAATCGCGCTCTTCTGCTCAGCTGAGAGTGTGGCGGCATTCGGCCCTTGGCCATGGGTCATCGACATGGTGATCTTGCCGCCGAGACGCTGCTCATAGAAGCGGAACGCCTGCTGGCAGTTGCCGGCGAAATTGAGATAGACGTCGAGTTTCATGAAAAGCTCCGCCCGCTTAGAGGATCGGCTTCACGATCATTCTGCCGTACGCGATGAACGCCATGAGCAGTCCCAACACGCCGCTCGCGATCATCGGCGTGATCTCGTGGTACTTGACGTGGACCCCGATGAACACGAGGGCCTCGATCGCCAGGAGCGCGGCAGCCACGACCGTCAGCCGCGGGTGCCAACGAAGGGCGGCGGGGACGATCAGTCCGACCGCGCACACGAGCTCGAGGATGCCCAGGGCCATCCAGGCTTCCCGCGGCAACGCACCAAAGGACGGGACATCCGCGCTGACCTTGTCGAACATGAAGACCTTCATGACGCCCGACGCTCCGTACAGGAGCGCGGCGAGCACCTGCAGGGTCCACAACAGGATGTTCATCGTGTGCCTTCTCCCGTTCAGACAGCCGGTGCGCGAACCTGGGCGTACCGTCGCTGAGCCCGCGCTTGGGCCTTGCGGCGCTCCACCTCACGATCCCGCGGCGCTGCCGAGCTCTCGAGCGCGTGAAGCAGTTGCCGCGCGGCGGCCGCGACTTCGGTTACGGCGTGTTCGAACGCCGCCTCATTCGCGCGCGTGGGCCGCGTCGTTCCGCTCAGTTTCCGTACGAATTGGAGCGCCGAGGCCCGAACTTCGTCCTCGGTCGCCGGCGGCTCGAAGTTGGCGAGCGTCTTGATGTTGCGACACATCTCTCCTCCCCGCGGAAGATTCCGTTGATTCGGACGGTGCAGTGTGTCGTTCTTATACCGACACATCCGCGTGGTGCTGTCTGGAAAGTATGACTGGGCTGGCCTCCGGTCTTCGCGTGGGTTGGTTCCGCGCGCGTTGCGAAGGAGCCACCAGCGTCACCTACGACGGTCGTACTGTCGCATTCCACGGAGACCAACCCATGTCATCGCGATCTGCTGTTGCTACGGGTCCTGCGGCGCGCTCTATCATCTATTTCGGGATGGACGTGCACAAGGAGTCTATCACTTCGCGGGATCGCAGCAGCCTTGGCGATCATGAATTGTCCGCCGTCTCGCGGTATGCCAGCGCATATCCATAATTGCGCTGCGTCCGCAGCTCCAGGCATGTGCTGCGATGCAGCTTGCGCCGGAGATAGCCGATGTAGACCTCCATGGCATTCGCCGTCCTGTTCCGTCCAACGGCCCACAAGGCGGCGGCGATCTGGTGCCTCTCGACGGCGTCGGGCGCACGCTCGAAGAGAACGAGCAGAAGATCGAACTCGCGCGGAGTCAGCTCCACCGGCCTGCCTGCACACCAGGTGCGGCGATGCTCGCGATCGATCACGATGTCGCCCAGCGCCACGCGGAGATCGCCGTTGAGCGCGCGGGCCCGTCGCGCGAGTGCCTGGAGCCGTGTCCGGAGCATGCGCGATCCGATGACGCATGCGTCATCCGCACCCTCGTCGATGTACTGCTGGCATTCATTCTCGTCGAGCGCGTTCGCGACGAGAATGGCCGCGGTTCGCCATCGCCGCCGCACGCGACGTAGCTGAAGCCTCCCGTCCGGCAGCGCCACCGCGTCGATCACCACGACATCAGGCGGCTCTGCCGGTTCATTGCCAACTCGACCAGCGACGATCCAATCGGCGCGAGTGGCGAGCCGTGTCCGATCGTCCGCTACGGCGCTGAGCTGCGTCAGCACCAATGCATCGTCGCGGGAGAGCACCAGAATGGTTGCGCAAGCGCGCTCGGCGATCATGGCCGGTCCCGCGTTGGGTCAGGCACCGTCCCCGTCGCCCTATCGAACCTGGCTTTACTCCACGACCCGCGGACGATTCCTCCTGCCTTCCACCGCACCGTTCCAGCGATGCCGCGGAAAAGCACGATGATCTGGCGGACGGGCTCGTTCAGCATTGCCGTTTCCTCCCAGTATGAAGAGTTGGAAACCCGGAGCTCCACGCGGCGCCCGACCATGACCCATGCCGCACCTGCAGCGCCCAAGATGCAGCGTCAAGGGCGGCTTCGCGAGGAGACTCAAATCGGCGGAGGCGCTCCGCACCGATGGAGAAGATGGCGGAGGAAGAGGGGGCGGCGGAGACGACCCTTCACCCTGAGCGCCCGAAGCACTCGAGCCGGCAGGGCGGGCGGTTGCCGAGCGTGAAGCACCGCGCCGATCTCAACTACCTGCTCGAGAATGGCCGCTACGAGCTCGTCGACCAGCATCATTCCGCCAGCGTCTTCACGAACCGGTAGCTGCTCCGGTCGAACCCGAGCTTCTCATAGAACACATGCGCCTCCGCTCGGCGCATGTTGCGAGTGACCTCGAGCAGCCCGCAGCCATCGCGGAGGGCGGCCGCCTCCGCGGCGGCCACGAGCGCGTCCGATGCTACGGCCGCGCGCACTCTCGTCCAACCACCAGCGGGCACGACCACCAAAAGTCCGACAGAGCCACTTCTAGACCGCTGTTGACAGCGGAGGAAGGATGCCTCATGTGCCCCGCCGACTCCTTCGACTCGGCCGGCATTCGGCGCGTCCTGGTCGCGCGCTGTGCGCGCGACGTGTCACCGCTCACCGCAATAGCGCAAACACCTTCGAGAACCCCGGCGCATATACCCGCTCGGCATCCGCCGTGGGGAACCCTACGAACCCAGGACCCGTCGACGGCGCCCCCGTTGGGTTGCTCCACTGCATCGTTCCCGTTGCTGCGTCGACCTTCGTGAGTACGAGGCTGGCGTCCGTTACATACGCGCTCTGCCCGTCACTGCCGATGTCGTCGTTGACGCTTCCGAATCGATTGCGGAATAGCCACCGCTGCTGTCCGCTGGCCGCATCGAGTCCCGTCAGCACCGAGCGGTCGGACCCCACGACGGCGATGTCGCCGATCACCACAATTGGTCGCTGATCGTTTAATCCCGCCTCGTCGGCGGGCCGTGGGGAGATCCATGCAATCGTGCCGTCGGCCCGATTGAGCGCGTACACGGTTCCATCATCTGAGGCGGCGATCACCAGATCGTGCCAGATCCCGACGCGGCCATAGCTCCCTGTCCCGCGCCCCGGTGCGGTCGACGGAAAGTCGCGCTCCCAGCGTAGTGCGCCCGTGAGCGCGTCGAGCGCCACGACACCGCCGGTGGAGGGATTGGTGAAATGCCGCAGCGTGAGGTAAACCTGTCCTCGGTCCGTCATCGGGTACGACATCGTGCTGTTCCCGTCCACCGCGTAGGCGTTGGTCCAGAGCACGCTGCCGGTCGCGGCATCGAGTGCGTACGCGAAGCCCGCGGCCGAGCCGAGGAAGATGCGCGTGCCGTCGGTGGCGATCGCGTACCGGCCGGGGGAATCGCCCGACGCCGGCCGAAAGCTCCAGCGCTTCTGCCCCGTCGCGCGATCGAAGGCGTACACGCCGAAGTCGGGCACGATCAGCAACGGGCCCACGAGCAGCACGTTGCGGCCGGGTGAGCCGCCGGTCTCCCCGGTCGACGTCCGCCAGCGCAGCGTGCCGGTGCGGCTGTCGAGGGCCAGTGCGGTGTTGTCGTAGGTGCCGAAGTACACGGTCGAGTCGGCGACGGCGGGCGCGGTACCCGATCCCGCGGGGAAGCTCCACACGATCGAGCCGGGCCCACTCGCTGGCTCGGTCGCCGAGCGGCAGGCGATGCCGGACAAGCCCAGGGCAAGAAGGCCGATCAGTTTGCGGA
>JAJAYP010000284.1 GCA_026786185.1 Gemmatimonadaceae bacterium
ATGCTCACCCGGCCAGCCTCGAGCTTGGCGACGTCGAGCAAATCCTGGATCAGACGGTTCATGCGCTCACCCGCGCGCTTGATGCGGTTCAGGTGGCCGCTCTGGTCGCCGGGCTGCATCGGGACGTCCAGCAGCAGCGACGCGCACATGGAGATCGTGTGCAGCGGATTGCGCAGGTCGTGCGACACGATCTTCAGGACCTGCTCGCGCGCGTCGATCGTCTCTTCCGCCTCCTTGTACATGCTCGAGAGCGTCGCGCGCGCGACCTCATCAGTCACCACGCGCCGAATGAGCGCCGTGACGCTCGCACCAAGCAGACCAATCGCGACGAGCGTCAGCGCGATGCCAGCGGCGGCGAGCGCGTCGAGTCGCATCACGAAAGACGCGAGCAGGAAGACCGCGAGCGCGAGCGCCGTCCCCGCCCGCGCGGCCCAGCGCGACAGTCGCAGCGCGCCCGACAAGCTGAGGAAGGCGCAGAGCGCCGTGACATATCCGACGAGCGCCATCGACGACGCGTTGGTGGCGGCGGTGACCCGCCAAGTGGCCACGAAGCCGGCGAGGATGACCATCGCGTCAACGATCGGAACGACATGCGGCAGCCACCGACGATACCAGCCGCGGCGCAGGGCGACGACCAGCGCAGTGGACGCGGCGAGCCACGCGATGCCAAGCGACACAGGCAGACCCGCGGAAATTCCCGTCGCACTCGGGCCGCCTTTCGATGCGGCGCTGACCATCATCGCGCCCGTGGCGACGACGATTGGCGCAGCGACGAGAAGGCGCAGGTAGCCGAGCCGAAGCTCTCCGGCAGTTGCCTCGTCGCGCATGATGCGATCGATCGACCCCGCGAGATGCGTCGCCGAACCCGGCGGCGCGATATCGGTGCGGAGAACGCGCTCGATGGAAGCCGCGAGAGCGTCGTAGGAGTCGGGCGCGTTCATGGTGTACAGGGGACGAAGACGGCAGAACGCAGCGGCGCCGCCGCGACTAACGGATATCGCCCCGGAGGCGCTGCCGCCAGCCCGCCCCTACTGCTCCACCACGCGCGTCCCCTTGGGCGGCGTGAAGACGAACGCCGAGGCGTCAACCGGCACGTTCGTGCGGAACGAGGTGAGACGTACCTTGCGCTGCAGGCCGCTCTTGTCGGTGACCTCGAACTGGCGGACCGTCACGTCGCGGTCGTCGATGTACACGGTGGCCGTCGTGAACATGGCGTCACGCGAAGCGCGCGGCACGAGCAGGTACGCGTGCGTGGCGCGTCCGCTCACGACGCGCGTGCCGGCGGCGGTCACGGTGTAGCGCTTTCTGGGCGCGGTGAGGAACTGCGCGGTGAGGTCCACCGTGCCCGTACCTCCACTGCCGAGTGCCGAGCGGATGACCTGTCCCGGCGCGCTGGACGGCAGGTACAACCACACGTACTTCCCATCGGCAACGATGCGATCCGTCGCGGGATTGTCGAACGTCACGGCAAGCTTGCCGGGACGCTGTTGCTGGTAGACGCCGGTCGCCGTGAGCGTATTGCCCGTGAGCGCATTGACGATCGACTGCTCGAAGGTCGCGCGCACCGTCTTCACCTTCGCCCACGCCGTCACGGCGCGATCGAGATGGTCACGGGCCTGGGCCGGGAGCGGGGCCGCCACGAGGGTGGCGAGCGAGCTCGCGAGCGCGATTGCGATGCCGAGTCGACGAATGCAGATCATGACGTGCTCCGTGCGAGGGTGCGTGCGGTCCTCATTGTCTACCCGGGCGAGCCGGCGGCGATCCCTCCCGCGCGGGGGATGGCGCGGGTGTGATGGACCGACCGATCGCCTCCGCGATCGCGCGCGCCTCTCGCACCAGTCGCACGAACTGCTCGGGATGAAGCGATTGGCCGCCATCGGACAACGCGCGCTCCGGATTCGGGTGCATCTCGACGAGCAGCCCATCCGCTCCCGCCGCGATCGCCGCGCGCCCCATGGGCAGCACCTTGTCGCGCAGGCCGGTGCCGTGGCTGGGGTCCGCGACCATCGGCAGGTGCGACAGCTTCTGCACCAGCGGGATCGCCGTGAGGTCGAACAGGTTGCGCGTGGACGGATCGAAGCTGCGTATTCCGCGCTCGCACAGGATGACCTGCGAATTGCCTTCCGCAAGAATGTACTCGGCGCTCATCAGCAGGTCGGTGATCGTGGCCGACATGCCGCGCTTCAGCAGCACCGGCTTGCCGATCCGGCCGACCGTCCGGAGCAGGGAGTAGTTCTGCATGTTGCGCGCGCCGATCTGGATGCAGTCGGCGACCTCCGCCACCAGATGCGCGCCTTCGTCGTCGAGCGCTTCGGTGACGATGGGCAGCCCGGTTTCACTCCGCGCGAGCGCCAGGAGCTCGAGCCCCTTCGGCCCCAGTCCCTGAAACGAGTAGGGCGAGCTGCGCGGCTTGTACGCGCCACCACGCAGCGCCGCACCACCGGCCTCGCGAACCTGTTGCGCCGCGAGCACGATCTGCTCCGCAGACTCCACCGAGCATGGCCCGGCGATGATCGGGATCTGCGCGCCGCCGAACACGACGCCGGGTGCGATGGTGACGAGCGTGTTCTCCGGCCGCCACTCGCGCGACACCTGCTTGTACGGCTTGGACACGTGGATCACGTCGGCCACGCCATCCAGCGCTTCGAGCCGCGATCCATCCACACGGCCATCGTTGCCCACCAGACCGACCGAGGTGCGCTGTGCGCCCGGCATGGGGCGCGCCTGATAACCCATCTCCTCGATCAGCTCGACCACGCGCGCGATCTGTTCGCGCGTGGCATCGTGATTCATGACGACCAGCATCAGCCTTCCTCGATCTCGAAAGTGGATCCGTCCTCGGCGAGCGAGATCGGTCCGGGATAATGCGCGGAGATGGCGCCCCGGATGTCCGTGCGCTCGACCGGCGTGTAAAAGTGGGTAAGGACGAGGTGCTTCGGGAGCGCCGCCGCGGCGAGCGCACCACAGCGCGCCGGCGTGAGATGCGAATCGATCGCGAGCTCCTCCGGCAGCGAGCATTCGCACAGCAGCACGTCCGCACCTCGTGCCCATTCGGCGAACATCGGGTCGTAGCCCATGTCTCCGGTGTACACGATGCGCCGGCCCCCGGCGTTGATGGAATACGCCACGCTCTCGTCCGTGTGCGGAACCTTGGTGCAGCCGATCGTCATGCCGTCGCCGAGATCGTGCGTCGCGCCCGGCGCGAGCTCGATGACCGCGATAGGGAAACCGGGCTGTCGCAACCAGTCGCCGTGGAGATCCGCCATCCGGCGCAGCAGGTCGACCGTACCCACCGGACCGATCACCACGAGCTCGGCGGAGCGAGGGGGAAGCTGCCCGTATCGCCACGCCTGCACGAGGGTCGCAAAATCACTGATGTGATCGGTGTGGAAATGCGAGAAGGCGACATGCGTGATGCCAGCCCAGTCCAGGTTCTGCTGCACCAGCCGATGCGCCACGCCGCTCCCGCAGTCGAGGAGCAGGCGCACCGCGCCGCGTTGCACGAGATGGCCCGCACAGACGCGTGAGGGAGAGAGCGAGACGGTCCCGGTGCCGAGTGTCGTGAGGCGCATCAGGAACGCGTCGTCGTCGTCACGTCGTGGCGCCGGCCGGCTCCGGTTCACGCTCGGCCGCGAGCCGCACCGGCTCGGCTTCCGTGGCCGGCCCGCGCATGCGCACGCTGACGAGCGACGACACACCCGGCTCCTGCATCGTCACGCCATGGACGGCATCGGCGGCCTCGGTCGTCGTGCGCGGGTTGTGCGTGATGACGATGAACTGGGTGCGACTCTTGAACTGGTTGAGCATGCGCACGAATCGACCCACGTTGGCGTCGTCGAGCGGCGCATCCACCTCGTCGAGCAGGCAGAAGGGGCTGGGCTTGGTGAGAAAGATGCCGAACAGCAGCGACAGCGCGACGAGTGCGCGCTCTCCACTGGACAGCAGGTTGATGCGCTGCGTCTTCTTGCCTCGCGGCGACGCGTGGATCTCGATGTCGCAGTCGAGCGGGGCATCGAAATTCTCGAGACGGAGGTCGCACTCGCCGCCCCCGAAGAGCGACATGAAGATCGTGCGGAAATTCTCGCGCACCTGCGCGAAGGTGGCGAGAAACAGGTCGCGCGCCGTCGCATCGATCTCCTTGATCGCCTGGAGCAGCGACGCCTTGGCATCGGCGAGATCGGCACGCTGCACGACGAGAAAGTCGTGGCGCTGCGCCGTCTCGTCGTGCTCCTCGATCGCCAGCGCGTTCACCGGGCCGAGCTGCTCGAGTTGGCGTCGGAGTTCCGACGCCTCCGCCTGGAGCGACGCGTCGTCGATGTCGACCAGTGGCATCTCCGCGAGCATCGCGTCGAGCGAGCGCTTCCATTCCGTCTCGAGTCGCTCGCGAATGGCAGTGCGGCGACCGGAGAGTTCGGTGAAGCGCAGTTCGGCGTGGTGCAGCTCGTCGCTCACCGCGATGGAGCGGCGTCGAAGCTCGCTCAGTGCATGGTCCGCGGTGATGAACGCGTCATCCGCCTCGCGGACGCTCGCCTCCGCGCTCGCGAGACTCGACTCGCCCGCGGCGAGCGTCGACTCCCGCGATGTCAACTCCGTCGACCACGTTGTCAGCTGATCGGCCAGCACTGCATCGGAGCGCGAGAGCTCACGCAGCTCGTCACGTAATTGTCCCAGGCGCTGCGCAGCGGTGGCGGCTTCCTGCGTCAGGCGCCGCTGCCGATCCATCGCCATGTCCGCCCGTGCGCGCGCTTCCGCCCGCGCCACCTGCCACTTCGTGCGCAGCTCGCGCGCTTCATCCTGGTGCTGCTCCGCCGTCGTCGCACGCCCGCGCGCGTCCGCGATGGCCGCATCGATGCCGCTGGCCTGCTCGCCGAGCGCGGCGGCGTCCGCGTCGAGCGCGGTGAGGCGTTCACCGAGCTCCGAGACGCGCGACGAGAGCCGCTCCGCGAGCGCCGACGCCTCTCCTGACTCCTTCTCCACGCGAGCCACGCGCCGAGCGAGCTCGGTGTATTGCTCAGCCGTGCCGCGCATGCGCTGCTGCGCGGCGCGCGCCGCCTCGGTCGCCTCCAGCACGGTGCGCTCGCTGGCGGCGAGCGCGACTCACCTCGCGTCGGCCGTACGGATCGCCTGCTCGCGCGCCGTGCGGAGCGACACGAGCTGTTCACGAAGCCCCGCCAGCTCGGCGCGCCGTCGCAACGGTCCCGGTCCGGCCGCCGTCCCCGGCAGCCACATCGCACCGCGCGCGTCCACGAACGCGCGGCCGTCGTCCATCGCGTGGACATGGCCGAGCAGGTTGCGGACCCACGCGCGGGCCGGCGCCGAGGCATTTACCAGATGGGCGAGCGCATCCGGCATCGGTGTCCCCGCCGCATCCTCACTCATCGCATCGACGGGGAGCAAGAGCAGTGGCCCCGGATTCACCGATGCGTGCCAGACCCGAACCGCGTCGGCCGCGGCTGAATCGCGAACAAGCACTGCGTGGACCGAGTTGCCAAGGAACTTCTCCACCAGCGCGGCCGAGCCCTGATCGGCGCCGATGAAATCGGAGAGCGGCCCCAGCACCGCGCCGTCACCGAATCGCTGCCTGGCACGCAGGAGCGCGGAGGCGGCGGGCGCGAGCCCCACACGATCGCGTTCCAGCTGCTCGAGCGCGTTCACGCGGCTCTGCAGGGTGGTCAATGCGTCGTCGGCTCGGACGAGCGCTCCACGCGCCACGGATTCACCCTCGCGCGCCTCACGATCCGACACGCGCGCCGCTTCGAGCTGCGCAGCCGTCGCGCTCGCGGCAGCCGACGCGGTGTCGGCCTCAGCGCGAGACTCGTCGTGCTCGCGGCGCGCCAGCGTCAGTGCGTCGTCCAGCACCGCGCGCTCACCTTCCAGCGCACCGCCCCGTTGACGCACTTCGTCGAGCTCGCGCGCGGCGCGCTCGCGATCGTGCTCGATGCGTCGCGCGCGATCCTGGAGGCCGCGGAGTTCGCGCTCCGCGTTGCTCACCTGCTGGCGCGCGTCGGTCACGACTCGGCGCACCTCGTTCTCCGCCTCCTGATGCCGCGCGAGTTCCGCGTCCGCGCCTTCCAGCGCGGACTGCATCTCGCCATGCTCGAGTGCCGCGGCATCACGCTCGAGCGTGATGCGCGCGCCACTCGCCTCACCCGTCGACGCCTCGGCCTCGGCGCGTTGCCGTCGCGCCGTGGCGTTGCGCTGCCGCTCCTCGGCCACCGCCATTTCCGCGCGGAGGTTCTGCACCTGCTCGCGCTGCGCATTCGCGGCACGCGACAGCTCGTTGCGTCGTGCTTCCGCGGCGGCGCGCGCTTCCTGCACGGCATCGCGTGCCAGTTCGGCGTCCCGCGTGCCGGCATCGGCAGCCGGCAGCAATTCGCGCAGCTCGCCCATGCGGGTATGGAGACGCGCCAGCTCGTCGTGCCACGTGTCCATCGAGCGCGCCGCGAGCGTGAGTTCCACGGTGAAGCGTCGCGCCGTGAGTTCGGTGTGACGCTCCGCGCGCTTGCGCTGGCGCGCGAGCGAGCGCACCTGACTCGACACTTCGTTGATCAGGTCGTCGAGGCGCTGCAGATCGCCCGTCGTCTCGTCGAGACGGCGCTCCGTCGTGCGTCGACGGTCGCGGTAGAGCCCCACCCCTGCCGCTTCCTCGAACAGCTCGCGCCGGTCGTCGGCACGATCGGAGAGCAGCGCGTCGATCATCCGGCTCTCGATCACGACGCCGGTACCGGAGCCCAGCCCAGTCCCGCGCAACAGATCCGAGATGTCGCGGAGGCGGCAGGGCGCGCGATTGAGGAAATAGTCGCTCTCGCCCGAGCGGGAGAGGCGCCGCGTGATGACCACTTCCCTGAATGGCACGGGGAGGATGCCGTCGTCGTTCGCGAAATGCAGCGAGACTTCCGCCACGTTCACCGCACGGCGTGCCGAGGAGCCCTGGAAGATGACCTCGTCCATCTTCGCGCCGCGCATCAGCCGCGCGCGCTGCTCGCCAAGCACCCAGCGCACGGCGTCGGAGACGTTGGACTTGCCGCAGCCATTCGGGCCGACGATCGCCGTCACGCCCGGCTCGAAGACGAGCTGCGTCGCGTCGGCGAACGACTTGAACCCATGCAGCTCGAGCTTGGTCAACCGCACTAGAACACTCTCCCCAGTCGATATACCAGCAAGGGCGCGATGCCCGATTTCCTCACGGCGGGAACGGCGAGCGCCGCCTGTTCGGGATTCTCGTAGGCGCCGAAGTACAGCGTCACCGTGCCGTCGAGTTGGCGCAGCGCATACACTGGCTGTCCGCGCTGCGCCACGGCGCGCCGCAGTCGCGTCGGCACTTCCGCAGGCGCGACGTTGGCCTGGGCGAGGAAGGCGTAGGGCCGCTCGGTGACGAGGCCTCCACCGGGCGGCAGAATGCGGCGTGCGCGCAAGTCGACGAGCAGCGAATCCGCGCCTGCACGCGAGGGATATGCGCCCGACACCAACTCGAACAGCCTGTTTCGCAGGCTCAGGCCGTAACTGGCGGCAGGAACGTCGGAAAACTTGCTCTGCAACTGCAGGATGGCGCCGGCGAGCCCGTTCGTATTCTCGAGCAGCACGGTGAATGTCGATGCGTTCGCCGAATCCGCCGAGTTGAGCGGAACAAGCACAGGGAACGAGTCGCTGGCGACCGCGAGATTCGCGACTTGCGCGGCGCTGTCACGCGATGCGGCATCGCGTTGCGCGTCGCGCGCCCGCATCGCGCTGTCCGTCACGAGTGCGCCACCGGTGACGGACGTCGCCGCAGTGGATGCCGCGTCGATGCCGCGCCGCGCCGGCCGGTCGCTGGCGAATGGTCGCTGCCAGAACCAGACGCCGGCGCCGATCAATCCCACGGTGAGGAGAATGCCGGCGGCCCACGCCGGCCACGGTGTGCTCCGAGCCAGCTCTGGAATGGGGAGCACCCCCATCGGCGGCGAAAACGCGGGCGGCAGATCGTTCGCCACCGTCATCGGCGCTGTCTTTCGTTCACGAATCCAGGCGAGCGACTGCGCGACCGGCAGGCTGCCGGGCACCTCGTCTCCCACCAGCACGGCGCCGTCGGTGGAGTCGACGAGCAGGCGCAGATGCGGCGCGTGCGCCGGTGCCGCGAGCACGAGCAGCGCGCCGACCTCACGAAAGCCGGCCGCCAGCCGGCGCCACCGCGGATTGAGAAACAACTCCTCGTAGTCGATCGGACTCGTGCCGCTCGGCATCACGAACAGTTCGCCCTCGTCGGCGACGGGATACGCGACGCGGTTGAGCGAGATGCCGTACATGAAGCTGTCGACGAGTCCATGCGCGTCATCCTCACGGATGAGCGATTGCAGCGGAGGCGCCTCGCCGATGAGATCACCCACGGCGACGCGACGATGTCCGGACTGCACCTGACCGATGCCCAGGGCCACGAGCGCCGTGGCGATGGGGTCTGCGCCGACCACGACGAGTGCATGATATACGTTCAGCGTGCCGCCCAGCGCACGGCCCTCGGCGAGCCAGTCCATCTCCTCGGTCACGAACCCTCCTCGTAGACCCAGAAAGAGGTCTTCGCTTCGCGTCCCACCCGCTCCGCCTCCGCTCGCGTGGGGTAGGGGCCGAGCACCACGCGATAGATCGTCGAGCCGTCGCGAAGCGCGGTGACCACGCGCGCCGATTCGTTGCCGACGCGAATCCTTGCCGCGAGCTCGGCTGCACGCTCGGGTACGAGGAGCGCGGCGAACGACACGGTCCACCCGGCGGACTTGCGCGGTGCGGTGTCCCCCGCCACCGGTGGCGGCGCCACGCTGTCGGAGAGCGCCGCGGCGGAGTCCTGTGCCGCGCGCGCGGAATCCGACGGGCCGGCGAACTCCACCGGCTGGTCGAGCGCGGCGGCACGCGGCCGAAAGCCGGTCCAGCGGAACGGATACCAGAAGTCGGCAGAACCGCCGCGGACTCGCGCCACCGGGCGCAGCGTCTCGCCATCGACGATGAAGACATCCGCTGCCTGCGCCACCGCGATGCCGCCGTCGGGAGCGACGAAGGGGAGATCGGCGCGCCACTGGGTGGCGAGCGCGCCGACCACGCGGTTGGTGCCCAGCGCGATGACGATCGTCGAGTCCTCGCCGCGCGGGCGCGGGCGCAGGTAGCGGCCGCGCGGGTCCACGCGGAATTAGGCGATGTGTCGGCCCCGCGCGCTGCGCTCG
>JAJAYP010000285.1 GCA_026786185.1 Gemmatimonadaceae bacterium
GACCGTGGTCACGGTTCACGGTTCACGGTTCACGGTTCACGGTTCACGGTTCACGGTTCACGGTTCACGGTTCACGGTTCACGGTTCACGGTTCACGGTTCACGGTTCACCGGTTCACCGGTAGTTGTTCACGCTACCGTCTCTCCCCCGCCCCTCGCATGCCCTTCCACGAGGCCATCCGGCTCGCGCTGCAACAGATCCGCGTGCAGAAGCTGAAGAGCTTCTTCACGCTGCTCGGCGTGATGATCGGCGTGATGTTCCTCATCGCCGTCGTCTCCATCGTCACGGGGATGAGCAAGTACGTCGAGGAGGATTTCGCCGGGCGCATGCTCGGGGCGAATACCTTCACGCTCCGACGCTACCCCTGGTTCGGCGACAATACCACGGACGAAGAATGGCGAGAGTGGCAGAAGCGCCCTCGCGTCTACCATTCCGATGTCGCGCTCGTCCGGAACGCCCTGCCCTCCGGCACCCGATACGCGGTGGAGAGCCAGGAAACGCTCTGGGCCACCAGCACCTACTCGCGCCCGCGCCAGATCGAGTGTCATGCCGTGGAGGGCGACTACTTCACGATCAAGAAGTACGACCTCTCGAGCGGTCGCGTCTTCACGCATCAGGAAGCCGAGCTTGGCTCACCCGTCGTCGTGATCGGCGACGAGGTCGCGAGCTTCTTCTTCGCCGGCCTCAATCCGCTCGGCCGCGAGCTCCGCATCGGCGGCATGCCCTATCAGGTCATCGGCGTCATCGAGCATCAGGGCAACCTGTTCGGCCGGTCGCTCGACAAGACCGCGTACGCCCCGTTCAACTCGCCGCTGCATCGGCTCACCAACCCGCGTGGCGACATCGACGGGCTGATGGTGCAGGCTCCGAATGACCAGATGATGGGCGAGGCGATGGAGACCACACGCGAGGTGCTGCGCGGCCACCGCCGCCTGCGGCCGAGCGTCGCCGACAACTTCGTCATGGAAACCTCGGCATCGGCGCTCGCATCGTTCCAGAAGATCAAGGGCATCATGACGGTCGCCGGCACGGCGCTGCCCGCGATCGGACTCGTCGTCGGCGGCATGGTGATCATGAACATCATGCTCGTGGCCGTGGCCGAACGCACGCGAGAGATCGGAATTCGCAAGTCACTCGGGGCACGACGGAAGGACATCCTCCGTCAGTTCCTCGTGGAGAGCGCCACCCTCAGCACGCTGGGCGCGCTGCTCGGCATCGCACTCGGCATCCTGTCGGCGAAAGTCATCTCCTGGAACACGCCGCTCCCGGCGGCGGTCGCCCCGTG
This sequence comes from Gemmatimonadaceae bacterium, assembly GCA_026786185.1. GTDB lineage: Bacteria > Gemmatimonadota > Gemmatimonadetes > Gemmatimonadales > Gemmatimonadaceae > AG11. The sequence goes on from JAJAYP010000285.1 coordinate 1,286, forward strand.
GTCGCTGGTGGTTGCCACCCTGCTAGGCACCGTCGTCGGAATCGTCTCCGGGATGTATCCCGCCCGCAAGGCGGCACGCCTCGACCCCATCGACGCCCTGCGGCAGGAGTAATACATGCGCCTGCTCACTCCATTTTCGATGGCCTTCGAGGGTGTCGGGATCGCGCTCGACGCGCTGCGCTCGAACAAGGTCCGCGCCGGACTCACCATCATGGGCGTCGCACTGGGCGTCTTCGTCGTCGTCGCCATGTCGTCGATCATCCGTGGCATCAACGAATCGTTCCGGCGCGACGTCGAAGCGGCAGGGCCGACATCGTTCTTCGTGTACCGTCGGCCCATCGGCGGCTTCAACAGCTGCGACGGCACCGACGAGACTTGCCCCGAACGGCGCAACCCGGCCATCACGATGGACGAGGTCGCGCTCGTCGAGCGATTGCAGTCCATCCGCGCCGTGACGGCGCACATCGGCACCGGCGCGACGTTCAAGTACAAGGACAAGGTGTCGCGCGCCGGCATGGAGGTGTATACGCCGAACTGGACCGAGGTCGACGGCGGCGACATCTTCCCCGGACGGAGCTTCACGTACGCCGAGAACACGACGGGGGCCAAGGTCGCCCTGGTGAACGACAAGCTGGCGGAGCAGCTCTTCGGCCAATCCGATCCGATCGACAAGGCCATCATGATCGACGACGTCCTGTTCACCGTCATCGGGTTCTATCACTACACGGCCAGCCCGATGGGAACGCCGACGTCGGCGGGAGGCGGTGATTCCCCGAAAGCCATCGTGCCGTTCGAGTCCGCGCGGCGGCACTTGAACCTGTGGATGCGCGGCAACAACCTCATCGTGAAGCCGCGCGCGGGCGTGCCCACGGAAGTGGCGGTCGACGACGTGATCGCGGCCCTTCGTGGGCATCGCGGGCTGCGGCCCACCCAACCGAACAACTTCGACATCGTCACGCAGGATCGTCTCTGGACGATCTACAACAAGCTGTTCGGCACTTTCTTCGTCGTCGGTCTCGCGCTCTCGTCGGTGGGGTTGCTGGTCGGTGGCATCGGCGTCATCGCCATCATGATGATCTCCGTCACGGAGCGAACCCGCGAGATCGGCGTGCGCAAGGCGCTCGGCGCCACGAAGTGGACGATCCTCTGGCAGTTTCTCGTGGAGGCGGTGACGCTCACCGGCATCGGCGCCTCGGTTGGCTTGGCGCTCGGCATTCTCGTGGCGATCGGCGTACGCACCGCGTGGCCATCGATTCCCGCGTCCACGTCGTGGGGCAGCGTTGCCGCGGCGCTCGGCATCAGCGCGGTGACGGGCGTCATCTTCGGCATGCTGCCCGCCGTCCGCGCGGCAAGGCTCGACCCCGTGGTAGCGCTACGATACGAGTGAGGCGGAACCGCAAGACCAGGATCTCCGACTGCAGCGGGTGAGCGGTGAGGCTGGAGGCACGAGCCTGAAGGCGTGCGCAGTGAGGTGTCAGCCACGTCTCACACCTCATGCCACACTGCTTCCCCCTTCTACCTCCTTCTTCAAATCTCTCCACCCGTCGTCGCATTCCTCAATCGTGCGGCCCGGGTATATTCCCCGCGAATGATGCACTCCGTCGACATACTGGCCATCGCCGCGCATCGCGACGACGTGGAGCTGACCTGCGGCGGGACGCTGATCAAGGCGGCGAAGGCGGGACGTCGCACCGCCATCCTCGATCTCACCCAGGGCGAGATGGGCACGCGCGGATCGGCTCAGCTCCGCGCCGAGGAAGCGGCGCGCGCGGCCGACATGCTCGGCGCATCGGCGCGCGAGACCCTCGCGCTCCCCGATGCAGGCATCGAGAACACCCCTGCCACACGCGAGGCGCTCGCCCGCGTGATCCGGCGGTTTCGGCCACGCGTCGTCATCGCGCCCGCATCGGAGGGCCGGCATCCCGATCACCGCGTCACCGCCGGTCTCGTGCGCGATGCCTGCTTCGTCGCCGGTCTCGCGAAGGTCGCTCCCGATGTCGCGAAGCACCGGCCGCTCAAGGTCCTGCACGCACTTGCGTACCGGCAAGATTTCGTGCGTCCATCGTTCGTCGTGGACATCTCCGCCGAGTTCGAACAGAAGCTCGACGCCATCCGGTGCTACGCTTCGCAGTTCGACGGCGAAATCCAGGCCGGCGAGGTGTTCCCGAACGGTGAGCCGCTCTACGACATGATTCGGCATTATGCAGCGACGTACGGGTCGCTCATCCGCACGCGGTACGGCGAGCCCTTCTTCACCACGGAAATGATGCGCGTCGACGACGTCGCCGCGCTCGAGGTTTCCACGTTTTGAGCGATACGCCCACTGACGGGGTGACCTACGGGTCGTACCTCGCGCTCGACGAACTGCTTGCGCTCCAGCATCCACGGTCCGCGCATCCGGACGAGCTGCTGTTCATCGTCGTGCACCAGTCGAGCGAGTTGTGGTTCAAGGAGATTCTCCATGAGCTCGATCTCCTGATCGATCCGATGCAGGCGCACGAGCCGGAGTTCGCCCTCTTTCGCATGGGCCGCATCAACGCGCTCATGCGTATCGTCTCTGCCCAGCTTTCAGCGCTCGAGACGCTGCCACCGCAGCACTTCGCGGCCTTTCGCACCCATCTGGGCAGCTCCAGTGGCTCGCAAAGCGTGCAGTTTCGGGCGATCGAGGCGGCGTCGGGCCTGCGTGAGCCACATTTCCTGCACGCGCTCGCGGAGCATGGCGCAATTCCGGCCATCGTCCAGGGCGCGCTGGCGCGTCCCACGCTCCAGGAGCTGTTCCTGCAGCTTCTGCGCAGGCACGAGGTCGAGCTCGAGGCGCTGTACATGGGTGATCGCCCCTCGACCCTGTTTTTTCTCGCGGAGTCGCTGCTCGAGTACGAGCAGCAGTTCGGGCAGTGGCGGTTCAAGCACGTGCAGCTCGTGGAGCGTGTGCTCGGGCCGCTCACCGGAGGCACCGGCGGAACACTCGGTGCCAGGTATCTCGCGCGGACGATCGACCAGAAGTTCTTTCCGGCATTGTGGGCCGTGCGCGCGAAGTTCTACGGCGCGTCGGCGTAGCGCGCGGTGATCCACGACATCTCCATCCTCGTGCAGCCGGGAACACCGGAGTGGCCGGGCGACGTCCCGTTCTCCTGCGGGTGGAGTGCCAGGATCGACGAAGGCGCGAGCATCAACCTCTCGCACGTCGAACGTAGTCCGCACGTCGGGACGCATGCCGATGCGCCCCTGCACGTGCGCGATCGCTGGCCGGCCAGCCATGAGCTCCCGCTCGCGCGATTCGTCGGTCCGGCGTTCGTACTCGACGTCGTTCGCGCACCCGACGGTCCTCTCGAACTCGACGTCGACGATCCGCGGTTCAGCGGATGTGAGCGCCTGTTGTTGCGCACCGGCCGCACGATCGCCGACGGCGTCTTTCCCGCGTCGTGGCCGGTGCTGTCCCGCGAGACGGTGCTGGCCTTCATGGCGAATGGCGTGACGCTGGTGGGCGTCGACTGTCCATCGGTGGACGAGCGCGCGAGCAAGACGCTCGAGGTCCATCGGACGCTGTTCGAGGGCGGCGCGTACGTCCTCGAGAATCTGGACCTCCGATCCGTGCCCGAGGGGCGCTATGAGCTCATCGCCCTCCCACAGCGACTCTACGGGCTCGATGCAGCGCCCGTGCGCGCGGTCCTCCTGCCACCTTGACCGTCGTTTCGACCGGGCCGCCGAGACGTTAGTTTTGAGAGCCATGCCCGACTTCGTCTACCTCGATCACGCTGCAACGACCCCCGTGCGCCCCGAGGTGCTCGAGGTGATGCAGCCCTTTTTCGGGCCGCGATTCGGCAATCCGTCCAGCATGCATCGCTGGGGCCGCGAAGCTCGCACCGCACTCGACGAGGCGCGTGAGCGCGTGGGTCGCGCGCTCGGGGCGGCGTCCGACGAGGTGGTGTTCACCTCCTGCGGCACCGAGGCGGACAACATGGCCCTGCTCGGCGTCTGGCGCGCCCGCTCGGCGAGCGGACGACGTGCGGTCGTGACGACGCCGATCGAGCACAAGGCCGTCCTCGCGGCCGCTCACCAGATCGGCCGGGAAGGGGGCGAGGAGCGTCTCGTCGCCATGCAGAGTAGTGGCCTCGTGGACGACGAGTCGTTCGACGCGCTGATCTCCGACGACGTCGCCGTCTGCTCGGTGATGTGGGTGAACAACGAGATCGGCGTGCTCCAGGATGTGTCGTCGCTCGCGAAGCGCGCGAATGCGCGTGGCGTCGTGTTTCACACGGATGCCGTGCAGGCGTTCGGCAAGGTGGAAGTCGACGCGCGCATCACGCCGTTCGACGTGCTTTCCATCTCGGGTCACAAGATCGGGGCGCCCAAGGGCATCGGCGCGTTGTATATCCGGCGGGGCACCGCGATCGAGCCGCTCATGTTCGGCGGCACACAGGATCGTGGACGACGGCCGGGCACCGAGAATGTCGCCATGGCGGTGGGCCTCGCGCGGGCTGCGGAGCTCGCGGTGATTGAGCGCGTGCACGAGTGGGCGGCGCTCGAGATCAGGCGAGATCGGCTCGAGGCGGCGCTGCTGTCGTGCATTCCCGATGCCGTCATCCACGGTCGCGGCAGTCCGCGCGCACCGCACATCATGAACATCTCCGTGCCCGGTGTGGATAGTGAGTCGATGCTGATGGCGCTCGACCTGCGCGGCATCGCGTGCTCCGCGGGATCGGCCTGCCAGAGCGGGAGCATCACGGCGTCGCACGTGCTGCACGCCATCGGCGTGTCGCCCGATCTCGCGAGCTCGGCGATTCGGATGAGTCTCGGCTCCATGACCACGGACGCGTGCATCGAGCGGGGGGTCGAGGTGTTCCCGACGCTCGTCGCGAAGGCGCGGCGCCTCACCCCCGCCTGACGACCCGATGCGAGAGCGCGTGCTGGTCGCCATGAGCGGCGGTGTCGATTCCTCGGTGGCTGCAGCGATGCTGGTTCGCGAAGGCTACGACGTCGTCGGGGCGACGATGAAGCTGGGGTGTCATGGCGACGAGCTGCCCGACCGCCCCTGCTGCTCGCTCGAGAGCGTGAATGACGCGCGCCGCATCTGCGACCAGCTCGGTGTGCCGCATTACGTGCTGAATCTCGAGACCGCGTTCGGTCGTGATGTCGTGACCGACTTCGTGGAGGAATACGCGCGCGGTCGCACGCCTATTCCCTGCGTGCGGTGCAACACCTTCACCAAGTTTCGCGATCTGCTGCACAAGGCGGACGCGATCGACGCGAGGTGGATCGCGACCGGTCACTACGCACGGGTGCGCGACGGCGTGCTGCATCGAGGACTGGATCCGGCCAAGGACCAGTCGTATTTCCTGTGGGGGATCGCGCGACCCGTGCTCGCGCGCATGCTCCTGCCGGTGGGCGGTCAGACCAAGCCGGAGACGCGCGCCATCGCGCACGCGCTCAGCCTCGAGCTCATCGCCGAGAAGCCGGACAGCCAGGACATCTGCTTCGTTCCGGACGGCGACCATGCGAAGGTGATCGCCCGGGAACTGGGCGCCGACACGCCCTCACTCTCGCGCGGCCCGTTCGTGCGCCGCGACGGCACGGTCGTGGGCGAGCACACCGGCTACGCACGCTTCACCGTGGGACAGCGGCGCGGAGTACCCGGAGGATTTCGCGAGCCCATGTACGTGGTCGAAATCCAGCCGGCGACGCGCGCCGTGGTGATCGGTCCTCGCGCCGAGCTGCTCGGCAAGGGTGTCGTCGCGCGTGAGGTGAACTGGCTCGTGCCCGCCCCGCCGGTGGGATCGGAGGTTGAAGTGCAGGTGCGCCATCGTGCTCGTCCGGCACGCGGCACACTCGTGCATGTCGACGGTGACGCCATCGAGATCGCGCTGGAGGAGGCCGTGAGTGCCATCACTCCCGGCCAGTCACTCGTGCTCTACGACGGTTCCATCGTGCTGGGCGGCGGCGTGATCGAGCGGTCGCGGCGTGCCTTGCCCGTGCGAGCCGCATAAGCATCCTCCCTGCGGGCGTTGGATGTCTAGTCGCGGATCACGGAGAAGTATGTTCGCCGCGTGCACGACTTCCGGAAGCTCACTGTGTGGACCCGATCCCGCGCCCTGGCCGTCGAGATCCATGGGCTCTGCGCCACGGAGACGCGCCCCGACCGGCGACTCGTGACGTCGCAACTGAAGCGTGCCGCACTGTCCATCTCCGCCAACATCGCGGAAGGCTGCGGGAAGGGATCGCGCGCCGAGACGATTCGGTATCTGGAGATCGCCTGCGGTTCAGCGGCGGAAACGGAGCACCACCTGATCATGGCGTCCGACCTCGCGATTCTCAGCCCCCAGCGCGTCGACCCGCTCGTTGCGCGCACCGGCGAGCTACGTCGCATGCTCCGCGCCCTGATCGACCGCCTACCCCAGCAACCGCCTGCCCGTAGCGCCGTCGCGATGCGGGATGCTGACGAGGAGCTGTAGCGGCTACGGCACAACTCATTGCTGCGAGTACCTGGTACTCGGTACCGGGTACAACGTACCAGGTACTTTCCCAGCCCTTCAGTACCTGGTACTCGGTACCAGGTACAAAGTACCAGGTACTTTTCCAGCCCTTCAGTACCTGGTACTCGGTACCAGGTACAAAGTACCAGGTACTTTTCCAGCCCTTCAGTACCTGGTACTCGGTACCAGGTACAAAGTACCAGGTACTTTCCAGCCCTTCAGTACGCAGTACCAGGTACGAAGTACCAAGTACTGGTAGTGCCCACTCACGACTTGTACTCCATTGCTTCAGCAAACTTCTTCATCGCCTCCTCCTGCTCAGGCGTCAGCTTCTCCGGCACCGTCACCTGCACCTCCACGATCAGATCTCCTCGGCGCCCGTCGCGCTCGATCCCCTGCCCCGGCACGCGGAACCGCTTCCCCGACGCTGCGCCCGACGGAATCTTGATCGTCACCTTCGTGCCGTCGAGCGTCTTCACGGTCAATTTGGTGCCGAGCGTCGCCTGCGCGATGTTGATGCGCACCGGAGCGATCACGTCGAGTGCTTCGCGACGGTAGAAGCGATCGGCCTTCACGTGGAATGTGATCAGCAGGTCGCCCGATGGCCCACCCTTCGGCCCGCGCGCGCCCTGACCCTTCAAGCGGATCTTCGTCCCCTCGTCCACGCCTGGCGGTACGGTGACCATCACGCGCTTGCGCGTGCGCATCTCGCCCGCGCCGTTGCACGTCGGACAGCGCTCCGTGGGAACCTGTCCTCGCCCCAGGCACACCGGACAGGGACGCTGGACGGCGAACCCGCCCTGGCCAAAGCTGATCGTGCCCCGACCGCTGCACTCGCTGCAGGTCACCAGCTTCGCGCCCGGTGCGGCGCCGCTGCCGTGACACGTGGCGCACTCCTCCGTGACGTCGAGCTCCACCTGTACCTTGTCGCCCCGCACCGCGCTCCGGAATGGAATCTCGAGCGACGTCTCGATGTCCTCCCCGCGTTGCGGTCCACGAGCGCGCTGCTGACCCGCTGCGCCCGCGCGTCCGTTGCCGCCGAACATCGAGCTGAAGATGTCACCAAGGCCGCCCAGCCCGCCCAGGTCGCCGAGATCCTCGAATCGCATCCCGCCCGAGGCCGAACCACCGCCCGACGATGGATAGCCACCCGCGCCGCCCCGACCTGCGCCCGCACCACGCGCGCCGCCGCCGAATCCCCCGAACGCCCCGAGCCGGCGCATCTGGTCGTACTGCTTGCGCTTCTCGGCGTCTCCGAGCGTCTGGTACGCCTCCGAGATGCCCTTGAAGGTGTCCGCCGCCTTCGGGTCACCCGGATTCTTGTCCGGATGATGCTTCGCCGCAAGCTTGCGATACGCCTTCTTGATCTCGTCCTGCGTCGCTGAGCTGGGCACGCCGATGACGGCGTAGTAGTCCTGTTGCGCCATGGCTGACCCTACGTGGTCAGCCGTTCCACTGCTTCACCACCACCCGCGCCGGTCGCAGCAGTTGCCCGTTGAACAGGTAACCCTGCTGGAAGACGCGGGCGACGAGATGATCCTCCGCCTCCGACTGCGCGGGCTCGGTCATCACGGCCTCGTGCTGTGCCGGATCGAACGGTCGGCCCGCCGGATCCACCACTTCGAGTCCATGACCGGCAAGTGTCTTGAGCAGCTTCTTCTCCACCATGGAGACGCCGTCGGCGATCGTCCTGGCGTCCGTGGTGTCCGGATCGACGTGCGCGAAACGGCTGAGGTCATCCAGCGCGTCGATCATTCCGCGCAGCATGTCACCCTGCCCGCGCAAGTGCGCGTCCTGACGCTCCTTCACCGTGCGCTTGCGAAAGTTGTCGTACTCGGCCGCCAGACGGAGGTAGCGGTCACGCTGATCAGCGAGCTCCCGCTCAGTGCCGTCGTTGGCGGCATCGAGCACGACGGCATCCGCGCCACCGGTCTCGCCGGTGTCCGCATCGTCGTCGCTGGCGCCACTGTCCTTCACGTAGCCGTTCTCGTCTGACATTCTGTTGGGTGTCGCGTTCGGGAGAGCCATCGTCGCTGAAATCTCACCGCCTGCGACCCGAGGGGCAACGGGCCGCGGACGTCGACCACGCGACGACCACGCGACGTTCAAACGCCGACCACGCACCGACCACGCGCCGGCCGCCGGCTCAGGCCGCGGGATTCGATGCGAGTGCGCGTCGCAGGAGCTCGAGGGCCGCCTGTGCCGACCGGCGTCGAACCTCCTCACGGTCTCCCCACAGGCGAAGCTGCCGCGACTCCACCGCGCCGTTCAGATCCAGCGCGATCCACACGGTCCCCACTGGCTTCGCCTCGCTTCCGCCGCCGGGGCCGGCGATGCCCGTGATCGCCAGCGCCGCGCCGACGCGGAGACGCGCACGTACGCCGCTCGCCATCGCGCGTACCACCGGCTCGCTCACGGCGCCATGCTCCGCGAGCAGCGCGGCTGGCACGCCGAGCAGGGTGCGCTTCACGTCATCGTCGTACGCGATGACACCACCGCGCACGACGTCGCTGCTTCCCGGCACGGCGGTCAGCCGGGCTCCAAGCAGGCCGCCGGTGCAGCTCTCCCCAACACCGATCACGAGGCCGCGCGCACGGCACGCCTCGAGCACGACCTCCGCGAGATCGGCCTGCTGCTCTCCATAGATCGCGTCGCCCATCACGCTGCGCAATCGCGAGGCGGCCTCGGCCAGTCGGGCGTCCGCCACCTCCGGCGACAGTCCGCGCACGGTGAGGCGGAGATCGACACCATCTGCATTCGGCAGGTAGGCCAGGCCCACCTCTCCGACACCGTCAAGCTGCGTCCCGACGCGGTCCGCCACGAGCGACTCGGCGACACCGGTCGTCCTGAGCGTTCGCGAGCGCACAACGCGCGTGACAGTGCCCAGTCGCTCGCGCACGATCGGCAGGAGCGTGTCGGCGAGCATGCCACGCATCTCGCGCGGCACACCGGGGAGCATCGCCACCCACCGGCCACGGGCGTCCTCGAGAAAGATTCCCGGCGCGGACCCATGGTTGTTCGTGAGCTTGCGTGCGCCCACGGGCAACATCGCCTGTTGCGCGTTCGACGCCGGCATGGGTTTATCGGGCCATCGTGTCGCCCAACGCTCGCGCATCCACGCGAGGTGCGTTGCATCGAGCACCATCTCACGGCCGAACAGCGCGGCGATGGAAGGCTTCGTGAGGTCGTCGCTCGTGGGGCCCAGTCCCCCCGTGGTGATCACGCCGTCGGCACGATCCAGTGCATCGCCCACGGCGGCGGCGATGGAGTCGCCGGAATCGCCGCAGGTCGTCCGCCGAACGATCTCCACGCCGAGCCCGGCGAGCTCTCGCGCGAGGTGCGCGGCATTCGTGTCGATCGTGTAACCCAGCAGGAGCTCATCGCCGATGGTGACGACTTCTATGCGCATCGTGACAACTGGGCCCGACTAGCTTCGGCCACGCAGCGGCGTGCCGGTGAAGACGCGTCCGTACGTTCGGAGATACAACACGAGCGAGTAGACCGTGAGGGCGATCGCACCGGCCATCGCGCTCACGCCGACGATGCCGTTGAAATAGGCGAAGCTCGTCCATGCCTGTGTCTCCCACCCGCGTCTGGCGGCGAGTGTGGCAGCGAAGAACCAGAAGTACGCGGCGCCCACCCAGACCCACTGCAGGCCCGTCTTCCACTTGGCCGGTCCGATTGACGAGATGACGACGCCGCGTCGCGCAGCAGCCTGGCGAAAGATCGTCATGAACAGTTCGCGTCCCAGCACGATGGCCACGATCCACCACGCCAGCGGCACATCGCCAAGCGGCGTGCGGAACGGGATCAGGTTCTCGAGCGCCTTCGCCGGCCACACGTGTACGCCATCGGAGATGGGGCGCATCAGGACGTACATGGGAACGATGGTCGCCACGAGCAACAGCTTGTCGGCGAGCGGATCGAGCAGCCGGCCGAGATCGGTCTCCTCCTTGCGCGATCTCGCGAGCCGCCCGTCCACGTAGTCGGTCACCGCCGCCACGATGAACAACACGAACACCGTGAATCGCAACGACGCCGACGACGCGAGCGGCAGCCACGCGATGAGCGGCGTGATGGCGATGCGAGCAGCGGTGACGGCGTTCGGCAGGTTCACGCGGGGGGACCGGCGGAGTTCAGGCGAGCGACTTGAGCACGAGCTTGCTCACGGCGCGCAGCGTCTCGAAGACGCCGTCGCCAGTGACGGCGACTGCCTCGAAATATGGAGCATGTTCCACCCACTCGCCCGACGGGAGCTGCTCGATCAGGTTCTCGCCGGCGTGCGATGCATCGGGCGTCACGCGCTGACGGGAAGGCTCCGTGACCTCCCACCCCGGATTGAGCGCCGCCTGCAGCTCGCGCACCGGCGCGGCATTCGGCAGGTCCCGCTTGTTGTACTGGATCACGAAGGGCATTCGGGTCAGGTCGTATCCGTATTCGGCCATGTTGTCGTACAGGTTCTGCATGGCCTCCTGATTGGCTTCCATGCGCTCGACCTGCGAGTCTGCCACGAACACGATGCCGTCCACACCCTTCAGAATGAGCTTCCGGCTCGCGTTGTAGTACACCTGGCCCGGGACGGTGTAGAGGTGGAATCGAGTCTTGAAGCCGCGGATCGTCCCGAGGTCCACCGGCAGGAAATCGAAGAACAGGGTCCGCTCGGTTTCGGTGGCCAGGGAGATCAGCTTGCCGCGCGTGTCCGGCTGCACCTTGCCGTAGATGTGCTCCAGGTTCGACGTCTTGCCGCCGAGCCCCGACCCGTAATACACGATCTTGCAGTTGATCTCGCGTGACGCGTAGTTGATCATCGACATGGCTGTCGTCTCCTCTTACTGGAACAGCTTGTCGATTTCGTCGTCCGCACCGGCCAGGAGGCCGGGGGCGCCGCCCTGTCCCTGCGCAGGGCGCGCGAACACTTTCTCGAACAGCTTCGTCAGTTCGTCCACCGTCTGTCTCATCTTGAGTCGCACCAGGCCGAGCGTCGTCCGATTGTCGAAGAGGACGACGAGAATCACCCGCCGGGCGACATCGGCAAGGTACATCGACTCTTTCTCGCCCTGGTGGAACAGCGAATTGAAGTCGGTTTCACCGATCAACCGCGCCAGTTGATCGTTCGCGCTGAAATCCGCCGCCGTCAGCGTGGCGAACGCGGTCGCGTCGAACTTCGGCTGCTCGCCAACGGTCGCCACCAGCTGCCCGCTGCGATCGACGAGGAGCGCGCAACGCGCGTCGCTCTCCTGCAGGAACCGCTGGAGCGAGTGCGTGATGGCGCCAAAGTCGTCCTCCGTGAACGACCAGCTCGCGCTGCCGACTGCCATGAGGACGGTAACCTAGTGGAGGTGAGCTTCCATTCGCCGCAGCAAGACCTGCCCCCGCCGTCGCAGCATCGGTCGGGTTTCCCAGTTCACGTAGTCCGCCAGCAGCCGCGCCGTCTCCGGTCCGCTCTGCCCCGCGAGGAACCCGAGCGCGGCAAGGCGTCGCAGCGGCCGACGGTTGAAGAGCTCCCGACGGCTGCGCGCCACCTGTGTTGACCAGACGAGCAGCCCTGCCGCGACGCCACCGATGAATCCCAGGACCGCGAGCCGAACCTCCGGAACCGCCCTCACATCGCCCTCCGCGCACTGAGGGCCTGGGCGATCGTCACGCCGTCGGCGTATTCGAGATCGCCACCCACGGGAAGGCCCCGCGCGATGCGGGTGACGCTGAGTGAGTAGCCGGTCAGTTGACGCTGCACGTAGAGCGCCGTCGCCTCTCCTTCCAGGCTCGGATTGGTGGCGAGGATCACCTCTCGCACCCCGCCGGTCGCGATGCGATGCACCAGCTGCGGGATCGTCAGGTCGTCGGGCGTGATGCCGTCCAACGGTGAGAGCCGGCCACCCAGCACGTGGTAGTGCCCGCGGTATTCGCCCGCGCGCTCGATCGCGCCGATGTCTGCCGCTTCCTCCACGACGCAGATCAGCGCCGGGTCTCGACGCGGGTCGCGGCAGATCACGCAGAGCTCGTCCTCGGTCAGATTGAAACAGCGCGTGCACGGCCGAACCTTGTCCGCGAGCGTGCTCAGCGCATCGGCCAGCCGTCGGCTCTGCTCGGGGGGCTGCTTCAGCAGGTGGTAGGTCAGGCGGAGCGCGGTCTTCCGTCCAATGCCCGGAAGTCTCGCCAGCTCGCCCGTCAGATCGTCGATCGCCGACACGTGCCTTCGGCCCGCGGCTAGAATGGAAGCTTGAATGGCAGGTTGAGCCCACCGGTCAGCTTGCCCATCTCGGCCTGTGCGGCGGCCTGCGCCTTCTTCTGCACTTCGGTGATGGCGACGAGAACGAGATCCTCGAGCATCTCCACGTCGGCGCCCGTCACGACGCTGGGATCGATCTTGATCGACCGAACCGTTCCCTGTCCGTTGGCCTCCACGGTCACCATGCCGCCTCCCGCCGACGCGGTCACCGTCTGCTGCGCCAACTCGTCCTGCAGCTGCTGGAATTTGCCCTGCATCTCCTGCGCCTGCTGCAGGATCTTCATGAAATCGGCCATCGGCGTTGCGGTAGGTGAAGGAGCGGGAAAGTTATGCCGCGTCGCACGACCGGGGCAAGCGAGCGCACAGCTCGACGTCAGTCGGCCAGCTCGAGATCGAGCGCGTCGATCGCCGCGCCGAGGACGGCGTCGCGGCGTCGGAGAGCGGTGAGCCGCTCCGTGCGCGCCATCGCGTCGGTCAGACGTGCCGGCGGTGTGGCGGCAACCTGCGCCGCCCGCACGCGAACACGGTGCACGCCGACGAACCACTGTCGCAGCACCGAGAGCAGTTCTCCCTTCACGCTCTCGAGCGCCTGCTCGTAGATGAGATTCGCCTCGTCGAGGCCGATCGTCACCTCGCCGCGTGCGTCGATCGTGATGGGCGACGCATGCTCCAGCGCCGTGGCCGCTACGGTCTTTCCCGTGCCACGCATGGCGCGCACGAGCTCGTCCCAGCGCTCCACGAGCCGATTGAGATCGGGAGGTACATCACTGGCACTGCCGGTCGCACTGCTCTCCACGGCTGGCGGCGCGACAGATCCAGGTAGCGCGCGGAGCGCCGTCGTCGCGGTGGGTTCTGTCGCGGTGGGTTTCACCGCTGCGGGTTGCGTCGCTTCGGGTTGCGTCGCTGCGAGTTTCGTCGTTGCCGGTTTCGTCGCTGGCGGAGCAGTCGCTGGCGGAGCAGTCGCCGGCGCAGGCGTGCCGGGCAGGGGTCGATCGGCATCACGTACCACGGTACGCCAATCGGCGACCGGCGCATCTGCCCGGCGGACCGGTGGCTCGGCGCTCGACTCCGACCCGCCGCGCATACCGGATCCGCCGCCGCCGAGTCCGCGCAACACGGCCTCGAGCGAGACCGTCCGATCGAGTAGCGCGAAGCGGACGAGCAGGCTTTCGAGGAGCAGTTGCTGCTGACCGCTCTTCCGGAACCGCGGCTCGAGCTCCGTCGATGCCTGGAGCATCCGCAACAGATCACTCGCCGCGAACGCCGCACGACGCGCCACGAGCCCGTCGCGAGCTCGCTCGCTCACCTCGGGCGGCACGCCGCCGAGCACGACCGCGAGCTGCGCCCGCACCATGTCGGCAAAGCCGGTGAGGAACTGCCCGAAGTCGATGCCGGCGTCGGCCAGGCGCGCGACGAATTCGAAGACGTCGCCTGCTCGCCGCTCCGCGAGGAGGTCGAGCAGGGCAAGAAACTCCTCCTCCGGTACGAGCCCGAGCGCATCCCGGACTGCATCGGGTGTCATCGCGCCGTCGCCCATCGACAGCACCTGGTCCGCGAGCGACAGTGCGTCGCGCATGGAGCCGTCGGCCGCGCGCGCAATCATCGCGAGCGCGTCGGGGTGCGCCGAGACTCCCTCCGCGCCAAGGACCTTCTCGAGGCGCAGGCGAATGTCCGCTGGCCCGATGCGCTTGAAGTCGAAGCGCTGCAGCCGGCTCAGCACCGGTGCCGCCGTCTGCGCGATCTTCTGCGGCTCCGTGGTGGCGAACACGAAGACGACACGCGGCGGCGGCTCTTCCAGGATCTTCAGCAGCGCGTTCCAGGCCTCGCGGGTGAGCATGTGCGCCTCGTCCACGATGTAGACCTTGTATTGCCCGTCACCGGACGGCGCATACATCGCGCGCTCGCGTAACTCGCGGGCATCGTCGACGCCACGATTGGACGCGGCATCGATTTCGACGACGTCCAGTGAGGACGAACCGGCCCAGATGCGCTGGCAGGTCGGGCACTCGCCACAGGGCTCCCCGTCCAGCAGCGGATCCGCCCGACGCTCGCAGTTGAGCGCCATCGCGAGTACGCGCGCGAGCGTCGTCTTGCCCACGCCGCGCGGACCGCACAGCAGGTAGCCGTGCGCCACTCTGCCTCGCGCAATAGCTCCCTTCAGTGTGGCCGAGACGTGCGACTGGACGGCCACGTCGGCGAACGTCTTCGGGCGATACTTGCGGGCGAGGGCGAGAGCCATGCGCTCAAAACTATCGCGTTCCCCGCTCAAAGCGCGAGACACCCTCCGCATCGCGGAGCTGTGTTCTCGCGCTGAGTGCCCCAGGCCTGACGAAGCGACGTCAGACACCTCATGCCGCTGCTACCTTCGGGGTCCTGACGGAGTTAGAAGGCTGCCGCCCTTCGGGACCTGGGACACCTGAAACATAACCAGCCCGACGCGGCAGCGCGACCGCACCGCATGATCGTCACGCCGTCATCGCGCATGCCTCGATCGCTCCGCGTACCACCTCGGCGGCGCGAGCCACTGCGTCGGCATCGGCATCGAGATGCGTCACCGCCCGCACGCGCGACGCATGCCACGCGCTGATCAACACGCCCTGCCCCCGCGCTGCCGAGACCACGGCGTCACTCGTCATTCCGTCCGGCAGGTCGATCATCACGATGTTCGTGTCGGGCGGAACGACACGCGCGCCGCGTGTGCCGTCCACGTGATCGGCGAGCTGCCGGGCGTTGTCGTGATCGACGGCAAGCCGGCCGAGGTGCACATCGAGCGCGTGCAGCGCGGCGGCAGCGAGTATACCCGACTGTCGCATGCCGCCGCCGAGGCGCTTGCGCACCGTGTGTGCGCGCTTCATCAGCGCCGCGTCGCCCACGAGGATCGCCCCGACGGGACAACCCAGTCCCTTCGAGAAGCTGAGCATGACGGTGTGCGCGCACGCCGCGAAGTCGGCGAGCGGCGTCGCCGTGGCGGCACTCGCGTTCCACAGTCGCGCGCCATCCATGTGGACCGGGAGCGCGTGCGCATCGGCCACCGCGCGCAGCGCGCGCAGCTCCGTGAGGGGCGTCACCTTGC
>JAJAYP010000286.1 GCA_026786185.1 Gemmatimonadaceae bacterium
CCATACGACATCAAGAGGCTGGTCGGGTGGGCTCGGTGATGTTTAAAACCGACCGGGCCTGGACTGCTCGCCCCGGGCGC
The DNA here is from genome assembly GCA_026786185.1 of Gemmatimonadaceae bacterium. Classification (GTDB taxonomy): domain Bacteria; phylum Gemmatimonadota; class Gemmatimonadetes; order Gemmatimonadales; family Gemmatimonadaceae; genus AG11. The sequence goes on from JAJAYP010000286.1 coordinate 81, forward strand.
CGCCGGCGGCGGCGTCGAGCAGGCGGCGCGCGCGCGCGCGCGCGTCGCCCCATTCCGCGCCACTCAGGAGCGTGCCGGGAGCTCCGTTCGCCACTCTCACCTGTTCATCCACCCGGCTGGGCGCGCCCGCTGCCGCCACGGCGTCGCGCATGCCGGGCTCCGCGAGCACTGCTTCCACGTCACTCGCGCCGAGCGCCGGAACACGCACGGCGACGAGGCGCGAGCGAATGGTTGGTATCAGCGCGCCGGGCTCACTGGTCGTGAGAATGATGGTCGCTCGGCTCGGCGGTTCCTCGAGCAGCTTGAGGAACGCGCCAGCCGATTCCTCGGCCCCGTCGCGCATCACCATGCGCTCCGCGTCGCCCACGACATAGACCTTTCGCGCCGCCAGGGCCGGAGCCATTGCCGCCGAGAACACGATGGCCCGGATGGTGTTCACCAGAATTCCTTCCTCCGGGGGAGGCGGTCCGTACGCGCCGGTTTTCAGGCGGTCGTTGATTGCGTCCCGGAAATCCTCCTCGGTTTGCGCCGGTGAGGCATCGCTGTCCTTGAGCCGCGGACGCGGAAAATACCAATGGAGGTCCGGATGCGTCCCCGCGAGCGAGTAGCGGCAGTGCTGGCAACGGCCGCACGGACGCGGGTCGACTCCGCTACACAGGAGTCGCTGGCCGAGCCAGAGCGCGAGTCGTTGCTTTCCCACGCCAAGGGGACCATGCAGGAGCAGGGAGCCGGGCAGGGCGTCGCGGGCAATGGCGTCGTCGAACCGCGAGCGGAGTGTCTTGTGGCCGTGGAGGGGAAGGAGAGGCACGGCGGAAAGGTACGCGTCGAGGTCGGATCGGCACAATTCATGACGACAATTGGTGCGCCACCGAACGGAGATGAGTCGAATGAATATCGCGTTGCAGGGACGACGGATCGCCATACTCGCGACGGATGGCGTGGAGCAGTCGGAGCTCGAGCAGCCGCGGCGCGCGCTCGATGACGCAGGGGCGACGACACATCTCATCGCCCCGACGGACGGCTCCATTCAAGCGATGAATCACGAGGAGCACGGGTCGCGCATTCCCGTCGATCGTACGCTCGCCGAGGCACGACCGGGCGACTACGATGCGTTGCTGCTCCCCGGTGGAGTCGCGAATCCCGACCTGCTGCGAATGAACGAGCATGCGGTGCAGTTCGTCCGGGAGTTCATGCTGGCGGACAAGCCAGTCGCTGCGATCTGCCATGCGCCGTGGATGCTCGTGGAGGCGGATGCAGTGGCGGGCCGGACGCTGACGTCATGGCCGAGCTTGCAGACGGACATCCGGAATGCCGGGGGGAAGTGGGTCGATGAGGAGGTGCGGATCGACCATCGGTTGATCACGAGTCGGAAGCCGAAGGACCTGCCCGCGTTCTGCGCTGCGATCGTGCGGGAGTTCGCGCGGCAGGTCGAGTCGCCCGAGGTGGAGGCGGCCCACTCAGCGGCGGATGCGGAAGTTGCCCCGCGCTTTGCTGTGTAAAGCACTTGACAGCACGCGTCAGCGCTACCATTCTCCCCCAATGACACGCGTACTCCCCCTGCGCCCTGCCGAGACGCCGGAGATGCAGGCACGGGCCATGGACAATCTCCAGTTCATTCGGGAGACGATGGCGGCGGCCGCCACATTTACCGCGGTGTCTGGCTGGGGCATGATGCTGATCGGCGTGTCTGCGCTGATCGCGACACTCGCCGCGGCAATGGCTGGCAGCGATGCCCGGTGGGTGTTCATCTGGATGTGCGAAGCCGTCGTGTCCGTGGGCATCTCCGTGTACACGATGATCCTGAAAGCGCGCGCCAACGGGCTGCCACTCTGGTCCGAGCCGGCCCGGAAGATCGTGTTCAGCTTCGCGCCGCCCATGGCGGTGGGCGCCCTCCTGACGCTCGTGTGCTACGAGCACGGACTGCTTCGACTGCTGCCCGGCGAGTGGATGCTGCTGTACGGCGTCGGCGTAGTGGCCGCCGGCACATTTTCCGTGCGCATCGTTCCGGTGATGGGCGTCGCGTTCATGGCGATCGGAACGGTGGCGCTGTTCGCGCCGCCGTCGTGGACGACCGCCTGCATGGCGGCGGGATTCGGGGGATTGCATCTCTTCTTCGGCGCGCTGATCGCGCGGAGGCACGGTGGTTAAGCACGGAGCGGCGAAGCACGATGCGAATGACGGTGACGCGGCGACCGCGCGGCCTCGGGGCGCGCACGGGCTGCGGTCGGTGGATGGCGGCGAGGCGGCACGCCCCAGCGCTTCGACGGAAGGCGCGCTCGCGCTGGACCGATTGATCCACGAACGCATGCGACTCGGCATCGTGAGCGCGCTGGCGGTGAACGACACGCTCTCGTTCAACGATCTCAAGCGGCTGATGCGCACGACCGACGGCAACCTTAGCGTACATGCGCGGAAGCTCGAGGATGCGGCGTACGTGACGTGCACGAAGTCGTTCCAGGGGCGCGTCCCCAAGACCGAGTACAAGCTGACCGCCGCCGGTCGGCGGGCGCTCGAGCGATATCTCGACCACATGGAAGCGCTGATTCGCGCCACGCGGGAGCGCTGACGCGGAGATGCCATCCACTCGACTCGGCGCTTCGTCCGCCATGTCCGGCACGTTCGACGGTCCGCACGTCGCCATCATCATGGACGGAAATGGGCGATGGGCCACGGGACACGGGCTCTCGCGCTCGGCCGGACACGAAGCCGGATTGCGCACGGCGCGCAACATCGTGGAAGCGGCCGTGCGCGAAGGCGTCGGCACGCTCACGCTCTACGCGTTCTCGTCGGACAACTGGAAGCGCCCGGGCGCCGAGGTCACGGCGCTCATGCGATTGTTCAGGCGCGCACTCGTCGGCGAAGCGAAGCGCTGTCTCGAGAATGGCGTGCGACTCACAATTCTCGGCCGACGGGATCGGCTTCCGTCATCGCTGCGACATACGGTTGAGCAGGTCGAGGCCATCACCTCCACCGGTTCACGAATGCATCTTCGTGTCGCAGTCGATTACTCGGCTCGAGATGCGGTGCTGCGCGCGGCAGAAGCGATGCGCGGCGACACGATGAGCCGCGATGGATTCTCCGATCTCCTTGCGCGTACCGACCATGATCGCCTGCCCGCCCGCGACGTGGACCTCGTGATCCGCACGGGGGGTGAGCAGCGGCTGAGTGACTTCCTGCTCTGGGAGTGCGCCTACGCGGAGCTGCTGTTCGTGAAGACGATGTGGCCGGAGTTCACGGCGGCCGATCTGGCCATCGCGCTCGAGGATCTGCGGTCCCGCAATCGTCGATTCGGTCTCGCGCCCGAGCAGGTGGCGTCGTAACGCGACGGCCACTCGCCCGTGCGATGTCGCGTCAGGTATCCGTTGGTCGGGCGTCGGGATTCGCAAGCAATGCATCGAGGTAGGGACCGAGACGCCGGACGTCCGCCTCCAGTTCGCCTGACCGCGTGGGTGTGGCGAGTGCGGCGAGCGCGTCGGCCATCGTGCCATCGAGCACCCGATACGTGGCGTCGATCTTGACGCACGTGTCCGCCCCATCGGGCACGAACCGCAGGCGCGCGCTCGTCTCGAGTGGAGAGCCTGCGGCGCTGGTGAAGGCGATGACGCGATTCGGGACGTACTTCGTCGTCACGGTATCCCATTCGATCGTCCCGCCTGCCGGTGTGGACGCGCACCAATGCGACCGACCGTCGCCGTGATCGCGCACCTGGCGAAGCGCGCCGACGAACTGCGGAAAGTTCTCGAAATCCCTGCAGAAGCCGAACACGACTTCCACCGGGTGCGAGACGACGAACGACACGGCCAGCGTACCCGATCGCCGGCGCGTGCCTGCCTTGCGTACTGCCTCGGCCAGCGGCCGATGCGCGGCAGCGCCGATGAGCGCCAGCCCTCCGACGGTCGCGGCGGCGCCGGTAGCCGACGACGTGCGCCGGCGCAGACCGAGCAAGGCTCCCCCCAGTAGCCCCAACAGGAGGATGGAGGGGGCCATGCCCGAAGGCGAGCGGGCGGGATCGGGCGCAGAAAGGGGAAGGGACATGGCCGCGTGATCGAGCAAGGGGGGTGCCGTGGATCCCGACCGATCAGAGTCGGGCCAAAGCCGCCTTCGCGCGATCGAGCGCCTCATCTCCCGTCGACCCGATCGCTGCCAGGTGCCCCATCTTCCGCCCTGCACGCGCTCCCCGCTTTCCGTAGAGGAACAACCGGGTGCCTGGCACGGCCAGGGCAGCGGCGAAGTCCGGAGTGTGTCCGTCCGCCCACAGGTCGCCGAAGAGGTTGACGATGGCGGCCGGGCGGGTCGGGAGTACGGCGCCGAGCGGGAGATCGCAGGCGGCGCGGACCAGCTGCTCGAACTGGCTCGTGGGACACGCCAGCTCCGATGCATGGTAGGAGTTGTGTGGCCGTGGTGCGAGCTCGTTCACCAGCAACCGTCCATCGCGCAGCAGGAACAATTCCACTGCGAGGATGCCCTCGAGCTCGACCTGCTGGGCGATATCCCGCGCGATCGCTTGCGCTTCGCGCTCCACCGTCGCGGGAATGTCGGCCGGCAGCACGCTCCACGCGAGGATCTGGCGCTCGTGATGATTGCGGGCCGGCGGGTACGCAATGATCTCGCGCCCGCCGGGGCGACGCGCCACGAGGACAGAGAGCTCGAGCTCGAGATCGAGTGCACGTTCGGCCACCGATTCGCGCCCGCCCATGAGTGCGAACACGCGCGCGGCCTCGTCACCGGCCGTCGTGCGGAACTGGCTTCGGCCGTCGTACCCTCCCTCGCAACTCTTCACGAACAGGTCGGGGCCGAGCGACGTCATGGCGTCAGCGAGCGTGCCCACCGACGTGACGATGGCATGGGGGCCAACGGGAAAGCCGTGCGAGACGAGCCAGTGCTTCTGGCGGCCACGATGCTGCACCATCTGCAGCAGCTCCAGCCCCGGACGGAGCGGCGCGAACTGCAAGGCGGCGTGCAGGGCCGCCGGGCCGATCTGCTCGATCTCGAGCGTGAGCACGTCGCAGGCGCGCGCGAGGTCCGCCGCGCCGGCGGCGTCGTCGAACGGCGCGACCACCACTCGCTCCACGACCGGCTTCGCTGCGCAGTCCGGGTCCGGATCCAGCACCTGCACCCGATACCCCATCGCCCGTGCGGCGAGCGCCGTCATGCGGCCCAACTGTCCGCCGCCGAGGATGCCGATCGTGGCGGGCGGGAGAATCGACACCGTCACGTCGTCCCGGAGGCCAGGTCGATGTCGCGCATGACCTCGGCGGTCCGGGCGGCGCGCCAGGCTCTCAACCGCTCCCGAACCTCCGGGTGCCGCGTCCCCACGATGGCGGCCGCGAGCAGCGCCGCGTTTGCCGCACCTGGTTCACCGATCGCGAGTGTGCCGACCGGTACGCCTCGCGGCATCTGCACGATGGCCAGCAGCGCGTCCACGCCGTTGAGCACCGTGGCAGGAATGGGCACGCCGAGCACAGGGAGCATCGATTTGGCGGCAATCATGCCCGGCAGATGGGCTGCCCCTCCCGCTGCGGCAATAATGACCTCGAGCCCTCTCGCCTCCGCGCTGTCGGCGTACTCGAACATCCAGTCCGGTGTCCGATGTGCGGACACGACGCGCACCTCGTGCGGAATGGCGAGCTCCGTCAGGATCTCGACCGCATGCGACATGATGCGGAGGTCGCTTCGGCTGCCCATGATGACCCCGACCCATGGGGCGGGCGTGCCGGAAGACGTGGGAGAGGGAGAGGGCATGGGCGAAAGGGCGAAGGACAATTTGAGCGGCGACGCGAAAGATAGCCGCCTCGGCGCTGCAGGACACCGCGAGGCGCGCCGATACTTCTGGCGCGCGCCATCGTCTATCAGCCGGTGCGTACGCGCGCCTGGCACATCGAGGGCGACGCGGCCCGCGAACCCGCTCTCATCTCCCGTCGAATGCATTCGCCACTTCGGCAACATCGCGCCGTGTCCGGCTCACGGGCGCTCCTGCTCGCGTCGCTCCTTGTCGCCGCCGGCTGTGCGCCGCGCGAGGCCGCCAGCAATGAGATCGCCATCGCCGTCGCGCTGAATCCACAGCGTCCGGGCATGCAATCGATCTACAACGGCGTGCAGCTCGCCGTGAACGAGTTGAACGCACAATCGCGAGGAAAGCTGGGAAGCGCCCGGCTCATCATGCTCAAGGGCGCCGCAGACGTGAGCGACCCGGTGCGAATCGCCGACGTCTTCCGTCAGGACGCGCGCGTGGTGGGCGTGGTGGGCCATCCGGAGAGCGGCACCACTCTCGCGGCGATCGACCAGTACGCGGACGCGGCGAACGATGGTGAAAACGGCGTCGTCGTGATTTCTCCGACCGGCACCAGTCCCGCGCTGAGCGGCGCAAACCGATGGCTGTTCCGGGTCTGTCCGAGCGACGTGCAGTCCAGCCGCGCCGTCGCTCGCTACCTGCTCGACTCACTCGGCGCTCGTCGCGCGAGCATCATCTATCGCAATGACGCGTACGGCAAGGACTGGGCGAAGTCGTTCGCCGACAGTTATCGCGCGGGGAATGGAGTGGTCGTCCAGCGCGATCCGTACCTGCAGGGCGCGACGGCATGGGACGCGTACGCCGGCTACCTGAAGTTGCTCAAGCCCGATGCGGTGCTGTTTCCGGGGAGTCAGGAAGACGCCCTGCTCGCATTGCGTGCGATGCGCGCGGCCGGCATCGACACGCCATTCATTGGAGGGGATGCGACGGCCGGCCTCGAGGCGAACGCGCAGGAATTTCCCGGCGTCCGCTACACGGCGTTCTTCCTGGCGCGACGCGCGACGTCGCCAGAGGCGAAGACGTTCATCGCGGCGTACACCGCTGCGTACAAGGAGGAGCCGGACCAGCGCGCGGCGCTCGCGTACGATGCCGCCATGCTGATCGGCCGCGGGGTGCTCGAGGTCGGCGCGAATCGCGCGAACGTGCGGGACTATGTCGAGTCGATCGGACGCGAGCGGTCAGCGATGGCGGGCGCGGCGGGCCCCATTGCGTTCGACGACAAGCACGATGCGGTGAACAAGCCGATCGTCATCGCGCGGGTGGGACGATGAACGTGTTGCGCACCATTCGCTCCCGGCTCCTCGTCGGATTCGGCATCACGCTCCTGCTCATCGTCGCGGCCGGCGTGCTCGCCGGCTTCGCGCTGCAGCGAGCCGGTCGGCGCAGCGAGGCCATCGTGGGATCGCTGCGGCTGGAGCAGGAAAGCGTGCAGCAGGTGGCGTACCGACTGCTGCAGGAGGTCGCCGCGGGCATGCGATACGTGAACACCGGTGCCGAAGTGGACGGCGCACGATATTCGGCGCTGGCCGACGAAGCGGACCGCCTGCGCCGCAGCACGGTCAAGCTGCCGGCGCTGTCCAGCGCGGAGCGACAGAAGCTCGAGGAGCTCGGCACGTTGCAGGGCACCGTCGAGGTGAGTATCGGCGTCGCGCACGCGTATCGCGCCATCGGAAAGCCGAATGAGGCCGCCGCGGTGCTCGCGAAGAATGCGGAGGCACTCGACCAGGTGGATCGTGCACTCGAGACCCTTCGCGCCGAGGGACAGCGGCGGATGGCGGAGCGCCAGAATGCCGCGGCGTTGACGCTGCGGCGAAACGAGAGCCTGCTCGCCCTGGTCGTGCTGCTCGCCGTCGCGGTGGGCCTGCTGTCCAGCATCACCACGTCTCGCGCCCTCACTCGGCCGCTCGCGGCGCTGACGCGCGACATGGAGGCGATCGGGCGCGGAGACCTGCGCCGTAGCGACGTCCGGAGCGAAACGCTGGGTGCGGCAGAATACGAAGCCCTCGCGGCCTCGTTCGACCAGGCGCGCGAGCGCCTGCGCTCGCTGCTCACCGAGATGCAGCGACAGTCCGACGACGTGGCGGCCGCCGCGGCGGAGCTGACGGAGTCGGCGAAGGGCGCGTCGGAGAGCACCCAGCACGTCGCAACTGCCGTGACCGAGATGGCACATGGGGCAGGCCAGCAGATGGATGTGCTCACCGGCGCCGGTAGCGCGGTTGAGCAGCTCGCCGCCTCGGGCCGCGCCATCGGCGAAGCGTTGACGGAAAGCGAGCTGCGCGGACGGGAGATTCGCAGTTCCGCCAACTCCACCGCGCAGGAGATCGGCCACGCGGTGGACAGCCTGCTCGCTGCACGTGAAGTGTTCGACCGCAGCGTCAAGGAGATCGCGATGCTCCGCGACAGTCTCAGCGTGATCGACGACTTCGCGACGACCATTTCGGAGATCGCGTCGCAGACGAATCTGCTGGCGCTCAACGCTGCGATCGAGGCCGCGCGCGCGGGAGACGCCGGCCGTGGATTCGCCGTCGTGGCGGAGGAGGTGCGAAAGCTCGCGGAGGAAAGCGGGCGCGCCGCGCACGAAGTGACGACCAACGTCGGCAAGATTCGCGAGGGAGTCATGGGCACGGCGCGCGCGGTGGAGAGCGGCACCACGCAGATGCGTGACGTGACGAAGATCGCCGATGCCGCGCGCCAGGCGCTCGCGCACATCCAGGGCGCGGTCGAACGGGTGGAGCAGGCATCGGCGCGTGTGTCCGAGGCCGTCGCCGGCAACGCGGTCGCGATCCGCTCGGTGGAAGAAGCGATCGCGAAGGCGGGTGACACGGCACAGAGTCATGCCGCCTCGTCGGAGGAGGTCGCCGCGGCGACGGAGGAGACGTCAGCGTCGGTGGAAGAGCTGGAAGCGACCTCCGTGATGCTGCACGAGTCGGCGCGACGCGCGCGCGCGCGCGTGCTGGAATTCCGGCTGGAGTAAGGTCCCGCCGCGAGGGTCCGCGCCTGCGTTAACCCCTCGCGCCGGCAAGCCGGACATCCGACGTCTCTCGCGGTCTTGGCATCGTCAGGACGCCCGAGGGGTGGGAACCGGCGCCCGCGATCGCGCGTCGGCCCCGACCGATCGAGGCACGAGCGTCACTGTCGACCGTGAGCCGACCGAAATCGACGCGGTCGCCCGAGTCCTCGACCGCCAGAACGCGCGCCCGCGCGCGTCGGACCGCGAGCGGCTGTTCGAGCAGACGCCAGGAAATCAGGCCAGCTGCAATCCCCACGAGAAGATTCGTGGGGAATGAGGCGCTCGAGGGCGAGGAGAACAGGTCGAGGAACGGTTGCTGCCACAGGTAGATCGAGAACGACGCGGAACCCAGATACACGACCCACCGCGTGTTCAGGAGCCGGGCCACTCCACGATCGGGATGCCGGAGGCAACGCTCGAGCAACAGGACGAGGGCCAGGCTCACGAGAGGGGTGCGCAGCAGAATCGAAGGACGCCATCCGATGATCAGGGACGCTCCGGCGACGACGTACAGCAAGGGAATCGACCAGGGCGACTCCACGATGCGGTTGAACCAACGATTGCCGGCCAGTCGTTCGCGACCCAGCGCGAGCAGGCATCCGAGTGCGAGCGTGTCGATCGACGCGCCGTACGTGAGGTACACCGACGTCGTCTCAGGCGAGAGTGTGGCAAGGGCGACGCGGGCGATCGGAAGGAGGATCACGGCGGCGAGTGCGCCGTACACCGCGATCGATCGTCCGCCAACGATCAGGATCAGGGGCCACGCGAGATAGAACTGTTCCTGCACTGCCATGGACCAGAGATGGCCCAACTCCCCACCCGCGCCACCCGTGAAGGTCAGGGCGGCGAGAAAGTGCCGCGTGTCGAACTGAAAGAAACCAGCGAGCCGCAGGACGCCCAGGATCAGCACGAAGGCGAAGTATGGAGGCAAGATCCTCCTCGCTCGGCGCAGCAGGAACCGACGGCCGTCTATCGCGCCGGTCCGCTCGAGTTCCCGCAGCAGCATCGACGTCACGAGAAAGCCCGAGATCACGAAGAAGAGCTTGACGCCATGCCCGGCGAATCCGAGGTGCGGATCATGGGTGAGTGGTGCGAGCCAGGGAGGAAAGCCCGTCGTGTTGCTGGCATGGTTGAACAGGACGAGCGCAAGCGCGAACGCACGCAGGCCATCGACAGTGCGCAAGCGAGCCGGCGCGACGGCGGATGCCAGCGGCGAATACGGCGCGAATGTCCCCCGGCCGCGAGAGCGAGGGGCGATGGAGCGGCGCGATGGTGGTACGGAGGCGGGAATCGTGATTTGCAGGTTCCGGGTCCGCTGGGGGACGAGGGATTGGCAGCTCACCTTCTCCGACCCGCACGTCATACACCATGGCCGCGTCCGCTTGATCGACTACTACTATCCCCTTTGCTGACAATGACTTGCGCGCCGATGTCCAAGGTCGGAAAGAATCCGCCGATCCTCCCGTTGGTGCACGCATGCTACAGCTCGCCAGGAAAGTAGTCACATGAGTGCTACAGATGGGCAGCGCAAGGGCAGGTGGGCTTAGCGAAGGATTCGAGGAATATGACGTTCTTGATCATCATCGGGCTCCGACCGGGACGCGCCCCTGAGCGCGCCTATCACGGCAGAGGGCAGCAAAAAAAGCCGGCTCGTCGCGCATTGGCCGAGCCGGGGTGCGCGCTGCCCATTAGGTGGGCCCCCCCCACCAAATTGTCAGGTGGGGGGGCGGGGATTGAACTCGTTGTAAGGGG
>JAJAYP010000287.1 GCA_026786185.1 Gemmatimonadaceae bacterium
GGCCGGGGGCACGGGGGGCTAAACCCTGGGGCAGGGGGGGCGGGGGCGGGCGTTGCGGGGGCGGGGCTGCCCCGGTGTTACCGGGCCCCTTACAATGCGGGGCGGCGGGCCGGACCGCTTGCGCGGCCGGTACCCGACTCCCCACGAGGGATGCCGCAAGCCCGACCACCACCAGGACGGCGGCGAGCGATCCGATGAGAATCCATTTCCGACGGCTTGGCTGATCCTCCAGAGGATCCTGTTCCCCGCCGCCGACAATGGAACCCGCGTCGTCATCCCGACTCGACGGCGCGAAGACGATCGCGTCATCGGCCATCAGAGGTGAGTCGTCATTGAAGGTCAGCGGCACGAGCGGCGCGAGCATTGGCGCGACGAACCGCGGCGTCTCCACTGCATCGGTGTCGGCGCTCTCATCGACCGTCACCATGTCATCCAGGGCGGTCTGTCGCTTCAGCTCGATCTCGCGTTCGCCCGCGCGTCGAATGTCCTCCCGCAGACGTGCGATCTGCTCGCGATCCTGGGCCGCCGCGCGATCCAGCTCGGCGCGCTGCTCGGCGACGGTGCGTTCCAGTTCCGCGCGCGTCGCCACCAGTTGTGCGCGCTCCTGCTCCACGGCGCGCTGCAGCGCCTCACGTTCGAGCGTCGCCTGTTGCTGAAGTTCGAGGCGCTCGTTCTCGAGCCGCTCCCGTTCCTCCGTCTTCGTGCGTTCGACGTCCGCGCGCTCGGTCGCCATCTCCGCCTCGAAGCTCGCGCGCTCCGCAGCAAGCTTCTCCCGCTCGGCACGCTGCTCTTCGAGAATGTCCGTGCGCACCCGCTCACGCTCCGCCTCGCCGGCGGCAACCGGGTCCGCCATGCCGATCAGTGCGAGATACGCAGCGACATCCGGCGTCTGACCCGTGTTCTTGTCGTCGAGCAGGGCCGCGGTGGCTTCATCCAGACGCTCAGGGAGATCGGAGCGTATCTCGGCGAGCGACTTGCCCTCGTAGGCCTGCGGGTCTTCCTCCCCGGTGAGCATCGCCATCGCGAGGCGCGCGATCGTCCGTGCATCATCCTGGGCGTTCGTGCGATGCAGGCGAAGAATCGGCGCGATGGCGAAGGTGACGCGCACGCGATCGGTCTTCGGCTCGAGGTAGATTCGCGAGGCGGGAATGCTGCGGTGGACGACCTTCTGCTCGCGCGCCCACTCGAGCAGTCCGTTCACTTCACGCAGAATGGCAGCGACACGCGGGTTCGTGAACGTCTCGCCGCTGGCGAGTCGTTGCGAGAGCGACGGGTCCGTCGACCGCTGCGTGACGACGGCGAACGCATCGTCACCGATCCAGATCCCCTCGATGACAGGCGTGAGGCGCCGATGCTGCGTATGCGTCAGCAGCTTGGTATCGGCCGCCAGGTGCAACAGGGCATTCGCTTCGTCACCTTCGGGTGTCGTCACCACCGTGATGAGCACTCCCGTCCGATCGTCGCGTCGCTTCGCGCTGTCGCCCTTTCGGGTGGCGATGTACGTGCTCATGTCGGCGCCGCCATCCAGCTGGCCGACGATGTCGTATTCAGCGGCGAGCGGTGACATATCGAGAAGTTGCTTCACGGCTGTCTTCCGGGCTCCGAGAGGATGGGTGTGCGTAGCACAGCGAGAAGCCTATTGCGCGAATGATGCCGCGAGTTCGGCCATGGATCGAACCGGACTCAGGCGTTCAACCGCAACCTCGTTCCTGCTCACGGCGCGCGCGCGACCAGCCGGACGACGTCGCGATACGAGCCGCGTTCGAGCAGCGACCCGACCTCCGCCAGCGATGGGGGAGCGGCGCGTTCCATCCAGAGCTTCACGTGCGGAGGATAGCCCGACTGTGCGAGCACGCTCAGGAAACCGGTTCGGGAAATGGTCCCGCGCAGGTGCTTCGCGACGATCATGACCAGACGATCCTGATCGAGGACCAGCGGAAGCAGCTCGTACGTTGCCGAGGCATCGCCGAGCGAGTCCAGGCAGTTGACGATGCGCGAGGCCGACGAGCGAAGCGAGTCCTCGTCGCCTCCCGCCTCGAAGAGGTAGACGAGCCGCCAGAACAGGCGGGTATCCTCGGCGGCATGCAGCCATGGACTTTCGTCACTCTCCTCGACGTCGAGCGAGTCGGCGATGAGGATCGGGTTGAACCACGCGTGCAGCTCCGCCAGGCCGATCTCCGATGCGCTGAAGCGTCGAAGCTCGGTGGTCAGATCCTGGAGTGACATGCCGAGGATAGTGGCGCCGCCGCGCGGGTGATGCAAATTCTGCGTGATCGTTCGTTCGTATCGGGCTCAATCCATCGTGTCATGCAGTCACTCTGGACGTCGTCGTCGGTGCAGCAGTGGCGCGAGGCGCTGGCTCGATACGAGGATGTGATCGACGCGCAGGGTATCGCGCGTCTCCCGGACCTGGACCGCTGGTATCGAACCGAGCTGCCCGACCTCGTGCGTGCACGTCGGCCGGCGCACGCCACACTGCCGGAACTGGTCCGTCTCACCGAGTGGAAGATGGCGAGAGGGGTGTGGCGCGCGCCCAACCTCGTGCTCGTGCGCGGCAACGCTCCCGCTGTCGTCGTGTCGACGAGCGGCGCGGCGCTGGCCGCGATGCCGCACGCCACCGCACCCATTTCCACTTTGGCGAAGCTCGATGGGGTCGGCCCCGCTACGGCGTCTGCCCTCGCCGCCGCGGTGGCCCCGGATATTTACCCCTTCTTCGACGAGCTCGTGGCAGCGCAGGTGCCCACTCCTGGAAAGGTGGCATGGACACTGGGCTACTATGCGCGGTACGCCGAGTCGATTCGCGGGCGCGCTACGGAGCTTGGCACGTCGTGGAGCCCCGTGCAGGTCGAGCGCGCGTTGTGGGCGCACGCGGGGGGAAAGCAGGGCGCCGCTGCGTGAACCGGCGGGCCAGCAGGCGCGCAGTCGACCCTCGGTCAGGCGCGATCCCGCTTCTGCGACTCGATCAGCGTGTTGGTGCCGAACCACTTCACCACGTTTCCGCTCTCGTCGAACTGGGCGGCCGCGCGTGCGAGATGCCAGCGAAAGGAGCCGTCCGCACCGCGCAGGCGAAACTCGACCTCGTACGGAACGCCTGTACTCAGCGAATGCATCCATCGCTCGGCGACGGACGGCAGGTCCTCGGGATGCACGATGTCCTTCCAGCCATCGGCGAGAATCTGCTCGGTGGGAAGCCCGAAGTACTCGCCGACGCGCTTGGTGACGTAGTCGAGAGAGCCATCGGGCTGCGCGGTCCAGATCTGCACCGGGATGGCCTCGGCCATGAACCGGTAGCTCGCTTCGCTCTCTCGCAACTTCTCGCGTGCCGACTCCGCTTCAGCGCGAGCGGCGCGCTCGTTCTTCAGGCGCGCGCTCAGCTCCGCGGCCTGCTGCTGGCTGCTGATATCGCGGAAGGTGACGACGACGCCGACGACCTTGCGTCCCTCCTTGATCGGGATGCTGGTGTAATCCACCGGCAGTGCGCTTCCACTCTTCGTGAAGAAGATGTCGCCTCCGACCCGCTGCTGCACTGCATCGGTGACCGATGACAGGATCGGGCAGGCCTCGACGGGGAACGGGGATCCGTCGGCGTAGTGGTGGTGCGTGAGCTCGTGCATCGACTTGCCGAGCACCTCACGGTTCGTGAAGCCCAGCATGCGAACCGCAGCTTCGTTGAAGAATACCGTTCGCCCCAGATGGTCAAGGAAGAACACGCCCTCGTCGATGGCGTTGAGAATCTGTGCCGTGCGACCGTGCAGCAGCTGAAGCGCTTCGGCGACGATGGCGTCGACCGCGGCGGGAGTCTGGGTATCGAACGGCATGTATCTGGTGAAGGATTGGGGATGCGGGAATTATACTCATCCAGGTCGTCCGCTGGCATTCTCTGCGGGGTCCGGCGAGCTTACGGCGATGAGCACTCGCCCGTACATCCTCGCGGAATCCACGTGGAAGACCGTCAATGCCACCGCGTACGAGGTGGCCGTGCTGCCATGGGGCGCCACGGAGGCCCACAACTACCACCTCCCGTACGCGACCGATACGATCCAATGTGATGCGCTCGCGGCCGAGGCGGCGCAGCGAGCGTGGGAGCGCGGAGCGCGCGTGGTCGTGCTGCCGACGGTGCCATTCGGGGTGAATACCGGGCAGCTCGACATCAAGTTGTGCCTCAACATGAACCCGGCGACGCAGGCCGCACTGCTCGCCGACCTCACGCATGCGCTGGAGACCCAGGGCATCCGCAAGCTCGTCATCCTCAACGGTCACGGCGGCAATGATTTCCGGCAGATGATCCGCGAGCTGCAGCCGCGCACCGCCGTCTTCCTGTCGTCCATCAACTGGTACAAGATCGGCGATGCGAAATCGATCTTCTCCGACCTCGGCGATCACGCAGGGGAGCTGGAGACCAGCGTCATGATGCATGTCGCCGGCGGGATGGTGCGACCGCTGGAGGAGGCGGGTGATGGGCACGAGCGACGGTGGTCGATCGGCGGACTGCGCGAGGGATGGGCATGGGCGCCGCGTCGGTGGACCGAGGTGAGCGCGGATACCGGCACGGGCAACCCCGCACTCGCCACCCGGGAGAAGGGCGCGCGCTACGCCGACCTGGTGACGACGAAGGTTGCCGACTATCTCGTGGAACTGGCCGCGGCCGATACCGCCGCATTGTACGTGGACGAATGACTCGACTCGATGCCTCCATGACTGCTCCACATTCGCCTGCGCCCTCCTCCATTTCCTACATTCGCCCGGCGATGGGGCTCATCGCCGGACTCGGCATCACGGCACTCATCACCGGACCCGGCATCATCATGGCCACGCTCGCCATGCTGCGCGGGGTCGGAGATCCCCGGGGATTCCAGCCGACCACGGCCAACCTGCTCGTGTATCTGGCCATCATCGCGCTCGGTGCGCTCGCCGGCGGAGTCGCCACAGCCCGCATCACGACCGGTCGTTCGTTCTATACGGTCTTCCTGCTCGGCAGCGTGCTCTTCATGTCGGCCATGGTCGTCGTGCTGCGTGGCGACACGTCGGCTCAGGCGCGTCCGCGATGGTACTCGATCAGCCAGGCGGTCATCGTGCTGATTGCCGTGCTGCTTGGCGGCTACGTGGAACGTCGCCGCAATCCGGCGCGGTAGCGCCAGGGAGAAGAAGTCGATGCCGATGCCGCAGGAGTATCGCGATGCGCTCGTCGCCAGGCACGAGCGAAACGAACGTGACGCGCGACGCGACACGCGTCGCGAGATGCTGCGCGCCATCGGCATGATCACGTTCTGGGTGGTCTGCGGACTCGCCCTGATCGGCATGGCGCTGCATGTCACCGATCGTGACATCGGGATGGCCTTCTGGTGGGGCGGTCACGTCGTCTGGATCGGCGGCGTGACGAGCGCGCTCGTGTCCGCATACCGCCGAGGCGAAGCGCGAGGCGACTGGTGACCACGCGCGATATCGATTGGCCGCTCGCGATCTCCCTCGCAGTCGTCTTCGTCGTCATGTCGGTAGTGCGATGGCGGTATTTCAGGTCCGTCGCGAGACGGCGCAGCAGGCCACCGGCCGACGATCACCTGGGCTGACCTTCTCGCCGGGTCCGACCCTCAGCCGCCTATGGGTCCCAGCGGTTCGTCGGGTAAAGGCGGATCGTCCGTCGCACCGTGCGTGCGTCCCGTGATCCATCGAACGAACCACACGAGCAGCACGATCGGCAGCACGATCTTGATCGCGACGATGCCCGCGGTGACGAGCAATCCGACCATGAGCATCAGGATCGCGCCGAGCCCCAGGACGAAGAGCACTGGCAAGCCGATCATGCCGAGCAAGGCGAACACCGGCGCGCCAAGGGTGCCGAGCACGAGCAGCAGTGGCAGGCCGACGAGCTTGAGCGCGCCGGCCGCCGGCAGCAGCACGAGCAGCAGTACTCCCATCAGGCCGCCGACAGAGCGACCGACGGCGAATCGGACGGCGAGTCCCTTCAGCAGCAACCACATGGCGCCAACTCCATCGGCGGGAGATTCGTGTCGCGTCGGGACGCAGCGATTTCCGACGCGTACCCGTACGCGCGATGGATCGGCCGGGTTTCGCCGGGGTGTCGGTCAGGCCTCGAGCGCTGGAAGATGCCGTGGCGTGTTGCGTGTAGGGGGTCGCTGCACCAGCGCGACCGACGACGGGCTCACGCTGCCGAGCGCGGCGAGGTGCGTCCGGATCAGTTCGGACGTGGAGGCTGCGAGCGGCGTGAGACGTTGGTGGCGCAGCCGCACGTAGTTGAGCCGAAGGAGCCAGACCGCGCGCTGCGAGTCGGCGTGGGTCTCGGGAGAGAAGCTGGCCCAACCCGACGTCGGTGCGAATGAGAGCGGCTCGGCCAGGCGATCGCCCACCACGATCGCCTTGAGCGCTTTCGTGAACGCGAGATGCACCGAGCAATCCCCGTGCACATGGCCGATCTGCCGGCCGAAGAGTCGAAACTCGATCCCGTCGTCTTCCCCCGGCGTGGTCGGACTCGGGTGCGGGCGCATCTCCACGCCGGGCCACCGGCGAACTTCCTCCATCACGGTGAGGGCGAACTGCTCGCGGTCGTTCGAGGACAACATGCGACTCTCCGGCGTGCGACATCGGACTCGCCGACTGGCGGGGACACTGGTTTCCCGACTCGTGCAAGGCATACTCTGTTCCTCGCGGTGTCTCGCTCTCGTGCCCAACACTTTCACATCACCCGATACCATGCGCACTCGCTCGTTTTGCGCGGCATCCCTCCGTGCAGCGATCCTCGTGCTGCTGCCCTTCGCTGGTCTCGCGGCTCAATGGCAGCCGCTCGCCAGCCCGACGGATGCGGAGTTGCGCGGGCTGAGCGTCGTCTCGCCGAGTGTGGTATGGGCGAGTGGACAGCGCGGCACGGTGGTGCGCACCATCGACGGTGGACGCACGTGGCGGCGCGATACCATTCCCGGCGCAGGCGGACTCGATCTGCGTGGCATTGCCGCGACATCACCCCTGATCGCTCACGCGATCAGCATCGGCGATTCGTCGCGCATCTATCGCACGACGGATGGCGGCCGCACCTGGTCATTGCGATGGTCGGCGATCCGAGCCGGCACCTTCCTCGACGCGATTCGATTCTGGGACGCACGTCATGGCGTCGCGATGAGCGATCCGGTGGCTGGGCGATTTCTCGTGCTCGTCACCGCTGACGGCGGCGACAGCTGGACCGAGGTCGCGACCGATCGCATTCCACCGGCGCTGGATGGTGAGGGAGGTTTTGCGGCGAGTGGCAGCTGCCTGACCGTGTCCGGTAGCTCGCACGCGTGGTTCGCCAGCGGAGGGGCGAAGGTGGCGCGTGTCTACCGCACGGTGGATCGCGGCCGCACGTGGACCGTGCACGACACCCCCATCCGCGCCGCGACGTCGTCGGCCGGCATCTTCTCCATCGCGTTTCGCGATGCGCTGCATGGGGTGATCGCGGGCGGCGACTACCAGCAGCCCACGCTGCGCGGTCGCAATCTGGCGCGGACGAGCGACGGCGGTCGCACCTGGGCGCTCGTCGACAGCGCCGTGTCTCCCGCGGGATACCGCTCCGCCGTCGTGTACGTTTCAGGCAGTTCCGCTCGCCTGCTTGTCGCCGTCGGACTCTCCGGGACGGACATCTCGCGCGACCGCGGCGCATCCTGGATGAGCGTCGACACCGTGGCGTACAACAGCGTGGCATTCGCGACCTCGAGCCGCGGCTGGGCGGTGGGCCCCGCCGGACGAATCGCCGCGTGGTCGAAACGTCCCTAGTGGCCGAGCACCTTGTGCGGGGTATACGACTTCTCGAGCTCCGCGCACTCGGCAGCGGTGAGTGTGAGATCCATGGCCGATACGGCGTCGTCCAGCTGCGCGAGCTTGGTGGCGCCCACGATGGGAGCGGTGACGCCGGGCCGTGAGAGAAGCCAGGCGAGACTGACCTGGGCCATGCTCGTGCCGCGCGCGGCCGCCACGCGCTGCACGGCATCGACGACTGCCCAGTCCACCTGGCCGGTATACATCTCGTCCGCGAACGTATCCGTACCGCCGCGCGTGGTGCCTCGCGTCTCACTGGCCGAGCGCGGTCGTGCGAGCATGCCGCGCGCCAGCGGCGACCATGGAATGACGCCGACGCCTTCGTGAACGCACAGCGGGATCATTTCGCGTTCCTCCTCGCGGTAGAGGAGGTTGTAGTGGTTCTGCATGGAGACGAAGCGCGCCCACCCTCGTCGTTCCGACACCGAGAGCGCCTGCGCCATCTGCCAGGCGTATCCCGAGCTCGCGCCGATGTAGCGCACCTTTCCCTGCGAGACGAGGTGGTCGAGCGCGCCGAGTGTCTCGTCGATGGGAACGCTCGCGTCGAAGCGATGGATCTGGTAGAGATCGATCGTGTCGAGGCCCAAGCGGCGGAGGCTCGCCTCGCACCCCTGGATGATGTGTTTGCGCGACAGTCCCCCCATGTTGGGCCGGTCGTTCAAGGGAAAGTTGACCTTCGTGGCGACGACGATCTCCTCGGCGTTCGCGTACTCGCGAAGCGCGCGTCCCGTGATCTCTTCGCTCACGCCGAGCGAGTACATGTCGGCGGTGTCGAAGAAGGTGATTCCCGCCTCGACGGCGGCGCGGAAGAATGGCTGCGCGGCCGCCTCGTCCAGGACCCAGGGCCGCCACTGCGGATTCCCGTAGGTCATCGTACCGAGGCAGATGCGTGAGACGGTGAGGCCGGTGGTGCCGAGGCGGGTGTAGAGCATGGGGGACTCGTACTGGAGTGCGAGACGCGTGATCCGGGACGTGGGGAATATGGTCGCAGCGCGGCGCTCGTCACACTATCCGAGCGCGTGAGCGCGATGGCATCGGCCGTGGCGCTCTCGAGCTACGCTCAGCGAATCATCGCCAGCATCATGTAGTACCCGGTGGTCCCGCAGCGAGGAACGCAATGGCAGCCAACGGGCCGCGATTGTCGTTCATGCGAGCATCATGCGCCGGTGCAGGTGCCGGTTCCGATCACGAGCATCGCGACGACCTGTGGATCGTCGAATGTTCGCGCGCAAGCGCGGGTGGCACATGCGAGCTCCACTGCCGCGGTCAGCCATTCCTTGTCGTTCGAAGCGTCCGCCCGTTCGATCATCGCCCGGAGCTCCTGCTCTGCGCCCAGCGGCCGCGGCAGGTCGAGTGCGTCGCGAAGTCGCTTGGCGAGGTGCGCCGTGGCCGCGCGCTCATGACGCGGCGCACGCTCGATCGCGCGCGCGATGCGTCGCTCGGCCTCGGACTGGAGTGCACTGAAAATCGACTCGTGCCCGCACTCGCGCCGCAGACGGCGCACCGCGATCCGTCGTCGACAGTCAGCGAGGCATGCCTCGCGCTCGCTCGACGACAGCCGCACGAGCGCGCCTCCTGACAGGCGCACCGCGCGAGCGACTGCCGTCGTGGCATCATCCTGCGCCTCGTCGAGCGAGGTGACGAGCGTCCCGTCATCGAGGGCAGCGAGCCAGCCGCACTGCGTACCCTCGACGCCAGCGACGATCGCGCGACCGCCATGTCCGTGCCCGACGGGACGGGATGGCCGGCTCCACGCACGCAAGCGTTCCGTCAGGTCACCGAGTGCGGCTGCCCGCCCCCGATCGGAGCCGACGTCGTCAATCCGTGCGGTCAGGGCAGGGAGAACATCGAGCGAACGCCCGATCGTGCGCTCCGACTCCCGCAGCTTGTGCCGCAACCGTCGTTCGACGTCGAGTAGCAACTCCGATGGCGCGGGCGGCGCCAGCAGGTACGCGCGCACCACGGTCGCGCCGCCGGGGCGTCGTATCCGGCCGACGCGTTGCGCGAGTCGCGCAGGATTCCAGGGCATGTCGAGATGCACGACGACACTCGCGTCCTGAAGATTCACTCCTTCGGACAGGACGTCGGTGGACAGGAGCAACGTCACTCGTTCTCGCTCGACCGGCATCGGAGCGCCCCGCGCGCTCGGCGCGAAGCGCGCCAGAAGCTCCTCCCGCGAGAGACGCCCGCTCGCGATGCGCGCCTCCTGTGCCGTGAGCATCCCGACGCCGGCGTCCGAGCGCATCAATGCGAAGAATGCCCGCGCCGTAGTGGCGCGCTCCGTGAAGGCGAGCACGCGCTCGCCCGGGTGGGCGCGTCGAATGTCGCGAATCGCCTGCACTCGCGCGATGTCCGGATCGCCCGACGACGCGATGGCGCGATCGAGCATCGTCACAGCGCTCACTTCTCTCCCGACGGCGTGGAGAGCGAGACTGGCCGCTGATGCGTCGGCGCTCGCGTGCACGAGCACCGATGGGAACCCGAGCTGAATGACGTCATCGGTGCCCGCCCACGAACGAATCTCCCACGTCGTCGGTACGAGTCCCTCCATCGCGCTCTGCTCGATGGCCACGCGCGTTCGGCGCCGACGACGAAGCGTTGCAATCAACGCGGCTCGGCTCGATGCCCAGGCGCGCACGAGCGCCACCGTGCGAAGCACACCCGCGTCGCCACCGTCGGCGGCGCGTGGAGGAGGCGGCAGCGAGATCAAATGCTCCAGCACGGCGCCGTCGTCCACCTCGGGGCGGATCCAGACGGGCGGCGCCACCTGTGGCAGTCCTGCTCCAGTGGCCACGTCGCTCCGCACGACGAACTCAGCCAATGCCTCCGCATCGAGCAGAAATGCCCGCTCGCCGTGGAAGAGCGCAATCTGCGCTGCCAGATCGCGAAGGACATTCTGCACCGGCGTCGCTGACAGGAGCAGCAGCACCGAACGGCTCGACGACGCGGCCAGCATCGTGTACCGGTGCGCGCTGGTCGATCGGAACCGATGAGACTCGTCGACGACGATGCCGTCGTACCCTGTGTCGAGCACTCGACCGTTACTCATGGCCTCGTGCGTGATCATCGCACACTCGACGCACGCGCGACGCATGGCGTCCGCCCACGTCGAGCGGAGCGATGCCGGAATCACGATGGCGGGGCGCGACCACCGCCGGGCCACTGCCAGCGCGACATAGGTCTTTCCTCGCCCGACATCGTCCGCGAGCAGGCAGCCACCATGTCGCGCGATCGCAGCAGTGACGCGCGCCGCCGATGAACACTGCTCGTCACGAAGGAGGATCGACCCGAGCTGCGCCGGCACCGGCGGGTGCACCACGGCCGACGCGATGCGAGCGCGCACAGCACGGAGGTGCAGCTCCGTCAGCGACACCATGCGACGAGCGGCGCGACGACGTCGCGCTGGAGGCGATAGGCATGGCAGGCCGCGAGCAGCAGCTCCTCGTCCGTCGGCAGGTCACCGAGCAGGGCACGCTCGGCGAGCGGCGCAAGGATCTCGCGCGCGCGCGACCAGTCGTGTGGCAGCGGGAGCAGCGCCACCGTCCAGGCCAGGTATCGATGCCATCCGCCGCGTGCCGGCTCGGCAAGCGCGTTGAGCCATGCCGCCGCAACCGGACTGTTGAGCAACGCCGTCAGCGACAGTGCGTCGATGACGTCGGCGCACGCGACGACGTAGCAACTGTTGAGCGGAACGGTCGGATCACCCGCCGCCAGGATCGCGGCGCGCGGGACGCGACCAAAATCGCTCCATACGACCCGGGTGACCGAAGCATCGGCCGATTCGGTCCTGAAGAGCATCCACCACGGGTTGGATCCGCGCAGGTCCGTGCGTGCCCGGAGCCGTCGCCGCCACGGCGCGAGCCAGCGCGCGGCGCCGGTCGGCAGCGACGTGAGCGGCGAGCCGGATGCCCCGTGCGTCCACACGATTGCTCGGTTCGACGCCGGCACTCGCCAGGCGGCCACCGATTCTCCGCGCAACAACGGGCGGAGGATCGATGGTTCGAGCGTGCCCGTGCGGCCACGATACTCCACGGAGATCAGCCCCTGCTCAACACCGATGGAGTTGACCATGTACGCCTCGTTGCACCCGCACTTGACGCCGAGCGTCGCGCGGCCGAGCGCACTGGCGCCGAGCGCTCGACCACGTTCGCGGATCCGGTCGAAGGCGAGGCGGGCGTCCGGCGGCAGCAACAGCCAGGGACTGGCTCGATCCGATCCATCGAAGTGCATCATGTCGCGAGCCACCGACCACTCCAGCTCCAGCGACCGGCGTCGCACGGCCAGCACTGTCTCGCACACGCGGGCCGGATGTCGTGACGCGACGAGCACGGAGGGATAGACCGCCGCGTCGAACGACGACGGTGCATCGGTCCAGTCCTCGACGCGCCGCACGGAAGTATCGGTGGCGAGCAGTCGCCGCACAGCGCCTCCCGAGAGTGAACGCCAGAGCTTGGCCGGCAGCAGCAGCGCCACCGTTCCACCAACGCGAGTGGCGGCGCCGGGAGCCGCCAGCGCGACACTTCGCTCCACGAACAGCGCCGCGAGATCGACCTGCGGTGCGAATGACGACGGAGTCGCCTCGGCCAGCGAGACCCGCCACCCCGGTTCACGAAAGACACGGAATGCAGTCCGAAGCGCCGCGCGCGATGCGGGAGCGATGTTGTGCAGCCGAACCCAGGGAGGGTTACCGATGACGAGTCGAAAGCCACCCTGTTCGTGGATGTGGGCGAAATGCGACGGGAAGGAGAAGGGGAGTGCCCCGCCGTCGGCGATTCGTCGCCGCTCGCGTCGAAGTGCCGCTGCCTCGTCGCGCAGACGTCGTTGCTCGGCATCGTCTCGCGTGCAGGACGCGCGGACACCGAAGAGGTCGGGCGAGCGGCGCGCGAGCACCAGCTCTCGCCTGGCGCCGGTGACGGCGGACAGCTGACGATCGAGCACCACGAGCGCGCGCGTGCGCTCGTCTCGGGTGATCGCCCGGCGCAATGGCGCCTTTCGCGCTCCGCTTGCACGCGCGTAGCGCTGGCGCAGGCGGAGCAGTGACGCGGGAGGACCCATGACGC
This sequence comes from Gemmatimonadaceae bacterium, assembly GCA_026786185.1. GTDB lineage: Bacteria > Gemmatimonadota > Gemmatimonadetes > Gemmatimonadales > Gemmatimonadaceae > AG11. The sequence goes on from JAJAYP010000287.1 coordinate 12,864, forward strand.
CGGGCGACGCGCCGAAGGCCTCGCCCGCGAGCGTGTCGCCGACGCGGACCTGACATTCGAGGTTGGGAAGTGGCATCACCGCCGCCATCCGCGTCTCGTCGCTCTCGATCACCACCGAGAGCCAGAGTCTCAGCTCGCAGAGCCACACCGCCATCGGATTCACATCCACGCCGTGAATCGTGTGCGTGAGCACTTCGCGCCTGATCTCGGCAATTCCGCGCGCGTCGCCCACAGCGCGCCGCAAGGTGGTGATGCGCTCGAGCAGATGCACGAGAAAGGCGCCTGACCCGCAGGCCGGATCGAGCACGGTGAGCGACCGGAGCCGGGCGATCAGCTCCACGTTCACATCGCACGACACGAATCGGCCCGCGAGCGCGTCGGCAATGACCGCGGGCGACAGGGCGCCGCCCTCCAGTGCGCACGCCAGCGCGTGATCGCTCACGTGCGCTACCAGGTGCTGCGGGGTGTAATACGCGCCGCTGACCCGTCGTTCCCGCGCCGCCATCAGCGACTCGAAGGCGCGGCCCAGCATCTCCGGATCGATCGCCACCTCAGACGACTGCGCGTGGTCCTCACGGGCCGTGAAGCGAAAGGCGCCGAGGAGATCGGCGAACAGTGCTCCGATCGCCTCATCGGTGAGCCGAGCTCGCGAATGCCGGCGCTCGACTGCGGTCTTCGCGAACAGGCCACCATTGAGGAACGGAATCTGACCGAACCGCCTGGCCGTCGCGGCGCGCCGGCGCATGGGCGTATTGAGCGTCCCGAAGAACAATGGCAGCATGACGACGCGATGAAATCCGCCGGCGCCGGCCATGCACTCGTCGAATCGATTGGACAGAAAGGCCCGATCGCCGTCGAGCCAGCCCTTCGCCTGCAGAAACGAGAGGAACAGCAGGCGAGACGTGGCGATGAGTGCCAGCTCAGCGCGGTCGTCGTCCGGCATGGCCGGCAGCGAGCGCGCAAGCGTGCCGACCCGCAGCTCGAGCATCCGGTAGAAGCGCCGAGACAGCGCGTCCCGGCCCAGTAGCTCACACCATCTCGTATGCACGAGCAGATCGTCGCCGCTGCTCGATGCCTCGAGCGCGCATAGCGTCTCCGCATCGCTCGCCACCACATGCGAGGGACGCACGAGGAGTGCGAGGACACGCGGTGGCCGGCGTTCCGCGGTCCAGCAGGCGATGCCGATCTCATCTCCGTCGGTGCTGGCCGCGATGAGCGTCCACAGCACATGCGAGGTGCGCGACGACAAACCTGTCGCGAGCGACGTGCACAGGGTGCGAAGCGGCGTTTCCGACGGTGCGCTGACGAGCAGGGCGCGGAGCGCGCCACGTCCGCGCACGAGACGTGTATCGCGCAGCTCCGGGGGCAATCCGAGCGCGGCGCGCGTCGGCGCATCGAGCGGTTGCGGCGCGTGCTCGAACCCGAGCGTCGCCGCGATTGCGGCGAGGCCGTCGGGAGTCGGCGCGGAGAGAAGGGAGGCTGCCTGCCGAAGCGTGCGCACCCGGGCAGCGTACGAATGGCTCCCGATCCGTCCGTGACCGCATTCGTGCGCACGACAGCGATCGAACGTTCAGCCGTCGCGAGCTACCCCGCCTGGTAGTCTCGCCCCTTCCAGCGCACGTTCCGCCCGCGCAGGATGGCGCGCACCGAGATGTACAACAGCGCTGCCGCACCGAGCGGATGCAGCAACGCGTAGAGCGGCGACATGCGCAGCGAGGCATAGACGAGCAGCCACCAGAGCAGATTGATGGCGAGGACGATCGAAGCCCAGGTCATCACGGCCGGTCCGACCAGGCCAGCAACGCCGAACGCGACGAGCGCCGGAGGCAGCACGCCGGACAGTCCGGGCAGCACGAGCAGCAGGGGAAAGATCGCGCGCCCGATCAGGCCCCGAGGCATCGCGTCGCGCCCGCCGGCGTAGATGTTCTTTCCCCATCCGTCCACGAGTTCACGGAGGGAGGTGTACATGCGGGTGCGCAGCTGTGTCAGGCCAAGGGTGAGTGTCACCGTGCGACCGGCGAGGAACCAGTGCTGCGCGAGCGCCAGATCCTCCGCGACCTTGTCACGCACGGCCCCGTGTCCGCCCATCGCGTCGTACGCATCACGACGGAAGAACATGCACTGCCCGTTGGCGATCTTGTTCGCGGCATGCCGCGATGCATTGACGATCTCCGTCCCCCCGTATCGTGCGCCGAGGATCGCGAACACCTGCGGCTGGATCAGTCTCTCCCAGAAGGATCCCATCTCCTGCTCTCCAGCCACGGTCAGCATGTCGGCTCGTCGCGACTCCATTGCGTTCACGACGCGCGGCACGAGATCGGGCGATTGCCACGTGTCGGCGTCCATGAATCCGACGATGCCACCGCGCGCGAGCTGTGCTCCGGCATCGCACGCCCACTGCTTGCCGAACCATCCGTCGGGCAGGGCCGCGGGCGTGACGACTCGCACCCGCGCGTCGCGTGCCGCCAACTCCGCGACGATGGCGGCCGTGCCGTCGGTCGAGTGGTCATCCACCACCACGATCTCGAACGCTGGATAGCGCGTGGCGAGCGCCGACTCCACGCAGCGCCGGATGTTGTGCCGCTCGTCGCGGGCTGGAATCACGAGCGACACGAGTGGGTGCATGCCGGACACGTCGGCCGACTCGTCGTCGAGCGAGCGAGAGCGCCTCGCGCGGAGCAGGGTAACGATCGGCGTGATGATCCACGGCGTCGTGAGGGCGAGGGCGATGAGGCTCGGCACCACGCAAAGCTAAGGGGCTGCCGGTCTGCGCCGTGCCCCCGTGAGCGTCCGCCGTTGCACGCGTTGTCGGCGCTCTCTACGTTGCCCACGATGCGATCTCCCCCCGCACTCGGTCCCGGCGCGCGCGTCGCGCTCGTCGCGCCGTCGGGGCCGCTCCGTGGTCCCCACGAGCTCAGCGCTTCCATCGCCCACGCCACGGAGATGGGTTGGGAAGCCATTTCGGGGACTCACGTGCTGCAACGCGACGGCTACCTGGCCGGCACCGATGCAGAACGACTCGCCGATCTCAACGTCGCGATCCGGGATGACCGGATCGACGGGATCTGGTGCGTGCGCGGCGGCTACGGCGCGATGCGCATCCTCGACGGCATCGATTACGACGCAATGCGCCGGCACCCCAAGACGTTGATCGGCTACTCGGACATCACCGCACTGCACGCCGCGTTCTCCACACGAGCGGACGTCGTGACCTTTCACGGACCCACGGCGCGCGGAGCGCTCACGGAATTTTCGCGAAACTCGCTCGAGCGCGCAACGATCGCGCGGGCGGACTCGTGCGGCGTGGCCGCCGAGGGGCGAACCGTGCGACGCGGCGTCGCACGCGGACGACTCGTCGGCGGCAATCTCGCACTGCTCGCAGCGCTCGCCGGTACCCCGTTTGCGCCGGACTATCGTGACGCCATTCTCGTGCTCGAGGACGTCGGGGAGCCAACCTATCGTATCGATCGCATGCTGCGGCAGCTCGTGCTGAGCGGCAAACTTGCCGAGCTCGCCGGAATCGCCTTCGGACAGTTCACCGAGGGCAACGACGTCGAGGAAAACGATTCGCGCGGACTGGACGACATTCTGCGCGAGACGGCGGAGCTCCTGAGCGTTCCTGCCGTTGCCGGTGTTCCACTCGGCCACATCGACCATCAGTGGACGGTGCCACTCGGCGCGCCTGCCGAGTTGGACGCCGATGGCTGCGCGTTGCGCGTGCTCGCGCACTGATGCAGCCCTTCGTCTGCATCAGCCATCCAGTTTCCCGCACCCGTCTCCGACGATGAAAAGCGGCACCGACCTGATCAATGAAGCCAAGGCGCGCATTCGCGAAGTGAGCGCCGCCGACGCGCTGACAGCGCACGGCAGCCCCGGCGTCACGTTCCTGGACGTGCGCGACCTCCAGGAGGTGAACCTCGGGCGGATCCCCGACGCCGTGCACATCTCACGCGGGAATCTCGAGAACAAGGTGGAGGCCGTGGTTCCGCGCGACGCCGATCTCATCGTCTATTGTGGCGGAGGGGGACGTAGCGCGCTGGCCGCCGATACGCTGCGGCAGATGGGGTACACGAAGGTGCGCTCGCTCGCCGGCGGGTTTCGCGCATGGGCGGAGTCGAACGGCGAGATCGACGGATGACGAGCGTCGGCGCGGAGCGATTCGACATCCCGGGAACCGGTTCGCGCGTGATTCGCGGAGAGGTGCGCCTGCCCACGAACCCGAAAGGAAGTGTCGTGCTGCTGCACGGCTTCAAGGGATTCGCGCGGTTCGCGTTCTTCCCGTATCTCGCCGAACAGCTTGCCGCGGCGGGGTTGACGGCCGTGACTTTCAACTTCTCGGGAAGCGGGGTCGGGGATGATCTCGAGACGTTCGACGATCCGGACGCCTTCGCCGAGAACACGTTCACGCGTGAAGGCCAGGATGTATCGCGCGTCGTCGCGGAAGCCGAGCGCCGTGGCTGGACCGGACCGCAGTTCGGACTGTTCGGACATTCGCGTGGTGGAGCGACTGCACTCCTGCACGCGTCGCGTGACGCCCGCGTTGGCGCATTGGCCACCTGGTCGTCCATCGCCAGCGTGCGGCGCTGGACGGATGCGCAGGAGGCGGAGTGGCGCACGCGGGGATACCTCGAGGTGCCGAACACGCGCACGGGACAGACCCTGCGTTTGAGCACCGCGCTGCTCGACGAGACGGACGAGCATGCGCTGGGACGCCTCAACCTCAAGCTCGCGGCGGCGACACTGCTCTGTCCCTGGCTCATCGTGCACGGCGCGGCGGACGAGACGGTGCCGTTCGCCGAGGGTGAACAGCTCGCGGAATCGAGCGAGGGGCGTGCCGAGCTCCTGTCGATCGCCGGAGCGACGCACACGTTCAACGTGGCGCATGGCATGACGACACCCTCGGCGCAGCTCCGGGAAGCGGCAGAACGAACGGTTGGCTTCTACGTGAACCGGTTGGCGAAGCGAAGCTGAGATGACGCTCGAGATCGCGGAACTCGATCACTTCGCGAGGCACCCTTCCATCGTGCAGTTGCTGCACTCGCTCGACGCGCATCCCGGCCGAGTGGTGGAGGCGGAGAGCGGCGTGCGGCGCGCGGCCATCCTGTTGATGCTGCGCCGCCGTGGCGATGGCGAGCCCGAGGTGTTGATGATCAAGCGGGCCGATGCCACGGGTGATCCGTGGAGCGGTCACATCGCGCTGCCGGGCGGCCGAATGGAACCGGCCGATGCCGATCTGTCGGCGACGGCGGTGCGTGAGACGCTCGAGGAGACGGGAGTCGACGTAGCACGGGATGGTCGGCTGCTGGGATCTCTCGATGACCTGATGCCACGGTCTCCGACGCTCGCTCCCATCGTGATCCGCCCGTTCGTGGCGCTCGTTCGCGCGAACGTCGAGATCATTCCGAGCCACGAGGTGGCGGCGGCGTTCTGGGTGCCGCTGTCGGCGCTGAGCACCGCTGAGGCCTGGGGGGCGGGCACGGTGCAAGTGCGCGGCACCGAGCGCCGCGTCAGCGTGTTCCAGCACGGCGAGCACGTGGTGTGGGGGCTCACCGAGCGAGTGCTGCGGCAGTTCCTCGCCTATGCGGGCGCACCGCGAACGGGAGAATCGTTTTACGACGATGCCACGGGATCCGCGTAGCGGAGTCGCGTCGCGGCCACGACCGCGCTACACTGATCGCGACTCGATCACGGCGCGACGCGTCCGGCGCCGGGTCCGTGTCCGTAACCTACCGCATGCCCCGACATGACCGAGCATGACACGGTGACCGCCCTGCTGCCCCCCGATCTCGACGCGCAACGCGCGGCCGCATGGGAGGCGGTTCGCGCATCGCCGGGCTATCTCACCGAGCGCGAGGCGAAGTTTCTCATGCTCGCCGCGGCCGCGGCTCCGGCGTCGGGCGCGATCCTCGAGATCGGCAGCTTCAAGGGACGCTCCACGGTGGGACTCGGACTCATCGCGAAGCACTACGGCCGCGGGCCGGTCGTCGCGGTCGATCCCTTCACGTCGCCGTCGAGCACCGATCCGGCCATCGGCGCCCAACGTTCCACCTTCGACGACTTCCAGGCCAACGTGCACCGCGCCGGCGTGGCCGATGTCGTGGAGCCGCACCGGATGTTCTCGCGGGAGCTGGCTCCCACCTGGTCGCGCCCGTTGCGTCTCCTCTGGATCGACGGCGATCACACGTACGAAGGCGCCACGGAGGACATCCGGCTCTTCAGGCCCCATCTCGCCGAGGGCGGAATCCTCGCCATGCATGATGTGCTGAGCCGCTTTCCCGGCGCGACGCGCGCATTCCTGGAGCTTGTGCTGCGCAGCGACGACTTCGGCCCCACCGGCTTTTGCGGGTCCACGGGGTGGGCGCAGTACCGGCCACGCGCGCGAGCGCATCCATCGCTCGTTCGGCGGAAGGCACGGCTGGCGCGCACCCTGGAGGGCCTGCTGCGCGTGCTCCAGCGCGGCGAGCCCACCGGATGGCGGGGGCTGCAGCATTCGTTCTGGCGCTCGCTCACTCCGCACGGCGCGGTGAACGCGAGCGAGTGGATCGCCGAGGTCAGAGGGTAGTCGGCACCACCGTTACGTCGCGGCGCTCGGCCGCTCGCACATCAGGGCCAGGGTGTGGCCGTCGGGATCGCGGAAGAAGGACATCCACAGCTCGTGATCCGGCATCGACGCGATGAGGTGTGGCGCATCGACGAACGGGACGCCGCGCGCGCTCATCTCGCGGTGCGCCGACTCGATGTCCGGCACCCGGAATGGCAGTCCCACCCGGTCACGGTAGAAGGCGACGCTGCCGCCGACGTCGTGCACGGTGAGGGCGATCTGGCCGAGCGTCGGGGTACCGGCGGACGGCGCGGTGGCGGACATGGGCATGGCACCGGAGGTTGGGTGTCGGCGAGACGGAGCGGCAAATCGGTTCATCGGGAATTGTCAGCGCGCCGGTGTGGTCGCAAGATCCACCTGCGGCAACGCCTCCCCTGCTTTCTTCCGGCCTCGAATCAATTCTAGGGTGACCTAAATCCCATCTCCCCGTTATTCTCCGCCCAACCGCCCAACCGCCCACCATGTTCGCTCGACGCACGAAACAGGCAGACCCGCTCGACAGCCTCTCCCAACCCGACACCGGTTGGCGTCGCGCCCGCGTGGCGCCAAGCCTGGCCGAGGTGTACCGGTCGGTCCCGGTGGGAGGGGCAGGCAAGTGGCGGAAGATCCTCGCCTTCGCTGGTCCCGGCTATCTCGTGGCGGTCGGCTACATGGACCCGGGCAACTGGGCCACCGATCTCGCCGGCGGCTCGCGGTTCGGATACACGCTGCTGAGCGTCATCCTGATCTCGAACCTGATGGCCGTCCTCCTTCAGGGGCTGGCGTCCAAGCTCGGCATCGCGACCGGACGCGACCTCGCGCAGGCGTGTCGCGATCACTACAGCACGCCGGTCGTCTGGGCGCTCTGGATCCTCTGCGAGATCGCGATCGCGGCCTGTGATCTCGCCGAAGTGATCGGATCGGCCATTGCGCTCAACCTGCTGTTCGGGATCTCGCTGCCGGTGGGTGTCGTGATCACCGCGCTGGACGTGCTGCTCCTCCTGTATCTCCAGAACAAGGGCGTGCGCATTCTCGAGGCGCTCGTCATCACGCTCGTGGCCACGGTGGGAATCTGCTTCGGCTTCGAGCTGTTCCTCTCGCGCCCGGACATGGCGGGGGTGATGGCCGGATTCATTCCGACGGCCGACATCATCTCCAACCGGGAGAAACTGTACATCGCCATCGGGATTCTCGGCGCCACGGTCATGCCGCACAACCTGTATCTGCATTCGTCCATCGTGCAGACGCGGCGGTACGAGGCGACGTCGGAAGGGAAGCGCGAGGCGGTGCGCTACGCCTTCGTGGATTCCACGATCGCGCTCTCGTTCGCGCTATTCATCAATGCGGCCATCCTCATCGTCGCGGCGGCCACCTTCCACTCGACGGGCAACCAGGAAGTGGCCGAGATCCAGGACGCGTACAAGCTGCTCACCCCATTGCTGGGTGCCGGTGCGAGCACGGTGTTCGCCCTCGCGCTCCTGGCCTCCGGGCAGAACTCCACGATCACGGGCACGCTCGCCGGCCAGATCGTGATGGAGGGATTCCTCAACATCCGGATCCGGCCATGGCTGCGTCGTCTCATCACCCGCCTGATCGCCATCATTCCGGCGGTGATCGTGTCCATCCTCGCGGGCGAGTCGGGTACGGCGAAACTGCTCATCCTCAGCCAGGTGATCCTCAGCCTCCAGCTTTCGTTCGCGGTGTTCCCGCTGGTAATGTTCACATCGGACAAGCTGAAGATGGGCGAATTCGTCAATCCCGTCTGGCTGAAGGTGATGGCGTACGTGGTGGCGATGGTGATCGCCAGCCTCAACGTGTGGTTGCTGTTCCAGACGGTTCGGGGCTGGCTCGCCTGAGCGAGCAGCGTCGACCGCTCCACTTTCGCTACCCGCCCATGTACCACCGCATCCTCGTCCCGCTCGAGCACACCGACTACGACGACGCGATCGTCGCCCATGTCCGCGACCTCGCGAAGTTGTGCGAGGCGTCCGTGGTGCTCATTCATGTCGCCGACGGATGGGCGGCGCGGAATCAGCATCAGCTCGTGCTTCGCGAGAGCTCCGAGATGCAGGATGACCGCGCGTATCTGGAGGAGCGGGCCGACGCACTTGAGGCAGCCGGCATCACCACGGAATGCGTACTCGCCGGCGGGGACCCGGGCCGCGAGATCGCCGCGGCGGCGGATCGCGAGCGATGCGACCTGGTGGCGATGAGCACGCATGGCCACCGGGGCATCCAGGATCTGCTTCGCGGCAGCGTCGCGAACGAAGTGCGACACCACACGACCGTGCCGGTGCTGATGGTACGCGGCGTGCCGCGGCACGTGCACCCGACGTGACCGCCAGTCCCGAGCCGCAGCCGCTGACCGGTCCGGTCGAGGACTATCTCAAGGCGATCTACGACCTCGAGCTGGTCGGGTCGCCCGCGTCCACCAACGACATTGCCGATCGCCTCGCCATCTCGCCCGCGTCGGTGAGCGGCATGGTGCGGCGGCTCGCCGACCAGGGCCTCGTGTCCCACGAGCCGTACCGCGGCGTGCGGCTCACGGGTGATGGGCGCCGCGCGGCGCTGCGCACTCTGCGCCGCCATCGCATTCTCGAATGCTACCTCACCGAAGTGCTCGATTACCCCTGGGACCGGGTGCATGCCGAGGCAGAACGACTCGAGCACGCCGCGTCGGAGGAACTCGTGGAGCGGATGGCGGCGGCGCTCGGCGATCCGGTGCAGGATCCGCACGGCGCCCCCATTCCGACGCGAGACGGTCGAGTGGAGGAATCGGCGCTCCGCACGCTGGCGGAAGCCGCGCCCGGCGAGCAGGTGCGCGTGCGACGGGTTCACGACAAGGAGCCCGCGCGGCTGCGCTACCTGGCCGAGCTGGGTATTCGTCCCGGCTGTCATCTCCGCATTCTCGACAAGGCGCCATTCGACGGACCGATCACCGTGTGGGTGGAAGACGCGGTCGGTGGTGCGACGCGGGCGGTGGGTGTGGGACTCGCGGCCCAGGTGTACGTGGAAAGCGAAGGACAGGCGTGAGGTCCGGTGGCCACAAGGAACGCCTCTTGCCCCGAAGCGGTCGCGAGTCGGCGCGATATTCCGCCGCGTCCCCAGGAGGAGCGAGTGAGCGCCAGACCCATCGTGACTGATCCCGATACCGGCATCCCCGACCTGATCCGCCGCCTCAGCGAGGATTCCAGGCGCCTCGTGACGAATGAAGTGGCGCTCGCGAAGCTCGAAACGAAGGAGAGCCTGCATCGCGCGACACGTGGCGTGCTCTGGCTCGCGCTCGCCTTCGGCGCGGCGGTGGTGATGCTGGTCGCGCTCACGATCCTGCTCACCACACTGCTTGGCCGTTTGAACAACGGCCACATGTGGTTCGGTGCCATCCTGACGGGTGCGCTGGAGCTCGGGCTCGGTTTCTGGCTGGTGAAGAAGGGCCTGACCAGCTACGCCGCGCCCTCGTACACGCTCGTCGAGACGCGCGAGGCACTCAAGGATACCGCACACTGGACAGCCTCGGCGCGTCGCTGAGCGCAGTGCCGCAAGCCATCCTAGTCGCGCTGCTCGCCGGCGTGATGCAGGCGCACGACGTCCGAACCATTGCAATCGACGAGCGCCTCGCCGCGGATGCCGGACTGCGGATCGGGGACCGCGTGGTTCTGGCGGCGACGCCCGAGTCGGCGGGGGATACCGCCGTCATCGGCGCGCTCGTGCGTCGCGGTACCGATCCGGCAGAGATCGCCCGAGGCGAGTACCGCGTGCGGCTGCACCTCACCCAGTTGCAGTCGCTCCTGGGCTATGGAGACCGCGTCGATCGCTTCGCCGTCCAGACCCGGTCACCCGCAGTGACGGATCAGGCGATCGCGCGGATCAATGACGCGGCCTTCGGCTTCCGCGCCCACCGTTCGGCCGACATCGCCGTCGAGACGTCCACGACCTTTGCCGTCGTCTCGCGGTTTCACCGCGCGATCGGCGTGATCACCGTGACGGCGAGCGCGATCTTCCTGCTGTGCATCATGCTGCTCAAGGTGGAGGAACGTCGACGCGACGTGGCCGCGCTGCGATTGATGGGCATCTCGGCGCGCACGGTCGTGCGAAGCGTCGTGCTCGAGGCCGCGGCGATCGCGGTGCTCGGCAGTGCGGCCGGAGTCGGCGTGGCCGCGCTGGCGTCGGTGATCGTCAACAGCCACTACCAGGCCGTGTACCGCACTCCGTTGCGATTCTCCATCGTCACGCCGGACATCGTCCTCCTCGCCGTCGTGCTGTCGCTCGCGCTCGGGATCATCGCCGGATGGCTGGCGGCGCGGAGACTCGTCGCAACACCACCGCTCACGTTGTTCGGACGCTAGGCGATGCTGCTCACGCTCGCCTTCGCGTCGCTCATCCGGCATCGCGCCCGTACGCTGCTGGCCGTGCTGGGGGTGGCCGTATCGGCGGGCATGCTCCTGGACATGGTGATGCTGTCGAGCGGGATGCGCGAGTCGTTCCGGTCGCTGCTCCTTTCGCAGGGGTTCCAGCTCCGGCTGGCCCCCAAGGGCACGTTGCCGTTCGACACCGAAGCCACGATACGCGACGCAGACTCCCTGGTGGCCCTGCTGCGCGCGCGACCCGAAGTGGAACGGGTGAGCCCCGTGCTCGGGGGGCAACTGCACATTCCCATCGGGTCGAGCACCGTCACTACCGCCGCGCTCGGGCTCGAGCCGGCGGTGCAGGGCGACTATGAGCTCGTGGAAGGCACGCATCCCGTGGCCGCCGGCGAGCTGGCCATGAACGACGCGCTGCTGCGCGCCATCGGCCGCCGGCTCGGGGACACCGTCACCGCGGCCGCGGGATACGACGCACAGCTTCGTGGCCTGTCGGGCGTGCGCACGTTGCGGATCGTGGGGCGCGTGCGGTTCGTGTACATGGCGGCTGAGCAGCGCGGCGCCGCACTCCCCATCGCGACGCTTCGGATGATGCAGGGTGCGGACGCGACGGGACGCATTTCGCTGGCGATGGTGCGACTGCGCGACGGAATCGACGCGGACTCCACCCGTACCCTGTTCGAGCGACTGATTCCGCGTGTCACGGTGATCTCGACCTCCGAAGCGATCCGCCAGGTGGATGAACGGCTCAGCTATTTCCGCCAGCTCGCCGTCATTCTCGGTGCCGTCAGCCTGATCGTCGGATTCCTGCTGGTGACCACGGTGATGACCGTGTCGGTGAACGAGCGCATCGGAGAGATTGCCGTCATGCGCGCCATCGGCGTGCGGCGCGGACGTATCGTCGCGCAGATCGTCGTGGAAGGCGGCGCGATCATGCTGGTCGCGACGCCACTGGGACTGGCACTGGGTCTCGGGACGGCGCGCTACCTGAACTCGATCCTCTCCCGTTTTCCGGGACTTCCGGAGCGCATCGACTTCTTCCTTTTTCAGCCGAGCGCCGCATGGACGGCGCTCGGCCTGCTGGTACTGTGTGGGCTTCTGTCGGGCATCTACCCGTCGTGGCGCAGCGCGTCGCTCCAGATCTCGACGACGCTGCGCCAGGAGGCGGTCGGATGAGCGCCGCGATCGCTGGTGCGCGCGTCGCTCGGACGGTGGACGACGTGGAGCCGATCGTGAGCGTCCGCGATCTGGTGCGCGAGTATCGCATGGGCGACGAGCACGTGCATGCGTTGCGGGGGGTGTCGTTCACCATCGCTGCGGCGGAGTACGTGGCGATCGTGGGGCCGTCGGGGTGCGGCAAGAGTACGCTGCTGAACCTGCTGGGCGTGATCGATCGTCCCACGTCCGGCACGGTGTCCATCGCCGGTGAGCGCGTGGATCAGCTCCCGGATGCACGGGCGACCGACTTCCGTCTGCGCCGCATCGGATTCGTGTTTCAGCGGTTCTATCTCATGCAGGCGCTGTCGGCGAGCGAGAACATCGAGCTGCCGCTGGCCGAGGCTGGCATGCGCGGCCCGGCGCGCCGCGCGCGCGCGCGAGAGCTCCTGGACTACGTGGGGCTCGCACGACGCGAAGGGCATCGTCCATCGCAGCTTTCCGGCGGCGAGCAGCAGCGGGTGGCCAACCCCCGCGCGCTGGGGAATTAAACCAAGCTGCATATCGCCCACGACCCCAACCGCGAACAGGACC
>JAJAYP010000288.1 GCA_026786185.1 Gemmatimonadaceae bacterium
GGGCGGGGGCCGCGGCCGTAGTTCCTGTACGCGCGCCGCCAAGCCGCGCGGGGCGGCCACCTGGCCGCCCCTCTCGTCGTTTCATCCCGCCTCGCGACGAAGCCGCCGTCAGCGACGCTCGCCCGCACCCAGCGCGGAACGTTCAGGCGTCGCGCCATTCTGGAGCTTGGCCAGGAACCGCTGCGACTCCGAGATGCGCTCGATCTCGATCGACATCGCCTCCACCGCCTGCTCGATGCGCTGAAGCTGCCCGCTCATCGCCGGATCGGGCAGGGCCGGCGCATCGGCACGCCGCTCCAGCCGGCGGCCCATCGCCCGCGCCAGCGGCCAGCCGATCAAAATCACCGCCACCATGATGAAGAACGCGATGGAGATGTCCACCGCCTGCGGGGGAATGACGTCCCGCGGGAGCGCCGCCGGCTGCCCCTGTACCGAGTGCATCGCGATGCGAGGCTCCTGCAGCGCGCGGAGCTGCTCCCGCGCACCGATCAGCGCCTGCTTGGCTGCTCCGCGCTGATCGTCCGTTCGCGCATTCCGTAACTGCTGCTCGGCATCCCGCAGCTCCCGCTCTGCACTCCAGATCTCGAACTTCATGTTGCGCGATTCCTCGCGCGCACGCGTCGCGTCCTGGATGGATTGGCGAATCGGGTTGCGGATCTGCTCGCGGAACGGCACATCCGGTACGTTCGACGCCGGCGGGGCGGGAATCTGGTTCACGAACACGATGCGATACTCGGACATGACTGCACCTCGAGGTCGGTGTGCGCCCGCACCGTGCCGGCGCCACACCAACCTACGCCACGCGGCGCACGGAAGTTACAGGTCCGGTCGTGCTCCCTCCCGCGACAGAAGCGCCGCCTTCCGGGCGATGCCCCAGCGATACCCCCCCAGCGCGCCATCGCCGCGCACGACGCGGTGGCAGGGGATGAGCACGGCGATCCGGTTGCTCGCGCATGCGCGGGCCACGGCCCGGGCCGCGGTCGGACGTCCGAGCTGCTGCGCCACCGCCTGGTAGCTGCGCGTCGCGCCTTCGGGAATCTCCTGAAGCGCCCGCCACACCTGCCACTGGAACGCCGTCGCCCGCACGTCGAGCGGTACGTCGTGGCTGGTCGCCCGACCCTCCACATGCGCCACCACGGCATCCACCAGCCGGGCGCGCGCATCGGTGGAGCGCGTGAGCTCCGCGCCGGAGAACTCGCCGCGCAACGCGTCCACGAGCGCTGATTCGTCATCGCCGAGCGACACGGTGCAGACGCCCCGCTCGGTGACCGCGACGAGCAGCAGTCCGAGCGAGGTGGGCACGGCGGTATAGTGGATCGTCTGGCCTGCGCCGCGCCGGCGGTAGGCGCCTGGCGTCATGCCAAGCACGTCGGCCGCCGTTTCGTACACGCGCCGCCCCGACGCGAACCCCGCGTCGTAGGTGGCGCGGCTCACCGTGGAGCCCTCGCGGAGCGCGTGCTTGAGCGCGCCGACCCGCCGCTGTTCCTGATACCGCCTGGGCGACAGTCCCACGACGCGCGTGAACGTCCGCTGCAGGTGCGCCGGACTCACCCGCGCCTCGCGCGCGAGCCGCTCGAGCGGCAACGGCTCGGCAACGTGGTCGTGGATGTACCGTCGCACGCGCTCGGCGAGTGCGACGTGCGCGTCGGTGGCGGGGCGGGAGGGCGGCATCGTGGTCATCGTCGTCATCGGACTCTCCTCAGGGACGAGGACAATATCTCGGCGAGGCCGGGAGACGGGCTATCCGATTAATGCTCCGAGTGGCGATTGAGTGCAGCTTGCCTGGCGAGCGGAAGGATCAACTACTGGTACTTGGTACTTGGTACCTCGTACCAGGTACCAAGTACTGCCCGGAAAGTTGCTCATGCACCGGTAGGCACCCACCCATCGGTACCTGGTACTCGGTACTCGGTACCAAGTACCAGGTACACCCGACGCGCCGGCCACTGCCCGCCACGCAGCCGTCAGTGCAGCGCAGTACTCGGTACTCGGTACCAGGTACGAAGTACCAAGTACCATTCGTTTCCCGACCCCAGCCCGCTCCTCGCGATCTATCCCCCTCGGCCCTAGGCGGACTTCACCTCGCTCACCAGCTTCGTCAACGACGATTTCGCGTCGCCGAACAGCATGCTCGTCGCCGGCGCATGGAACAGCGCGTTCTCGATGCCCGCGAACCCCGCCGCCATGCCGCGCTTGAGCACGATCACGCTCTTCGCATGATCCACGTCGAGAATCGGCATGCCATAGATCGGCGATGACTTGTCTTCGCGCGCGGCGGGATTCACCACGTCGTTCGCGCCGATCACGAGCGCGACGTCGGTCTGCGGGAACTCGCTGTTGATCTCGTCCATGTCGTACAGCTTGTCGTACGGCACGTTCGCCTCGGCCAGCAGCACGTTCATGTGTCCCGGCATCCGTCCGGCCACGGGATGGATGGCGTACTTCACCTCGCCACCACGCTTCTCGATCAGCTCCGCCAGTTCGCGCACGGCGTGCTGGGCCTGCGCCACCGCCATGCCGTAGCCCGGCACGATGATCACGCGCTGCGCGTACGCGAGCTGGATGGCCGCGTCTTCGGCCGACACCGACCGGACGGGCAATGCCGATCCTCCGCCCACCGCGGCCGCGGCCGTCTCTCCGCCGAACGCGCCGAACAGGACGTTCGCGAAGGAACGGTTCATCGCCTTGGACATCAGGATCGCCAGCAGGAACCCCGACGCCCCGTCGAGCGCGCCGCAAATGATGAGAATGCTGTTGCCGAGCGCAAAGCCCGTGGCCGCGGCGGCGAGTCCGCAATAGGAGTTGAGCAGCGCGACGACGACGGGCATGTCGGCGCCCCCGATCGGCATAACCATGAGAACGCCGAGCAGCGCGGCCAACCCGATCATCGTGTAGAACGCCGTGCTCCTGGTGGGGTCCAGCACCACCATGGCGAACAGGACGAGTGCCGCGGCGAACATCGCGAAGTTCACGAGGTTCTGCCCGCGATACGTCATCGGTTGGGAGGGCACCCACTCCTGCAGCTTGCCGGCGGCGATCAACGCGCCCGTCACGGTGAGTGACCCGAGCAACACCTCGAACCCGATCGCCGTCATCTTGGCCGCGCCGATGTGCCCCTCGCCCCCATGGAACGCCGAGTAGTACTCGGCCACGCCGACGAGCGTCGCCGCGAGCGCGCCGAAGCTCAGCGACATCGCGATCCGCTGCGGCAACGCCGTCGTGGGTACCCACATGCCGAGCGGATAGCCGATGATCGTGCCGAGGACGAGTCCGCCGGCGATCCAGCGGTAGTCCACGATCTGGTGGTTCATCAGCGTTCCGCACAGCGCGAGCAGCATGCCCACCGCCGCCAGCTGCATGCCGCGCCTCGCCTTGTCGGGGCGCGTGAGGCTGCGCAGTCCGAGAATGAAGAGGATCGATGCCGCGAGGTACGTGAGCTGCGTGATCGTCTCGCGCATCCGCTATTGCTTCCTCGTCTTCGACGCGTCGTCGTGCGGCTCGCGGCGGAACATCTTCAGCATCCGGTCGGTGATGAGAAAGCCACCCACCACATTGGTCGTCGCGCAGACGACGGCGATGAAGCCGAGCGCCGTCGATACCGTCCCGCGATTGGCGCCGGCGGCCACCATCGAGCCGACGAGCGAGATGCCGGAGATGGCGTTCGTCGCCGACATCAGCGGCGTGTGCAGCAGCGGCGGCACGCGCGTGATCACCACGAAGCCGACGAACGCGGCGAGGACGAAGACGTACAGTTCGAGGATCAGCATCGCATTCGCATCACTTGGGGTGAGGGACGACGACCTGCCCGTCGCGCACGACGGTCATCGCCGACGTGATCTCGTCGTTGCGGTCGAGGTGCAGCGCACCCTCGTGCGACAGGTGCGTCACCAGCGCGAGGATGTTCTTGCCGAACATCTGGCTGGCGTGATACGGCACGGTCGCCGGCAGGTCCACGGGCCCGAGGATGGTGACATTCCCCGACTTCACCGTTTCACCAGCGATGGTAAGCTCGCAGTTGCCGCCCGATTCCGCCGCGAGATCGATGATCACCGCGCCGGGCCGCATGTGCGTCACCATCTCGGCGGTGACGAGCCGAGGAGCCGGCCGGCCGGGGATCTGCGCGGTGGTGATGACGAGATCCACTTCCTTGAGATGCGCGGCCAGTGCATCGCGTGTCCGCTGCGCCTCGTCCTCGCTCTGCGCACGCGCGTATCCGCCCGTGGTTTCCGCGCCGGCGCCCACC
>JAJAYP010000289.1 GCA_026786185.1 Gemmatimonadaceae bacterium
ACTCTACCTGTTGGGGGGCCGCGGCGTTTGGGGGGTGGGGGGGGCGCCGCGCCGCGCCCGCCGCCCCGTAAGGCAGCGCGCAGCGCCTGCAGCCCCGTAAGGCAGCGCGCAGCGCCTGCCGTCCCGTAAGGCAGCGCGCAGCGCCTGCCGCCCCGTAAGCGAGGGCAGCGAGCGCCCCGCGTCACCCCACTACCGCCGCCTCCGCCGCTTCCATGATCTGCGGCTTCGCCGCCGGAGGCGTGCCGTTCACCGGGGGCATCAGCGCAATCGCGAACGCTTCGTCCAGCGTGCTCACACAGTGAAACGCGAGCTGGTTGCGCACCTCCTCCGGAATATCCTCCATGTCCGCCTCGTTGTCCTTTGGCAGGATGATCGTGGTGATTCCCGCCCGATGCGCGCCGAGCACTTTTTCCTTCAGTCCACCGATGGGCAGCACGCGGCCACGCAGGGTCGATTCGCCGGTCATCGCAACGTCGCGTCGAACGGGGCGTCCGGACATCGCGCTCACCAGCGCGGTGGCAATCGCCACGCCCGCACTTGGGCCATCCTTCGGAATCGCGCCGGCGGGCACGTGCACATGCACCTCGATCGAACCCAGCCGGTCCTCCGGAATCTTGAGCGTCGATGCATGCGTCGCCGCATAGGTGAGTGCGGCGCGCGCACTCTCCTTCATCACGTCCCCGAGCTGGCCGGTGAGGATGAGTGACACGTTGCCCCACCCGCTCACCTGCACCTTCTCCTCACCGTTCTCCGACGATCGCTGCGAACCGTGCAGGCGACGGATCGCCGCTTCGACGAACATGATGTCACCGCCCATCGGCGTGTAGTACATGCCCGCCGCCACGCCGATCTCGTTCTCCTCATTGGCACGCTCGGGATGCACGCGCGGCCGACCGAGCAGGTCGCGCACGTCCTGCACGCTGATGTGAAAGTCGTCCGTCTCACCCGACGCGAGCTTGCGCGCGACCTTGCGCGCCACGGCTCCGACCTGCCGCTCGAGCTGTCGCACACCGCTCTCGCGCGTGTACTTGCTCACGATGCTCATCACCGCGGCGTCGTCGAACACGATGTTCTTGCTCTTGAGCCCCGAGTCCTCCAGTTGCCGCGGGATGAGGTACTTCTTCGCGATCTCGGCTTTCTCCCGCTCGGTGTAGCCGGCGAATTCCACCACTTCCATGCGGTCGAGCAACGGACCGGGAATGTTCTGGATGAAGTTGGCGGTCGCGATGAACAACACCTCGCTCAGGTCGAACGGGATGCCGAGATAGTGATCGGTGAACGTGTCGTTCTGCGCCGGATCCAGCACTTCGAGCAGCGCGCTCGCCGGATCGCCCTGGAACGACGCGCCGAGCTTGTCCACCTCGTCGAGCAGGAAGACGGGATTGCGCGTCTTCGCCTGCTTGAGCCCCTGGATGATGCGCCCGGGCATCGCGCCCACGTACGTGCGACGATGACCCCGGATGTCCGCTTCGTCGCGCACGCCGCCCAGTGCCACCCGCACGTACTCCCGACCGAGCGAACGCGCGATGGACTTGGCGATCGACGTCTTGCCCACGCCGGGTGGCCCCGAGAACAGCAGGATCGGACCCTTCGCCATCGCCCGCGCCTTGGCCTCCTTCCGGTCCGTCACGGCCTTGTGTTCACCCGTGACGTGCAGCGCCGGCGTGGCATCGTTGATCTCGGGCTTGAACGCAGCGATGGGCAGCTCGCCCGCCGACTCGACTTCGTCCGCCAGCTCCTTCGCACGCAGCTGCCGCACGGCGAGGAACTCCAGCACCCGATCCTTCACGTCGGGCAAACCGTAGTGGTCTTCGTCGAGCACCACCTGCGCGCGGGCGAGCTCCAGGTTGTCGTCGCTCCGATTGTTCCAGGGCAGCTCGGCGATCCACTCGAGATAGGTGCGAATGACCTGCGCTTCCATCGATTCACGGCCGGCGCGCTCGAGCCGTCCGAGCTCGCGCTCGACTTCGGTGCGCGCCGCGGACGAGAGCTCGAGCTTGTCCAGCTTCTCGCGCAGCTCGCTGATCTCCTTGCTCTGGTCGTCGTCGCCAAGCTCCTTCTGGATCGCCTTCATCTGCTCGCGCAGGTACATCTCGCGCTGGCGCTCGCCGAGCTCTTCCTGGACCTGCGACTTGATCTCTTCCTGCATCTCGATCATGCCGATCTGACGCTGCACGTGCACGAGCACGCGACGCAGCCGGTCCTCGACCGAGAGGTTCTCGAGCAGACCCTGCCGCTCGGCTACCGGAAGCTCGATGTAGCCCGCCACGAGATCGCTGAAGCGACCCGGATCCGTGACGGCATCGAGCACCTGGTGCACGACTTCCTCTGGCAACCCGCGACGCTCGCCGAGTTCGGCCGCGCGCTCGCGGATCTCCTTGTAGAGCGCGACGAACGCGGGGTCGTCCTCGCTCAGCGGCTTCTGCTCGTCCACCGGCTGCACGACGGCGGCGAGATAATTGTCCACGGTCGTGAACTGGATCGCCGTGGCGCGCTGCTCACCTTGCAGCAGGAGTTGCACGCCGCCCAGGCCGCGCTGGATCTGCCCGATCCGGGCGATCACGCCCATGGAGTAGAGAATGTCCGGCGTGGGCTCGTCCGTGTTGTCGCGCTGCGCGACGGCGAACACGAGCCGGTCACCCTTGAGCGCAGCCTCGATCGCGCGAAGAGTTCCCGGACGTCCGGCGGCAATGGGCGCCGTGAGTCCGGGAAAGATGACCGTTCCCCGAAGCGGGAGGACGGGAAGTGTCTGGCGCTGAGCCATTTCGTTACCTGGATGTGAAAGAGCAGCCCTGAAGCGACAGGTGTTCGTGAACGCGTCGCTCCGCGGCCAAGGTCCCGCAAAAGCGCACACTCCATTCCATGCGGCGTCCGACAGCCCGGCAGTCTCTGACACTTCTCGCCGTCATCGTGACGTAGTGAGCCTGCCGCTGTGGCGGTTGTCCTTTCCCACGTCGCTTCGCCGTGCTACTATGTTCGCTTCCCGTCTCACCCTGCCTCCCAGTCGTCGCGTGCCAGACCCGCTCGCCTCTGCCGCGGATGACGAGCTCCGTGCTCACGTCCAGCGCGCGCTCGCGGCCCACTACGAGCTCGACTGCGAGATCGGACGGGGCGGCATGGGCATTGTCTATCGCGCCAGGGATCGCCGCCTGAAGCGGCAGGTCGCCATCAAGCTGCTCCCGCCCGAACTGGCGTTCCGGAGCGAGATCAAGTCGCGATTCCTTCGTGAAGCGGAGACAGCGGCGCAGCTCTCGCACCCGAACATCGTGCCGATCTACACGGTCGATGAGCAGGAGCAGCTCGTCTTCTTCGTCATGGCGTACATCAGCGGCGACAACCTCGCCAAGCGGCTGCACGAGCGCGGGGTGCTCACGGTCGACGAGACTCGCAAGGTCATGCGGGAAGTCGCCGACGCTCTCGCATACGCGCACGACCGCGGCGTCGTGCATCGGGACATCAAGCCGGACAACATCCTGCTCGACGCGGTGACCGGACGCTCCATGGTCACCGATTTCGGTATCGCGCGTGCGATGGACTCGAGTGGCGACAGCCGGTTGACGGCGACGGGGATGGCCATCGGCACGCCGGCATACATGTCCCCCGAGCAGGCGGCGGGCGAGCGCGAGATCGACGGGCGCAGCGATCTGTATTCGCTCGGCATCCTTGGCTACCAGATGCTCACCGGCGAGCCGCCGTTCACGGCGGGAAGCACGCCGGCGATGCTCGTGAAGCACATCTCCGAGCGGCCCGTTCCCGTACAGCAGCGCCGCGCCGACGTGCCGACGGAGCTTGCGCGGTCGGTGATGATGCTGCTGGAAAAGGACCCGTCCCACCGCTTCCTCACGGCGTCGGCGCTCGTCGGGGCGCTGGACGCGCGCGAGGCGCCGCCGTCCCGCGCGCCAGCGCCATCGGCTTCGGTGGCTCCGCGGCCGGCGTACGCCGCGCAGCTGGACGGGCCCTACTCGCCGGCGCCGTTCCTCTCCAGCGCGCGCCCGCTCGTGAACGCCACCCGCGACGCGATGCGGCGCTGGGAAGCGGCGCCCGTGATCCACTTCCGCGGCAAGATCGCCCCGTACCTGTTCGTGAACAGCGTGATCGTGCTGTTCACGCTGTTCGGCAGCCGCGACTTCTTCTTTGTCACTGTGTTCTGGAGCATCTACATCGCGTTCAAGTACGCGAAGCTCTGGAGCGAGGGCTACGACTGGCGTGACGTGTTTCGCCAGCCACGCGAAAGGGAGGTGATGGAAGTCGTCGAGGAGACGGTGGCGTACATCCGCGCGATGTTCGATCCGCAGTCCCGCGCGCGCCTGCGCGAGGAGCGGGCGCAGCGGAAGATCGTGGCCCGCATGACGCCCGCGCTGCCGTCCGGCTTCGACGCGTCGCCCGCATCCAAGCACGCGCCCGCGTCGGCCTACCCGGTCGCGCAACTCGGCGGCGCCCTGGGCGAGCGCGTGCGTCAGGCAATGGCCGATCGCGACGAGATCCTGCGTCGGGTGAATGACCTGCCCAAGTCGCAGAAGGAGCAGCTCGGCGACGTGTCGCGCTCCGCGATCGCTCTTGCCGACAAGGTGCAGGGACTCGCGATGGCGAGCGAGGAATCATCGCGACAGGACCTCGGAGCGGCGCGAGAACAGCTCGAAGCCGAGATCAGCACCCTGGAGAGCGCGGCCAATCCTCTGGAGCGCGGCAGCGAGGATCGGGTGCGGCGGCTCGCGTACCTCAAGCGTCAACGGCGAGCGCTCATCGATGCCGCGCAGCGCAAGGAGGGTCTCGCCGCCAAGCTCGAGACCTGTGCGCTGGCGCTCCAGAACATGCGGTTCGATCTCATGCGGCTGGGTGCCAGCCCGCAGATGCATCAGCACATCACGTCGCTGGCCAATCAGGCGATGAAGCTCACCGAGAACGTCGATGACGCACTCTTCGTCGCCGACGAGCTGGGCCGCGTCGGCGGCCGAAGCAGCGTCGGCGCGGGGCGGGTCTCGGAGCGCGGGTGACGGATCCGCTGCTCGACCGCCTCGTCGTCGCGGTCGGCAGGCAGTACCTCGTCGACGCGGAGATCGCTCGCGGAGGAATGGCCGTCGTCTACCGCGCACGGGACATCCGGTTGAATCGCCCCGTCGCCATCAAGCTCCTGCCGCCCGAGCTGGCGTTCAACGCCGATGTGCGCGAGCGCTTCCTGCGCGAAGCGCAGACGTCGGCCCAGCTCGCGCATCCGGGCATCGTTCCCATCTATACAGTGGACGAGGCCAACGGACTCGTCTTCTTCGTCATGGCGCTCGTGACCGGCGAGACGCTTGGCGAGCGACTCGCCCGCGAGAGGCGCCTTCCCATCGACGAAGTGCGACGCATTCTCACCGACGTGGCGGACGCGCTGGCGTACGCGCATGCGCATGGCGTCGTCCACCGCGACGTGAAACCGGACAACATCCTGCTGGATCGCGCGACGGGTCGCCCACTCGTCACCGATTTCGGGATCGCGCGTGCGGCCGCTGGCGAGACGCGGCTCACCGTCACGGGCGTGGCCATCGGCACGCCGGCCTACATGTCACCGGAACAGGCGCTCGGCGAACGCGAGCTGGATGGACGCAGCGACATCTACTCGCTTGGCATCATCGGGTATCAGATGCTGGCCGGCGAGCCGCCGTTCAAGGCGTCGAACACGCCGGCGATGCTGGTGAAACACGTCTCGGAAATTCCGCGGCCACTCGATCAGCTTCGCCCTGACACGCCTCGCGGCATGGTGAACGCGCTCGCGCGCGCGCTGGCAAAGAAGCCGGACGATCGCTGGCCGGATGCAACGGCGTTTCGCATCGCGCTCTCGGCGGCGCGGGAGCCGGAGGCCTACGTCGAGCGCAGCCGTCCGTCGGACGCTCAGTATCCCGGTGGGGCCTGGCCCGTCGCCGCCGCGGGCGGTGGACCACGCCCGTACGACGCACCCGCGCTACTCGTGCCGTCGGCGCCACTCATGCCGCCCATGCCGGCGATGCCGACGTGGGGCACGAAGGCGGAATGGAAGGAGTGGCGTCGCGAACACAAGCGATGGGACGTGGAACGCAACCGGCGGGAACGAGCGCTTCGAACGGGCCGCAACAGTGCGGAGGTGGACGCGGCTCGTCCCGTGGAAGAGCGGATCACGTCGTTTCGCCGGAAATCAATCGGCTCGCTCGCTACAGTGGCGTCCCTCGCGGTGATCAACATCGCGACGTCTCCCGAATTCTTCTGGTTCCTGTTCCCGGGTGCCTTCCTCACGCTGGGCGTGATCTCGCACGCGGGGAAGCTGTGGGCCGATGGCATTCCACTGGGCCGGATGTTTTCGCGCGGACGCATCGATTCGGCGGCAGGGAGCAACGCGGCGTTGCCATCGCCGCAGCGGGATGCAGCGGACGACGCGGCATCACTCGCGCCGGCCGATGTGCTGGCGGGCGCGCACGGAGAGGCGGTTCGGCGCGCCGCGGCCGACCGCGCGGCGGTGCGAGAAACGCTGGCCCGCCTCGCACCGGAAGAGCGCGAGATGATTCCCGATGTCAGCCCCACCGTGGACGCCCTCGCGCAGCGGGTCGGGACGCTTGCGCTCACGCTTCACCGGCTCGATGCGGATGTAGGAGGCGCATCGCTGACCCTGCTGAACGCGCGCGTTTCCGCGCTCCGCACCGAAGCCGGTCCAAGTCCGTCGGCGGAGCAGGAGCGGCGCATCGGCCTCCTCGATCGCCAGCGCGCCACGATCGGTGAGCTCACGGAGCGACGTGGAGTGCTCGCGGCGCAGCTCGAGAGTGCGTCGCTCGCGTTGCAGAACCTGCGGCTCGATCTGCTCAAGCTCCGGTCGTCGGGTCTCGGCACCGCCGTGTCCGACGTCGCCAACGCGACACAGGAGGCGAAGGCGCTCTCGCGCGACATCGAGCACGCCGTGGAGGCCCTGCGCGAGGTGAAGCGGCTGTAGGTCTGCCCACTCGACTCGATGCGCCACCGGCGGCTACCATTGAGGATGCAACTTCGCGTCGTCGTCGCCTCGCTGTTCCTCGCCTCCACCGCGCTGGCCCAGGCGCCCGCAGACAGTGTGCGCGTCCCGCTGGTGCCGCGTCCGCCGGTGGTGCGCGGCCTCTACGTGAACCGCTGGGCGGCAATCGGGCAAAAAGTGTGGAGCCTCGTCGACGTCGCGAAGCGGACCGAGGTGAATGCACTCGTGCTGGATGTGAAGGACGACCGGGGCTATCTGCTCTACCGCTCGGGCGTGCCACTCGCGCGCTCCATCGGCGCGGACCGATTCACGCCGATGCGCCCCGCCCGCCTGCGCGCACTGCTCGACACGATGCGCGCGCACGGCATCTATCCCATCGCGCGAATCGTCGTCGCCAAGGATCCGCTGCTGGCCACTGCACGTCGCGATTGGGCAGTGCAGCGTCGTGCCGACGGGAAGCCCTGGCTCGATGCCAAAGGCAATCCCTGGCTGGATCCGCATCATCGTGCCGTGTGGGCGTACGCTGCCGACCTCGCGGAAGAAGCCGTGCGCCTCGGCTTCAGCGAGGTGCAGTTCGATTACGTGCGCTTTCCCGACGATCGGCGGTTACTCGCCGAAGCCCGCTTCCCGCTCGCCAAGGGTCGCCGCCGTGACGCAGTGATTCGAGAGGAGCTTGGATATCTCCGACAGCGCCTCGCCGCGTCCGGCGCGTCGATGGCCATCGACGTGTTCGGTGCGACGACGACGATCGACAACGACATGGGAATCGGACAGACGTGGGAGCAGTTCGCCGATCGCGCGGATGTCGTGCTTCCCATGACATACCCGTCGCACTACCCCCGCGGCAGCTACGGCATCGCATATCCGAATGCCGAACCGTACGCGGTGCTCGATCGTGCGTTGCGTGGCGCCAGAGTGCGCAACCGCGCCATCAGGAATGCCGGGCAGGTGGTGCCCTGGTATCAGGATTTCACGCTGGGCAAGCCCCGGTACGGGGTGCCGCAGCTCCGCGCACAGATGCAGGCGGGCTACGACAACGGGATGTTCAGCTGGATCCTGTGGAATCCGGGAAGCCGATATACGGTGAAGGCGTTCCGGCCGGCGATCCTCACCGCGAGCGAGGAATCGCCGACCTGGATCGCGCGAATGGCGAGCGACACCATCGCGCCGTCGGCAGTGATCGCACCGCTCAAGTCGGCAGCGCCGCCGGACACGCTACGACGGCCGTTGCCGCCGGACACGCTGCGCCCGCTGCTGCCGCCTCGCTGACCGGAGGCTTCACCGCGTCAGGAGCTCGGCGATCGCGTCGGCCACCTGGCGAGGCCACTCCTCGGGAAGGACGTGTCGCGCGCCGGGAATGACCTGCATCGTTGCATCGGGAATCGCCCGCGCGAGCCGGCAGCCGAGCGACACGCGGAGAAACGGGTCGTGTTCGCCCCACACGATGGCTGTGGGGCAGGCGATCTCTCCCAGTCGTGCGCCAAGCGCCGCTGTCTCGCGCGTGTCCAGCGCGCGCAGGTGGCGCACGAGTGTGTCGCGACCGTCCATCGTCGCGAAAGGTCGCAGGTACCGGTCGATGGAATGGACAGCGCGCGACCGATCGTCGTACCCGCGCTCGAGCTCCGTCCGCACCATCGACAACAGCCATGGCGGAGGCAATCGCCGCAGCAGTGGCAGCATCGCGCGCGCGATCCGGACGGCGTGCGTGGCCCAGTCACCGAACCCGGTGCTCGACAGCAGCGCCAGGCGCGCCACTCGATGCGACGAGTGAATCGCCAGCGACTGCGCGATCGCGCCGCCGACACCGTGCCCGACGACGCACGCGGCGTCCACGCCGAGGACGTCGAGCAGCTCCACGATGCGCTCACCGTGCGCACGCAGCGTGAGCGGGCGCTCGCTCGGCGGATCGCTGCGCCCGTGCCCGAGCACGTCCAGCACGATAAGGCGATGACCCGTGGGCATCAGGGAAACGACATCGGTCCACAGGTGACTGGACGTCGCGAAACCGTGAACGAAGACCACGGGCTCCCCGGCGCCGCGCGTGCCAGCGGCGTAGTAGTAGAGTCGCGCGCCGTGGAGATCGACGAACTCACCGCGCACGGCACGAAAGGCAGGAGCGGCATGCAACACGCGCGGAACGGATCATCGTGCGCGCAAGATGCCAGGCGCCGCGATGAGCGACAAGCACGACGGCTCTCCCGTCATGAGCGTAGGCAGGCGGACGACATGCGGGCGCAGATGCGAGACGGGCTGGCAACCGGAGTCGCCAGCCCGTCGTCACTCGATGAACGATCGCCGACGGTTACCGCGGCGCCTGGCGCTGCGCCTGCTCCATGCGCGCCTTCATCTCGGCTGTGTGCTTGTCGAACACGAACTGCTGATCGGGGGTGAGAATCGCACGGATGTCGGCACTCGAGCGATCGCGGAGCGCGCTGCTCTTTCGCATCAACTCGGCACGGTCGACGCCATTCTGCAGCTCGGTCCGGAGCGCCATCATCTCGGGCTGGTACTTCTTCTGGATCTCGTCCAGCCTGGACTTCTGAGCGTCCGTCAACTCGATCCCATCGAGCTGCACATTGCGACGCGACTGCCCACCCTGTTGTATCGCTCCCTGCGCGCGAGCGACCGCGGCGCCGGTGATGAGCAGAGCGGCGACGAACACCGCGATGCGGATTGCCTTCATGAGCGTATCCTCGTGAGGATGGAAAGTCCGTGTTAAATTCAAGTCGTTGTTACGACGTAAGTTACCGAGACCCCTCTAGCGGGCGCGGGTGAATCTGCTATGCTTACCCGCCGTTCGCAGCCGCGTTCCGTCCGGCACCGCGATACGTCCGCCCGGTTCGACCGCCAGCCATGCGAGCCCCAAAGTGACCCTGCCGTTGCCGCCCAACACTCCCGCGACCCTGTCGACGCCCCTGGCGCCCGGACCAGCCGGGTCAGCTGCACTGCCCGCCCCAACCGCCGCTCCGCCTCCTCCCGCGCCCTCGGGACCGGTCAGGTTTCCCCTGGACTGGATCATGGCGCACGCGGCACCTGCCATCAAATATCGCGCACTCACGGAAGTGGCGCGCGTGACGCCGGCCCAGGCCGAGAAGATCGGCTCACTCCCATTCGCGCATAAGCCTGCGCTGATGCTGGCGATGCAGCAAGCGCCGGACGGCACGTGGGACGGCGGCATGCTGACCCTCCCTTCCTCGCGTGCCCTCCACTTCGAAGGTGTCGGGACTATCCCTGCAGTAAGACGATTGATCGAGTACGGATGGCACAGGGATTCGCCTCCGCTCGCGCACGCGCGCCGCGCCCTTTTTCGCCTCCTCGCGGAGGACGAGGACCCCGCGTACCTGTACGAACTGGGCGGAAAACTCGCGCCGGATGAGGATTCCGTGCGTCGGGGTCGGGCGCTGTTGCGAGAGGCCGCCGCAGCGGCACTGGCCCAGGCCGGGTACGAAGGGGACCCCCGGCTGCGCGGGGCGGCGCGTCGCATCCTGAATCGCATGGCGGACTACCTGCGCTCCCCACTCGCCCAGAAGCCGTTCATTCGCCAGGGAAACCAGCACATGCTGGCAGCGGAAGCGTCGCCACCGTCGTTCTACACGGTGATGATGCTCGCGTACATGCCGCTGTTCCGGGCCGAACATCATCGGGAGATGGATGCCCTGTATACGCATCTCGCGCAGCCGCAACCGCGTCAGGAGGCGGTTCAGCTGGTAGGGAAGTCCGCGATGCCGGTGCCCCACCTGGTACTCGGTGACATGCTGCCTCACCGCAATGCGGCCGACGCGGACGTTCCGTTTGCGCTGTACTGGCTCGAGTTGATGGCGCGCCTCGGTTTCCTGAAGCGGAACGAGAACTGGTGGAAGCTGTTCGAACGCTTCCTCGAGGATCGGGATCGCGAGGGGGTCTGGCATCCGCACAAGGGTACGGTCAGCCCGAAAAGCGCGAACTCGTTCGTCTGGCCCACCTATCCGCTCGAGACCCTGGAGATGGGTGAAGAGCGGTGGGCCGACATGACGTTCCGTCTGGGCCTCATCGCGCGTCTCAGCGGGCGACCCATCGAAATCGTCTGATCCATCCTCGCGTGCCCGACGAGCCGACACTCGGCGGGCGGCTCGCCCCCGAGGCGATGTTTCCAGCCGGTCAGGCGGCAATTCGAACACGGCGGGCGGCGCTTCCCGATGGCGTCGAACTTCGTGTCGCCGAGTCCGGACCGACGACGGGCCTCCCCATTCTCCTGCTGCACGGCTGGGGCGCGTCGATCTACATGTGGCGCGATTGGTTCGCGCCGCTGGCCGCCGCGGGACGCCGCGTCGTCGCCATCGACCTGCCCGGTCATGGGCTGTCGGATAAGCCGGGGAACGCGACGGCGTACTCGGTGGCAGGCATGGTGACCCGCGTGCGCGAGTTCCTCGACGTCGAACGCATCGACCGCGTCGACATCGTGGCGCAATCGATGGCGGGCACGATCGCGATCGAGCTGGCCCTTGCCGGAGACGCGAGGGTCGCGACGCTGGCGCTGGTCAATCCCGCGTGTTTCGGCCGAATTCGCCTCCAACGACTCGCGAGGGCGGTGAGTCCCGCAATCGTCGACGCCGTGCTGCCTCGGCTGGTGGGGCGGTGGGTGGTCGCGAGGGCGCATCGGCTCGTGTACGGTGATCCCTCGAGGATCACGAGGCACGATGAAGATGAATACTGGGCACCGTCGCAGTTTCCCTCCTACGCGCGCGCGATGCGGCGCCTGCTGCACGAGTTCACATGGACCCGACCTGTAGCGTCCGTGATGGCCGAGCGGCTGCGCGGACTCGGGTCGCCCGCCCTGGTCGTTCTCGGGAAGCGCGACAGGCTGGTGCGCGAGGCCGGCCAGTACGTGACGGCGCTGATCTCCGGAGGCGCGCCGTTGGTGGTCCGTGAGGTGAGCGCAGGCGGGCACGCCGTCAACGAGGAGTGGCCTCAGGAGGTCGTGCACCACGTGTTGTCGTTCATGGCGGACCGCCGATCCACGACCTGACAGCACCGCGCCACGTAGCCGCCACCACCCAGCTGTGCTATATTACGAGCACCAGAAAGATTGAAAGACCAGGTCGGCCAGGGGTGATCGCGTAATGCGTCGCCCCAATCCGACCGGCGGTGGAGAACACGCGCATCGGGCGCGTGAGGCGGCGGACCCCTCCACGACCGTCCGGCATCGGGCCGGACGACACATTCCGTGCGCGATCGTGCTCAGCAACGGGCGAGATCGCATCCTTCATCAACCGCACCGCTGCAATCGCGGCAGATCCGCGAGCGTTCGGTGCATGCGCTGGTCCCGGAGGTCCCGGGATCGCGGCCCCGGCGCACAGCATCAGGACGCATGACCGACATTTCACCGACCCTCGCCCAAGCCGAGGCTGCCGCGGGACCGGCGCTCACATTCGCCGATCTCGAGCTTCACCCGCTCATTCTTGGCGCCATCGCCGACGCGGGATACACGAGTCCGACGCCGATCCAGCGCGACGCGATTCCGCTGGCTCGCCGGGGACGCGACATCATGGGCCTCGCACAGACCGGCACCGGAAAGACCGCAGCCTTCACACTGCCGATCATCGACCGGCTCATCGACGGCCCGCGGCGGACCCGGGCGCTGATTCTCACGCCGACGCGCGAACTGTGCGTGCAGGTGGAAGAGAGCTTCCGCAAGTACGCGAGCCATGCGCCGATCTCCGTCGTTGCCGTCTACGGCGGCGTGCCGCTCGACCCGCAGGAGAAGAAGCTGCGCGGGGGCGTCGATGTCGTCGTGGCCACACCGGGCCGCCGCATCGATCATCTGGAGCGCCAGAACGTGGTGTTCGACGATCTCGAGGTGCTGGTGCTCGACGAAGCGGATCGCATGCTCGACATGGGCTTCGCCCCGCAGATCAACAACATCGTGGGCCAGATTCCCGTCTACCGGCAGACACTGCTCTTCAGCGCCACCATGCCACCGGAAGTCGAGGCGCTCGCCCGCAAGTATCTGCGCAAGCCGGTCGTCGTGCAGGTGGGCGTTCGCTCCGCCGCCGCGAGCACGGTGACGCATGCCGTCTATCCCGTGCCCCGCGAAAAGAAGAATGCGCTGCTGGTGGACCTGCTCACGAGCAAGGTGCACGATTCGGTGCTGATCTTCTCGCGAACCAAGCACGGCGCCGACCGCATCGTGCGCGACCTGGAAAAGGCCGGGCTCAAGGCCACGGCCATGCACGCCGACAAGACGCAGGCGCAGCGCACGCGAGCGCTGCAGGATTTCAAGGATGGCGTCACGAGCGTGCTCGTCGCGACGGACATCGCGCAGCGTGGGCTCGACATCTCGGGGATCACGCACGTGATCAACTACGACGTGCCGCAGCAGGCGGAGGATTACGTCCACCGCATCGGCCGCACGGGCCGCGCGGCGAAGGAAGGCGATGCCTACACCTTCATGTCTCCGGACGAAATCGGCATGGTGCGGACGATCGAGCGCATGATCGGCACGCCCATCCCGCGAGTCTCGGTGCCAGGATACGATTTCGGGACGGTCGCGGCGGACTGACCGGCCTCCGCAGAATCATGTGCTCACGGGCGGACGGCGGGCCGAGGATTTTCAGCGTCGCCATCGGTCGACCCTTTTCGCATTCACCGTCGCGATCTGGGCACTGGCCGCCTCGCTCCACTATGCGAAGCCCGTGGCGACCGACCGTCGCGAGGGCACGGGACGCCGCGTCCAGATCGAGTTGCTCTCTGGTGATGCGCGATTGCCGGCCGACACGACGACGCTGTTGCTCCTCGGCACGACGCAGAAGTTCGTGTTCCTGTACAATCCGACTCGACAGGTGAGCTCGGTGATTCCGGTGAGCAACGTCGCGCAGTTGTGGTACGA
>JAJAYP010000290.1 GCA_026786185.1 Gemmatimonadaceae bacterium
ACCGTGAACCGTGAACCGTGAACCGTGAACCGTGAACCGTGAACCGTGAACCGTGAACCGAAAAACGAACGGCACACCGAATCTAGTCCGGTGTGCCGCCGCCTGTTCCACTCCGACCTACCGACCTACCGACCTACCGACCTACCGACCTACCGACCTACCGACCTCACCCGCAGTTCAAGGCTTCGTGACCTTCACGGTCGGCGTTCTCACTTCCGTCTTCTTGGTGCCGACCACCGGCTTGTTGATGATGATCGTGTCCTTCTGCGTGCCGACGACTGGCGTGTTGATCGTGTCGACCTTGCTTCCGATGTCGATGTCCGGCGTCGTCACGGTCTTCGTCTCCGTGCCGATCGTGGGGGTCTCGACCTGGTACTGGTTATCGCCGGTCTTCTTGCAGGCGGCGATGGGCAGCGCGAGTAGCGCGGCGCCGAGTAGCATCTTGCGCATTGGGGGGCCTCCCTGGGTGGCGCGTTCACTCGCGGCTTGAAGCAACCTTCGCGCCACAGTTCTGTCCGTCACTCGAGGAATACCTCGCGCTGTCGTTTTCGCGTGCGGCGCAACTCGTACACCTGCCCTACCTCGCCACCGAGAATGAAGACGACCGCCGCATAGTAGGTCCACGAGACCACCACCACGACCGCTGCCACCGTGCCGGCGTACAGCGACCCGGGGTTGAACGACGACACGTAGAACGAGAAGAGGAACCTCGCCACTTCGAACATCACCGACGTGAAGAGGGCGGCCACCCAGGCGGTCTTCGTGCGGACACGGCGAATCGGCAGGAACTTGTAGAGCGCGAAGAACATCAGGGCGAGGAGCGCAGCCGCCACGCCGCGCGTGCCGATCGCGCGCGCCGTGCCCATCACGTCCTTCCGGATCCCCAGATCCTCCAGCACCTGGACGCTGCTGTTCGTGGCGATCATCACGTACGTGCTGATGAGCGTGTTCGCCGTGATCAGCAGCGACGCCATGACCGTGATCTTGACGTCGAAGATCTTGCCCTGGATGATGCTCCGCTCGTTCTCGATGTCGAACACGTTCGCCAGCACCGTGCGCAACGACCCGAACAGGCGCGTCGAGAACCAGACGAAGGTCAGCGCGCTCCACAGGCCGAGCGACCCGTGCCCGTTGAGGAACTGACTGATCAGCTTGTGTGTGCCCGCGTCCGGTCCCTCGGCGTGCGCTGGCAAGAGGCGATCGATGTACCGGATGACGACCTCGTTCGCGTCGGCCGAGGAACGATTGAGCACGTTCGCGAGGCCCCACATGAGCAGCAGCACGAACGGCACGGCGGCCAGCAGGATATTGAACGCGATGCCGCCGGCGAGAAAGAGGACGTTGTCCTCGCCGGCGTTGTCCCACACCCGCTTCGCGTAATCCCGAAGGGTCCAGCCGAAGCTGACGAGCCGCGGACGCCGGCCCGATCCGGACGAGCTGTAGACGGCGATCGGCCGAGCCTCAGGACGTCAGACGCCCGATCCGTCGTCGACCGGTGCAGTCGACACGCGCGTGCGTGAACGCCCCGCCCGCGCGACTTCGGTGCCGGCATTGTACGCCGCCTTGGTCTCGGCCAGCCGGCGTTCGAGGTCGCCGCGCGCCTGCTGCGCCGCTTCGCGACCCGCCTCCATCGCGCGTGCCACCTGCGCCTTCTTCGTCTCGATCGCGAAGCGCGCGGAGTCGAGCTGCTCCTCCACACGTGCCTTGGCCCCCTCGAACGTGTCGACGACCTGCCCGGACACCTCTTCGGCCACACCCTTCACTTTCGTCCCTGCCCGTCGCGCTCTGCGCGAGATGTCGGAGCGTGTCTCCTCGCCGGTGCGAGGCGCGAACAGCAGCGCGACGCCCGCGCCGATGAGTACGCCCAGCATCAGGTTGCCCACACCGCCCGAGTGCTTCTCGATGACGATGTACGGCTGCTCTTCGTGATCGTGATGCCGCATGTGTTCCTCTCGATGACGGGGACCTAGCGTCCCTTCTTTGTCGTGGATTTCTTCGACGCCGCGCGCGGGGGCGGCACGGACTCGGTTCGCTTGCCTGGCTTGCTGGACCTGACCGGACTCGCGGGTTTGCTCACAGTGGCCGTGCTGGGCTTCTGTGCCGACGGAACGCCATTCGACGACCGCTCCGGCTCGGTTGCGCCCGCCTCCGTCAGCAAGGCCAGCATCTCCGTACGCACGTCTCGCTCCGAGATCCCCAGCACCTTGCTGGTTCTCGCGGCGTCGCCTGCCGTGGAGGCGAAAGTGCGCAGGACGAGCTGCTGGCGCGCTTCCGCGGCCGTGGCGCCCACGGGAATGGTCAGCGCGGCCGGCATCTCGCCACCGCTTCGCAGGTGACGCGGAATGATGTCATGCGGCCCGATCATCGACCCGCGCGACATGATCACGGCGCGTTCCACCGCGTTCTTCAGCTCGCGAACGTTGCCGGGCCAGTGGTACGCCATGATCCAGTCCCACGCCGCGTCCTCGAACCCGGTGATCGTCTTGGAATTCTGCTGCCCGAAGCGCGCGAGAAACTCGTTGGCCAGCAGCTGGATGTCCTGCGCGCGCTCGCGCAGCGGCGGCAGGTCGATCTCCACCACCGCGAGCCGGTAGTACAGATCCTCGCGGAGCTCGCCATCCGCGATCGCCTTCTGGAGATTCTTGTTCGTCGCGGCCAGGATCCGGATGTCGACGTTGATCTCCTTCTTCCCGCCGAGACGCCGAACCTGCCGCGTCTCGATCGCGCGCAGAAGTTTCACCTGGATGTCGGGCGACATCTCGGCCATCTCGTCCAGGAAGATCGTTCCGCCGCTCGACATCTCGAACGCGCCCGGCTTCTCGTTCGTCGATCCGGTGAACGCGCCCTTTTCGTGACCGAACAGCTCGTTCTCGAGGATCTCCTTCGGAAGCGCCGCGCAGTTCAGCGCGAAGAACGGGCCCTTCGCACGGTCGCTCTTGGTGTGCAGTGCCCGCGCCACGAGCTCCTTGCCCGTGCCGCTTTCCCCGAGAATGAGCACACTCGCGGTGGACGGCGCGACGGCCTCGATTACCTGATAGACGGAGCGCATGGATTCGCTTTGCCCCGTCAGCTCGCCATAATGCGTGAGCCCTTCCAGCTTCGACGAGAGCTCGCGGTTCGTCTGCTGGACCTGGTACTTGTCCATCGCCTTTGGTATCAACGCCTTCAGCCGATTGAGCTTCTCGGCATTCAGCGGCTTCTCGATGTAATCGTACGCGCCCTGCTGCATCGCCTGCACGGCGGAGTCGACCGTCGCCTGGCCGGTGATGATGATGCACTCGGTGGGGATCTGCCGTTCCTGGAGCTCGCGGAGCAGCGTCAGACCGTCCACCCGTGGCATCTTGAGGTCGGCCAGCACGACCCCGTATCGCTCGGCACTCAGCGCCTCGAGCGCCTTCTGCCCGTCGGCGACGACATCCACCGAGAACCCCGCGTCCTCGAGAATCGCACCGAGGCCTGTCGTGATCGCGGCCTCGTCATCGGCGATGAGAATCTTTGCCTGCTTCATCTGTCCTCGAACGGCGTGTCCGCACGCGTACTCACGCGCGCGGAAACTCCAGTGAAAGATCGTTCATCCGCGATGCCTCGCCGCCGCGCTCGTTCATCACCCACCGAACGCCCGCCGCGCGCACCGCCTGTTCCGCCCAGACCGGCATCGCGGCGCGGCGCCCCTCGGCCTCCAGCGTCACCACCGTCGTCCCATCGCCCGCGCGCACGCTGCATCGCACTGGCGACGCACGTTCCGTCCGTCCCTCGCCCATCACCAGGTCGAGCAGTGGTGCGGCCAGCGCCAGTCGGACGGCGTCGCCCGGCACCGCGGTCGCTGCGGACTCGAGATCGCCCACCTCCACCGTCACCTGCGCGTCGGCGAACGACGCGGAGGCGCCACAGATCGTGGCAACCCGTCGCAGCGTGACGACCACGTCCGCCGGCTCGCGCTCGACGCGGCCCAGTGCGAGCACCGCGTCAATCAAGATAGTCAACCGGTCGAGCTGCTGCCCCGCCGCCTCCGCGAACGGTGCGATCGATGCCGCGGGGGCATCCGGCTTCCCGGCTCGCCCACGGATCACCTCGATATTCACCAGCGCGCCGTTGAGTGCGTCCTTCACATCGTGCGACGCGCGCCCGAGGGCGCGCTGCAGCGTGGTGAGCCACAGCACCGCGATCTGCTGCGTCGCCGGCTCACGGGCCATTCAGTCCGACAGATCGGCGTCGTCCGGTGCCGCGGCGTGCGCCGGAGTCGCATCGGCCGGCATCACCCGATGCTGCTCGGGCGCCTTCACGTACGTCGCGACATGCTTCGCGGTGTCCCCGATTCCCAGCTGCTCGAACAGGAAGCGAAACTTCGCATCATACGTCGCCGCCAGGGTCTGTCGCGTCTCGACCGGCAGATCCCAGAGCCGCTGCTTGAATGGCCCCAGCGCCTTCTTGCGCGTCTTGTAGAAGAACTGCTCGTCGGAATCGGTCGGCTTGCGCTCCTCCTGCGCGCTCTCACGAAGCCAGGCGTAGATCTCGTTCCGCATCGCGCCGGGCAGGTGCTCGAACAGCATGTTCTGGAAGTTCGTCGCCAGGTGAATCTCGGCCGTCTCCCGCTTGGGAAAATTGTTGAACGCCGCGTCGGGAAGCGTCGACGCACCATGCTGGACCGCGCCCGCGAGGCCATACCGGTCGCGCGCCACCTTGCTCAATGTCTCGAGCGTGTCGAGATCCAGCGCCACGTCGGCCATCGTTCCATCAGCGAGCACCACGCCGCCGTGCGAGGTGCCACTCTGCACGCTGATCTTGGACAGACCCGCCATGCCCTTGGGCAACGCCTTCGCGAAGCCGTCCATGTACGCCTCCAGCTCCTCGACGGTCGAGTTCTCCGTGCCCACCTCCCCGATCTCGCCCCCGACCGAGATGGTCACGCCCGACGGCTCCACCGAGCGCACATCCTTCAGGATGTCGATGCCCACCTCGTAGTTCAGCCGCTGCTGCTCGAGATGGGTGGGCTTGCCGAGATCGACAAGCGTGGACGTGTCGATGTCGATGTTGTAGAAGCCCGCGCCCACGGCCTCGCGCACCAGCGCTTTCACCGCATCCACTTCCGGTACGGGCGCCACCGCGTACTTCTTGTGGTTCACCTGGAAATGGTCGCCCTGGATGAAGATCGGCG
The DNA here is from genome assembly GCA_026786185.1 of Gemmatimonadaceae bacterium. Taxonomy (GTDB): domain Bacteria; phylum Gemmatimonadota; class Gemmatimonadetes; order Gemmatimonadales; family Gemmatimonadaceae; genus AG11. The sequence goes on from JAJAYP010000290.1 coordinate 5,156, forward strand.
CGCGAAAGCCCTCCCGGAGCGCGGCGGCGATCATCACGGCGACATATTCCGCCGGCCGCTGCTCCGTATAGGCGATCTCCGAACGCGCGATCTCGAGGATGAACGCGCCCGCTTTCATGCGGAGCGCCGTTCGGAAGATCGATCGGGCCGTGTCGTACGACGCACCGCGCACGTTGATCGCGGGCACGGTGAATCCTCCGATCTCGCCTCGTCCGCGCGCCATGTACAGCTCGTGGATGGACGAGGGCCTGACACCCGCCGCCTGGCCCACCTCCCAGATCAGCCACCGCGCATACTCACGGGCGAGCGGCTCCCCGAACACGGCGGTTCGAACGAGCTCGTCCATCTTCGCCGTGGCCAGGACCTCCGGCCGAGCGACGGTCACGCGACCGTCCTTCACGCGCACCGCGTCGCCGAACAGGGAGTTGAGAGTGTCGATGTCGTGCATGGCATCCTCGCGAGTGCGCATCCGCTCGCGGAGCGGAGGGGAGTCGCTGAAAGAGAGTGAAGCTCGCCGCGTGGCCGGGGCGTCGCAAGCCTGCGGCACGGAGGATCAGATGACGCGCGACGGATCGGACGTGGGGAGGAGATTCCATTCCCGGCGTGCCTCGTCCGCATCGGCACGCCCGAGCATGGCGTACGTGAACTGCTTGCCCAGTTCGACTCCAGGTTGATCGAACGCATTCACGCCGTAGAGCTGGCCCGCGTACGCCGTCGCCAACTCGAACAGCATGAGCAACTGACCCACGCGGAATGGGTCGACTGCCGCCATCGTCAAGGTCATGTTCGGCCGTCCGCGCCGCGCGAGCGCGCCCGCCGTGGCGCGACGCTCGATATCCAGCAGCTCCCCGAGCCGATGACCCCCAAGGTACGCCAGTTCCGCGATGTCGGGGTGCAGGCTCGGGATCTCGACGTCGCCCGACACCTGCTCGACACCGAGAAAGGTGACCGACTTGTCGGCCGGACCTTCCATGAAGAGCTGTACCTGGCTGTGCTGGTCCGTCGCGCCCAGCGCCGCGAGCGGCGTGGGACCCACGCCCGCATCGCCCGGGATGCGGTGCTTGCCGAGACTTTCCGCCCAGAGCTGCACGAACCACGCGGCCATGTCGCGCAGCGCGTCACTGTAGGGCATCAGCACCTGGATCCGGCGTCCATGCTTCGTGTCGGCCAGGTGCTGCAGCGCGGCGAACGCCCCAGCGATGTTCGACGTGAGATCGTCGGAGGCGCAGCGCGTGCGCATCGCGGCCGCTCCGGCGAGCAGCTGTGCGGTGTCGATGCCCATCAGCGCGGCCGGCAACACCCCGACCGGGGAGAGCACGCTGAACCGGCCGCCCACGTTGGCGGGGATCTCGAGCGCCGCGACGCCTTCAGCCCGCGCGATCGCCCGCAGCGCGCCCTTCTCGGGGTCGGTGACGAATACCAGCCGCTCCCGCGCCGCCGCCTCGCCCAGCGCGGCCGTGAGGCGCGCCCGCACGACGAGATACTGCGCCATCGTCTCGGCCGTGCCGCCCGACTTCGACGTCACGACGAACAAGCTGCCTCGCAGGTCCAGTCGCGCGAGCAGCGCACTGATGTTCGCCGGGTCGACGTTGTCGAGGACGTGCAGGCGCGGATGTCCCGACCGCGCCTCGGCGTCCAGGAGGTTCCACTGCGGAGGGCGCAGCGCCGTGCGCAACGCAATCGGACCGAGCGCCGATCCGCCGATCCCGAGCACGACGACATCCGTCAGCGCATCGCCGCCGGATCGCGCGCGCACCCCCGCGACGTACGCTTCCGTCGTCCGGTGCAGCACGCGATCGTCGGGCAGGTCCAGGAATCCCAGCGTTCCCGCGGCGTGCAGCGCCATCACGCCCGCGTGCGCCGCCGAGAAGCGCGTGCCGATCTCGCGCCATTCGGCATCGGTGATGCCGCCGTCGATCGACGGGGCCATCATGTTGGAGTAATCGAGGCGGAGCGGCATGGGGACGGTTACACGGTGATGGTCAGGCCGTCGAACGCCGGCGCGACGCCGGCCGGAAGCTCGGCTTCGAGATCGGCGTGAAAGTTGTCGTGCGTCAGGTGCGTCAGGTACGTGCGGTCCGCCCCCACCGCGAGCGCGACGTCGAGCGCCTCGGACAGGCTGAGGTGCGAGGGATGCGGCCGGCGAAACAAGGCGTTGATCACCAGGACCCGCGCGCCGCGCAACAATGACAGTGCCTCCGCCGGAACCGACTTCGCGTCGGTCACGTATGCGAGCGGCCCGATGCGATAGCCGAACACCGTGACCGCGCCATGCGGAACAGGTACCGCCGTCACGTCGACGTCGGCGACGCGCACCGAGGCGCCCGGCGCGACGGGTATCGCTCGTCCCTGCGGCTTGGTCGTCCCCGGAAGCGGCTGGATCCGGTCATCGAAGATGTAGCTGAACTTGCGCGCCAGGTCGTCGAGCGTCTCGCGCGCACCGTACATCGGGAGGTGCACGTCCCGCCGCGCCGTGATCGCGCGGAGGTCGTCGATGCCGTGCGTGTGATCGGCGTGCATGTGCGTGAACAGCACCGCGTCGACGCGGTCGATGTGCGCGCGCACGAGCTGCAGCCGAAGCTCGGGCGGCGTGTCGATCAGCAGCACCGCGCCGCCGTCGGTCTCGATCGCCGCCCCCACCCGCGTCCGCTGGTCCCGCGGATCGCGGGAGCGGCACACCTCGCATGCGCACCCGAGCTGCGGCACGCCGAAGCTCGTGCCCGTGCCGAGAAAGGTGAGCCTCACGCCACGCGGCGGGCGGTCATGACCGCCATCAGACCGTTTCCACCTTCATCAGGTTTGTGGTGCCCGGCACGTCGAACGGGACGCCGGCGGTGACGACGACCCGGTCGCCCGCCCGGGCGAGTCCGCGAGCGCGCACGGCATCGAGCGCCAGCTTCACCATGTCCCAGTACGTATCACAATGCGGAACGAGACACGGGATGACGCCCCACACCAGTGCGAGCTGCCGATACGTGCGCTCCTGATCGGTGAGGACGAGGATGGGCACACCGGGCCGGTGCGATGCCACGACACGCGCGGAGAACCCGCTCTTCGTGAAAACGATCAGCGCGGGCGCGGCGAGACTTCGCACGGCGGACGTGGCCGCGGCGGCAATCGCATGCTCCGTGGAGACGGCCGCCTGACGGGGCAGCCGATCGTCGGCCCCGCCGATCCGGGGATGCTTCTCGATCTCGACGATGATGCGCGACATGGCCTCAACGGCCAGCCGCGGGTACTGTCCCGCCGCCGTCTCCGCCGACAGCATCACCGCATCCGTGCCGTCGAGGATGGCGTTGGCGACGTCACTCGCCTCGGCGCGCGTCGGCCGAGGGTGCGTGATCATCGACTCGAGCATCTGCGTCGCCGTGATCACCGGTCGCCGAGCTCGTTGCACAAGGAGATGATGCGCTTCTGCGCGATCGGCACTTCCTCGAAGGGCAGCTCCACGCCGAGATCCCCACGCGCCACCATCACCGCGTCGGATGCCCGCACGATGCTCTCGATGTTCTCGAGCGCAGAGTCCTTCTCGATCTTCGCGATGACGAGCATCTCCTTCGGGATGCGCTCGCGGAGTTCCGCGATGTCCGCCGCCCGGCGAACGAAGCTCAACGCGAGATACTCGAGTCCGTGCGCGACCGCGAACTCGACGTCCGCCCAGTCCTTCTCCGTGATCGAGGGGGCACTCACCGCGACGCCGGGGAGGTTCATGCCCTTGTGGCTCTTGATGGCCCCGCCGTGCAGCACGCGCGCCTTCACGCGCGGGTTCTGCACCTCCAGCGCGACGAGTTCGATCAGGCCATCGTCAATCAGGATGCGGTCGCCGACCTTCACATCGTCGCACAGGTGCTCGTAGGTCGTCGGAAACTCGTCGCCCGTGGCATCCTCGCCCGCCACGAGGACGATGTCCTGCCCGTCGTGCACGGAACGCGGGCCTGCGAGATCGCCGATGCGGATGCGTGGACCCTGCAGATCACCGAGGATGGCGATCGGGCGGCCGAGCTCGTCCGCGGTCGAGCGCACCAGCGCCACGGTGAGTGCGTGCTGCTCGTGTGTGCCGTGCGAGAAGTTCAGCCGGGCGACATCGAGGCCGGCTTCCATGAGACTGCGCAACGTGTCGCGGGTGGCCGTCGACGGGCCCAGGGTACAGACGATCTTGGTGCGCGGATGTGGCACTGGAAGTGGTTCGGAGTGGCGAGGCGTTATCGGGGCCGGCGAAGTGATGCTCCGCGCAGCAGCCCGCGTCGAACTCAGCGAGCGGGCGCCATGTCGCGTCCCAGCGTCGCGCTCTTCTTCTCGAGGCCGGCAGTGAGCGTCTCGAAACTCTGCTGAAAGCTCGCCAGCCCGTCGCGAAGCAGCTTGTCGGTGACATGCGTCAGGTCGATCCCCACCGACGCCAGATCGGCGATCACGCGCCGCGCGCCGTCCAGATCCGCGTCCACCGTCCGACGCGTTTCGCCATGGGCGCGAAATGCCTCGATCAGGGCGGGGGGCATCGTGTTCACCGTGTCGGGCCCGACGAGTTCCTCGGCGTAGACGGTATCGCGATACGCCGGATTCTTCACGCCGGTGCTCGCCCAGAGCGGACGCTGGACGCGCGCGCCCACCCCGCGCCGCCCCCCCCAGCGCGGCGGCGCGCAATTCTCGAGGGAGAGCCCCGAGGCGCGCAT
>JAJAYP010000291.1 GCA_026786185.1 Gemmatimonadaceae bacterium
GCGTTGATGACGATGTCGACGTCGTCGCGAGTCGCCGCGTCCACGAGGCAGCGCTCGCCGGTACGCCAGTCCTGCGGCGCGTCGCCAGGCGCGCGCACGCAGCCCACGAACGAGGGAGCGTGGCGGGCGACCTGCTCGGCGAGGAGCGAGGCATTGGTGAACGCCGTCAGCGCCGCCACGTGAAAGCGTGGCCGCTGACGCTCCAGCACCTGCAGCGCCGTCGTCCCGATCGATCCGGTCGACCCCAGGATCGCGACCCCACGCGTCTTCACCGGAAGACGGGAATCGGCAGCCAACCGAGCAGCAGATACGCGACGGGAAGCACGAAGAGCAGGCTGTCGAAGCGGTCCAGGATGCCGCCGTGACCGGGGATGATCCGTGAGCTGTCCTTCACGCCGCCCTCACGCTTGATCAGTGACTCGAACAGGTCGCCGATCTGCGCGGCCATGCTGATGAGCGCACCGAAGAGCACCGCGCCCCACGGCGTGAACCCGAGACTCGCGACGGGGACGAGCACGGCGCGCGCGTAGAGCCAGGACACGAGCATGCTTGCCACGAGTCCTCCCACCGCACCGGCGACCGTCTTGCCCGGACTTACGGACGGGATGAGCTTCCGACCGCCGATCGCGCGCCCGGTAAAGTACGCGCCGATGTCGGACGCCCACGTGATGACGAGCGGGAAGATCAGCAGCGCGCCGCCTGGAGGCACGCGTAGCGCGAACGGACCCAGCGCCAGATGCTTGGCAGCGACCGTGTCGTATCCGATGACCGTGTCGTGGTACCGGATTGCATACGCGAAGCCGAGCATGCCGGCCGTGTAGACGACGCCGAGGATGGTGGTGGCCGCCGATCCGATGGGTCGTCCGCCTACGCCGCGCAGCCAGATCGTTCCGCCCAGCAGCCCCAGCACGAGCAGCGCGACCAGCGCGGGCCGCACGGTGAACAGGCCGAGGTAGCTGGCGTGGATGGCGAGCGGCACGAGGCCGGCCAGGACGATGCCGACGTCGGCCACGGGATGCTCCCCCGCCCCGCGCGCGATACGAAAGAACTCCCACGCACCGACCGCGCTCACCATCGCCAGCAGGGCGGCCAGGGGTGCGCCTCCGACGAGCACGATCCAGAGGGCGAGCGGAGCCGCCACGATGGAGACGACGACGCGCAGCGCGAGCTCGCTCATCTGGCCTGGACGCGGCGGCTCGGCGGAATCGATCAGACTTCCATGATCTCGGCCTCTTTGGCCTTGATCATCTGGTCGATCTTGCCGATGTAGTCGTCGTGGACCTTCTGAAGATCCTTTTCGCCGTGCTTCACGTCGTCCTCGCTCACGCCGCTCATCTTCTTCAGCGCATCGCGGGCGTGCGTACGCGCGTGGCGAACGGCGATCTTGCCGTCCTCGGCGAGCTTGTGCACCACCTTCACGAGCTCCTTGCGTCGCTGCTCGTTCATCTGCGGCAGTGGAACGCGAATGGCCCCGCCCTGCGCGGACGGCTCGAGCCCGAGATCGGAGTCGCGGATCGCCTTCTCGATCGCCTTCACCTGCCCCTTGTCGAATGGGGTGACGAGGATCGTTCGGGGCTCCGGCGCGGCGATGCTCGCCACCTGATTGAGCATCATCTGCTGGCCGTACATCTCGACCCTGACCGTGTCGAGCATGTTCGGCGAGGCCTTTCCGGATCGCACGGACGAGAACTCGCGCTTCGCGGCGTCGAGGGCCTTTTCCATCGAGGTGCGGCAGTCCTTCAGGATCTGAGGAATAGTGCTCATCGGACCAGGGTGCCGACGCGGTCCCCGCGCACAGCGGCGGCGATGGCGTCCGGTTTATGGATGTTCAACACGATCAGGGGTAGCGCGTTCTCCTTGCACAGCGTCACAGCGGTCTGGTCCATCACCTTCAACTCCTCGAGCATCACGTCCCGGTAGCTGATTTCCTCATAGAACTTCGCATGCTTGTCCACCTTCGGATCGGCGGAGTAGACGCCGTCCACGCTGGTCGCCTTGATGATGACCTGCGCCTTGATCTGGATCGCGCGCAGGACGGCTGCCGTATCCGTGCTAAAGTACGGGTTGCCCGTGCCCGCGGCAAAGATCACGACGCGCCCCTTCTCGAAATGGCGAAGGGCGCGCCGACGGATGTATGGCTCGGCCAACTCTTCCATCCGAATCGCGGTCATGACGCGTGTCTCCATCCCCTTGCGCTCCAGGATGTCCTGCACGGCGAGCGCGTTGATGACCGTGCCGAGCATCCCCATGTAGTCGGCGCTGACGCGATCCATGCCCATCTTCGACAGCTGCGACCCGCGGACGATGTTGCCACCGCCGATGACGAGTCCGACGTCCGCCCCGGAGCGCACCACCTTCTGGATCTCGTCGGCGATGCGGGCGATGGTGTCGAAATCGAAGCCGAAGCCCCGCTCGCCGGCGAGTGCCTCACCGGAGATCTTGAGCAGTACGCGCGAGTAGCGGAGCGTGTCGGCCACGATCGCCTACTCCTGGCCGATCTGGAAGCGCGCAAAGCGACGGATGGAGACGCCGGCGCCCGCCTGCTTCACGAGGTCGCTGATCGTCTTGCTGTCGTCGCGCACCCAGGGCTGGTCGAGCAGGGTGACTTCCTTGAAGTACTTGTCGATGCGGCCGCCGACCATCTTCTCGATGATGTTGGCCGGCTTGCCGCTCGTCGCCGCCTGTTCCGTAAAGATGCGGCGCTCGCGCTCCACCAGTTCGGCCGGGACGTCATCGCGGGTCACCGCGACCGGCACGGTGGGAACACCCGCCGTGACGTGCTCCGCGATCGTCCGCGCGAGCTGCTGACCTGCATCACCCGTGACACCGGATAGCTCGACGAGCGTGCCGACCTTGCCGTTGTGGTGCACGTACGCGCCCACCGCACCGCTGCCGCCGAAGCGGGCGTAGCGGCGCAGCACGATGTTCTCGCCGATTTTGCCGGTGAATTCCTTGAGGGCGTCACCGAGCGTTCCGGTGTCACCGAACTTTGCGGCCATCAGTGCGGATCCCTCGGCGGTCGGCACGGTGCCATCGGACGTCCCGTCGGCGAGCAGCGTCGCCGCGATGCGATCCGCGGTCTGGCCGAACACGTCGTTGCGCGCGACGAAATCCGTTTCGCTGTTCAGCTCCACGATCGCCCCCGTCCGTCCGTCGGCCGTGGACTGCGCGACGATCTTGCCCTCGGATGCCGTGCGCCCCGCCCGGTTTTCTCCCCGCGCGATGCCCTTCTTGCGCAGCCATTCGACGGCGGCGTCCATGTTGCCCTGATTCTCCTCGAGGGCCTTCTTGCAATCCATCATGCCAGCCTGGGTGCGCTGGCGGAGTTCGGAGACGTCCTTGGCGGTGTACGCAGCCATCGTTCGCAAGTCCTTATGTGTCGTGGAAACGCCGCCGGGAAAGCCGGCGGCGCATGAATGGTAACCAGTCCGGCGTGGGGATGCGCGCGCGTCGGTGCGTCGCATCCCCCGTCACGTCGCGCTCGTGCTACTCGGGCGCATCCTCGGCGGCCGATTCGCCACCTTCGGCAGGCTCGCCGTCGGGGCCCTTGAGATGCGCCGCAATGGCTTCGGGCTTCGCACGACGGCGGCGCGGGCGGCGCTTCCGCTTGTCGTCGCGGTCACCGGCGGCCTCGGTGCCACGTTCGGAGCTGTACGTCATCTCGCCTTCCTTTCCGTCTTCCGGCTCGTCACGTGACGGTGCCTCGCGACGCGCCTCGGAGATCGTGTCGGCGATGGCGCGCGTGATCAGCTCGACCGAGCGGATCGCGTCGTCGTTGCCGGCGATCGGCACGGTGATCAGGTCCGGATCGGCATTGGTGTCGACGATGGAGATGATCGGGATGCCGAGCTTGTTGGCCTCGGCGACGGCGATCTTCTCCTTCTTGGCATCCACGACGAACATGAGGCCGGGCGTCCGGGTCAGCGTCCGGATACCGTTGAGATACTTGGACAGCTTCTCCTTCTCGCGCGACATCATGAGGCGCTCTTTCTTCGTGTAATTCGCCCACTCGCCGCCCTCGACCGCTCCCGCGTCGAGCTCCTTGAGCCGGCGCAACTGCTTCTTCACCGTCTGGAAGTTGGTGAGCAAGCCACCGAGCCAGCGCTCGGTGATGTACATGGCGCCGGCGCGCTCGGCTTCGGACTTCACGATGCCCGCGACCTGCGGCTTGGTGCAGACGAACAGGACGCTCTCGCCGCGCAGCACGACATCGCGCACGAGCTTCTGCGCGATCTCGATCTGACGAAGGGTCTTCTGGAGGTCGATGATGTGGATCCCGTTGCGCTCCGCGAAAATGAAGCGGCGCATCTTGGGATTCCAGCGCCGCGTCTGGTGTCCGAAATGGACGCCGGCGGCGAGCAGGTCTTCGAGCTTGGGCAGCGACTCAGGCATGGTCAATCCGATTGGTTGGTCGTCCGCGATCCGTCGGCATCTCGACCCACCGGCGAACCGGCACCGGGCAGAGACTCAGGACGCGTGAGGGATGAACTGCGAACTGAATACTTCAGAACTGATGTAGGTCGGTAGGTCGGTAGGTCGGTAGGTCGGTAGGTCGGTAGGTCGGTAGGTCGGTAGGTCGCGGGGCCGCTCGGGACGCCATGGGCCCCGAGGCTACCGTTTCCCGATGTACCCACCTACCCACCTACTCACCTACTCACCTACTCACCTACTCACCTACTCACCTACTCACCTACTCACCTACCGACTTTCGTCGTTTATCTCTTGCTGAACTGGAACCGCTTGCGAGCCTTCGGACGGCCCGGCTTCTTGCGCTCGACGGCTCGCGCGTCGCGCGTGAGCAGGCCGAGGTCGCGCAACTTGCGCCGGTGCGTCTCGTCGATCTTGACGAGCGCGCGAGCGACGGCGAGACGGAGCGCGCCAGCCTGACCACTCTGGCCACCGCCATTCACGTTCGCCTTCACGTCGTAC
>JAJAYP010000292.1 GCA_026786185.1 Gemmatimonadaceae bacterium
GGGGGCGGGGGGGCGCCCGCGGGGGGGGGTCCGGGGGGCCCCGGCCCCGGGGCCCAACCCCACCCCCAAATAAACCAACCGCGGGGGGGCCCCCCCCCCCGGCCCCCCCCCCCACGCTGCGTCGTATTCCCTTCGACGACGGATGGAGCTATCTAGCGAAGGCACTCGAGCGACCCGTACGTCCCCATCACGCGGAGCTGGCGCATGCGAATGTTCGCGCGGATACTCGGCATCTTCCTGCTCATCGAGGGCGTGTGGGGACTGTTCAGCCCCGTCGTGTTCGGCGTGTTCACGACGAACAGGCTGCACGCGGTGATTCACGTCGTGCTCGGCATCACGGGCATACTGCTCTCGCGTCGCCCCGGTGCGCGCGAGTACCTCATCGGCGTCGGCGGCCTGCTTGCCGTGGTGGGCGTGCTCTACTTCGTGCCAGGCGTGACGGGACTGATCATCAGCCTGCTCAACGTGAACTTCGCCGTCGCATGCTTCAACATCGTCGTCGGCCTGGCGAGCATCGTGATGGCGCTCAGCACGCCGAGGGAAGTCGTCATCACGACCTGATACCGGCGTGCGAGCCTCTCGATGCGGACGACGCACGACGCGGACGACGCGCGGCCCCCGATGCGTCCAACGCTCGACGCGGACGACGCGATGCGGACGACGCGATGCGGCGGTAGCGCCAACGCTTCCACGCGAGATTGAATGCAACTCCTCGTGATTCGACACGCGATCGCCATGACGCGCGAAGCGTTTGCGTCGATCGACGCGGACGACGCACGTCGCCCGCTCACTCACGAAGGCCGGCGCAAGATGGCGGCGGGCGCCAAGGGACTGTGCGATCTCGTCCCGTCGCTGGACGTGCTGGCGTCAAGCCCATTCGTCCGCGCACATCAGACGGCCGTGATCGTTGCCGAATGCTTCGGAGAAGTGCCGATCGTGACGACGTCGGCGCTGGAGCCGGATACCACACCGGGAAGCTTTCTCACGTGGCTGCACTCCCTCGAAGGCGACGTCGTGGCCGTCGTCGGACACGAGCCGCACCTCGGCATGCTTGTCACCTGGCTGCTCACCGGCCTCGAGGATTCGCGCCTGCCGCTCAAGAAGGGCGGCGCCTGCCTGCTCGATCTTGCGGCGCGCCCGCGAAAGGGGGAGGCTATGTTGCGGTGGGCACTCACTCCGTCGCAGCTGCGGCGTATCGGACGCTGACCCGCCACCGTCACCCTTTGCGAGACATGTCTCATGGCCCTCCGTGAATTCACCGACGCGTCCGGTGTCGCCTGGCAGGTGTGGGAAGTACACCCCAAGCTGACGGAGCGACGCCTCATCACGAAGGAGCGCGAAGCGAGGCGCGTCTCCGACGAGCGTCGACTGCTCGATCAACCGCGGTTCGGGCCCGAGCAGAGTCTCGCCCATGGCTGGCTTGCGTTCCGCAGCTCCGTCGAGCGTCGCCGCCGAAGCGCAATTCCAGAGTCGTGGGAAGATCTTTCCACCGATGGACTCCAGGCCCTGCTCGGCGCCTCGACCCTGACCGGACCCGTGCGACGACTCATGGACTGAAGCGGTAGCACGCGCCTCCGGAAACACTCCGACGCGTCGGCACGCTCCGTAAAACGCTCCGGACGCGCAGCGCTGACGCAGCCCCTCGCCCCGCCATCGCCATGCGCCTCACCGCGTTGTCCGCCCTTCTGATCGGCACCATGAGTCTTGCGCCGTCGAGCCGTGCCGTGCGTGCGCAGAGCGCCGTCGGAATCTTTGAACGGAACACGGACGTCGGTCGCCCGCGCACTCCTGGATCCGTCGCGTACGACCCGCAGCGCGAGACGTATCTGATGGCGGGATCGGGCCGCAACATGTGGGACGACCGCGACGACTTCCATTTCGTCTGGAAGCGCATGACGGGCAACTTCCTGCTCTCCACGCGAGCGCGTTTCATCGGCGCCGGCGTCGAGCCGCACCGGAAGACCGGCTGGACGATTCGCCCATCGCTCGCCACCGGTAGCGCTCACGTCACCGCAGCTCTGCACGGCGACGGACTCATCTCGCTCCAGATGCGTCGGACCACCGGCGGCATGACGGAAGAGGCGCCGTCGCGCGACAGCCTGCCCGATTCCGACGTGGTGATGCAACTCGAGCGGCGCGACGGCGTCTACCTCATGCGGGTCGCCCGCTTCGGCGATACACTCGTCACGCGCGAGCTCGCCGGCGTGGCGCTGCCCGACACAGTGTACGTCGGCCTCTTCGTGTCAGCTCACAACGACTCGGTCGTCGAGCGTGCCAGGTTCAGCAACGTGCGCATCACCGTACCCGCGACGCCGGCGCTCGCCAATCGCGGGAACCTCGGCAGCGCGCTCGAGATCGTCGACGTCGCAACGGGCAACGCGACGATCGTGCACCGGGATCCCGGATCGTTCCAGGCGCCCAACTGGACGCTCGACGGCAAGGCACTCATCTACGCGCAGGACGGCCGGCTTCATCGCTTCGACCTGGCTTCGCGAAAAGCCGAGGTAATGAACACCGGCTTCGCGACGCGCAACAACAACGACCACGTGTTGTCGTTCGACGGCCGCATGATGGCCATCAGTCACCATGCGGTGGAAGACAGCGGCACCTCGATCGTCTACGTCATGCCTGCATCGGGCGGAACGCCGACGCGCGTGACGGCGCGAGGACCATCCTACCTGCACGGCTGGTCTCCCGACGGCCGTTGGCTGGTCTACACCGCACGACGCAACGACGCGTGGGATGTCTACCGGATTGCCGTCGATGGTGGCGAGGAGATCCGGCTCACCAGCGCGCCGGGCCTGGATGATGGTCCGGAATATTCACCCGACGGTGCGTACATCTACTTCAACTCGTCGCGCACCGGGCGGATGCAGATCTGGCGGATGCGCCACGACGGCAGCGAACAGCAGCAGGTCACGAACGACAGCTTCAACAACTGGTTCCCGCACATCTCGCCCGACGGAAAGTGGATGGTGTTCCTCTCCTTTCCCCTCACCGTCGCAGCGGACGATCATCCATTCTACCAGCACGTCACGTTGCGCATGATGCCCGTCGGCGGCGGCCCCACGCGCGTCCTCGCGTATGTGTACGGTGGACAGGGCACGATCAACGTTCCGTCGTGGTCACCGGATGGCACCCGTATCGCATTCGTGAGCAACTCGTCCGTGCCATGATGCCGATGGCGTTACGGCGATGCCGTGACGCTAATGACGTCGTGGCGACAGCGAACCGACATATGCCGACAGTGCGACGAGATCGTCGGTCGATAGCGCAGCGGTCATCGCCTGCATCGGTGCCGCTGCCGAACCGGCGCGCGCGCCACTCCGGAACGCCACGAGCTGACGCATGACGTAGCTCGGAAACTGACCGGCGATCGGCGGACCGATGGCGCCCCCGCGCAGCGATTCACCATGACAGGTCGTGCACGCCGCCGCGCCACCGGCGCCGAGGCGTGTCATCGCGCGCCCGCGCGCGATACTGCCCGGAGGCACGTACGCCACGAAACCCGACCGCTCATCACGCAGCTCGAACCGCTCATGGTTCTCCGGCACCTCGATGATCCGCCCGCCGATGGCCTCGCGTTGCCTGCCCGGCGACACGGCGTGCAGCGCGCCCGTCACGTAGGTGCGCGGTACGCGCTGCGCTTCCACGACCCGCACTCGTCGCGGCAGCGTGAGCGCAGCGAAATACTCGGCAGCCCGTGCCACTTCGTCTTCGGTGGCATTCTTCGCCACGCGAGTCATCAGGTCGAACGGCCGATGCGGACCCGTCCACGCACTGCGTCGCTCTCCCGACCTGAACGCCTGCACCTGTCGCACGATGTAGTCGGCGGGCAATCCGGCGAGCGCCGCATTCTCCGGCCGTCCTCCGCCCGCCGGCAGATGGCAATAGCCGCACGCATGCACCTCCGGTCGCCGCCCGGTGGCGACGACGGCCGGCAGGGGCGGGTGCGACGTTGGATACCAGTCCTTGGCCATGAACAGGTCCGACACCTGCGCGCGCGTGAACGCGCGCGTGGAATGGGGCAGCCGGAGCAACTTCACGCTATCCGGCAGCGGCGCGCCCGCCGGAGGGAAGGCGAGGGGGTAGAGCCAGGGCGGCACGTCACTTTTGGCGGTGACAGTCTGGGCGGAGAGTTCGGCCCGGCTAAATGACCCGAGTGCCAGCATGAGCAGCAACGAACGAGAGAACGACGTCAAGGCGAAATCTCCAGCGTGGACGGTACGATCGACGTACGGCGAGAGGCGTACGGCGCGTCGTGCGGCGGAGCGCGGGCGGCGTGCGGAATTCGGAGCGCGGTCGGCGCAAGCGCCGTCCGCACGTGATGGAAAGCGGGAGGGAGCGGGCGTTCCTGGAGACGGCGTCTCGAGTCGCGCAGCGACGA
>JAJAYP010000293.1 GCA_026786185.1 Gemmatimonadaceae bacterium
CGCTGTACGCGCCCTCGCCAGTTACGGGCAGATCGCACGCTCCGAGATCCTGGCGGCGTTGGGGGACGCTGATGCAGCGGTACGACTCGTTGCGGCCCAGTCGCTCGAGGAGGTGCTGGACTCGTCGGCGACCGACTGGACGACGGCCCTCCGTGTCGACACCACCTTCATCGTGCAGCGCACGATCGCCGTGGCGGCTGCGCGACGCGGTATCACGAGCGAGCATGCCAGTGCGTGGCGCACCAGTACCGAGTGGCAGCATCGCGCCGCAGTCCTCGAGGTCGACGCCCGCGGTAACGCGGACGCGTCGCTGCATCGCCTCGAGCTGTGGCGTCGTGACCCCGACGAGCGCGTGCGCGCCGCGGCGACGGGCGCGGTTGCCGCGCTCGCTGACAGTGCGGCCGTCCGATCCCGCGTTCGCGCCACGCTGCGTCTCGCGCTCGAGGACGCCGACGTCGGCGTACGGACCGCAGCGTTGGGCGGTCTGGCCCGTGGCGCACGCGATGCGGACGTGATCGCCGCGCTCGACGCACATGCGCGCGCAGAGCGTGACACCGATGCCGACGCGCGCCTGGCATTCTGGTCGCTCGTGGACTCGGCGCTGGCGGGCCGAGGGTCAGCGATCGCCGCGTCGACGCTCCGAAGGCTGGATGCTGTGTCACGGCCTAGGCATCCCCTCGAACGGGCCGCAGCCGCGCGCATTCCGCGATTCGCCAGCTGGCGTGACGACACAGGCGATGCGAGACCGATGGCGTGGTATCTGGCGCGGGCACGCGAGTCGACGACCGCGTCGGCCCGAATCGCGCGCATCTCGACGGAGAGGGGCGAGTTCGAGCTGGCGCTCTTCGCCGCAGACGCCCCGCTCACGGTCCATAATTTCGTCGCGCTCGCACAGCGAGGCTACTTCGATGGCCAGCGCTTTCACCGCGTGGTCCCGAATTTCGTGGTACAGGGCGGTGATCCGCGAGGCGACGGCAGCGGTGGACCAGGCCACGCGATTCGCGACGAGCTGAATCGTCGGCGCTATCTTCGGGGTACGCTGGGCATGGCGCTGTCGGGTCCGAACACCGGCGGCAGCCAATTCTTCATCGCGCACTCGCCGCAGCCGCATCTGGATGGCGGCTACACCGTGTTCGGGCAGCTGATCGAAGGCGCCGATGTCTTCGACCGCATCGTCCAGGGAGACCGCATTGTTCGTATTACCGTTCGCTAGTCGTGTCGCGTTACTCGCCTGCCTTGTGGCCGGCGCGGGATGCGCGCCACCGCGCGTTGCACCGTTGCAGGGAGCGCCGGTACCCAATCGACAACTACCCACCGGCACGTTACCGAGCGGCACGCGCAAGGTCGTCTTCAAGTGGGATCTCCGCGACGGCGAGATGAGCGCGCGCGGAGACGGCGTGGCGCGCATCGCCTCGCCCGACTCCGTGCGGCTCGACTTTTTTCTCGGTGGCGGATTCGGAGGCGGCGCGGCCGTCCTGATCGGCGACTCACTGCAGGTTCCCGGTCCGGCGGCCGCACGTCGGCTCGTTCCGCCCCGAGCCCTGCTCTGGGCAGCGTTGGGCCGACTCGACATCCCTCCCGAGGCCGATACGGTGGTACGCGTTGACGCGGGGGTGATTCGCGCCGACATTGGGGCACCGGTTCGCTGGCGCGCGACCTTCCGTGGAGACACCCTGACGCGACTCGAGCGCGTGGACGGCGGCCGGCTGCAGGAGTGGGTTGAGCGCGCGACCGATCAGTCGGTGCAGTATCGAAACGAATCCGATCGCCGCACGCTCCTGCTCGTCATTCAACGCTCAGATGCCGTCCCTCCGTTCGATCCCGCGATCTGGCGCCTGTATTAGGCTGGTGCCCGTGCTCCTTCTGCTGGCCACCGCGTGCGTCACGCGATACGGCTTCGCGGGAGGGGGCTTGCCGTCGCACATCCGGACCATAGCGATCCTTCCGTTCGAGAACGAAACGCCGACCGCGGAGCTCCAGCGCGAACTGTTCGACGCGATGCGCCGGGATTTTCAGCCTCGACTCGGCGTGCGTGACGCGCCGCAGGAGCGCGCCGATGCACTCGTGCGCGGCATCATCCGTACGTACGACGTCGACGTGCCCGCAGCATATGCCGCGAATCAGCGGCAGGCGACCGCTACCCGCCGCAGGTTGCAGCTCGTGCTCGATGTCGAGATCGTCGATCAGACGACGGGAAAGACGATCTTCGAGAGAAAGGGGCTGCGCGCCGAGGGCGAGTATGCCGAGCGAGATGAAGCCGGCGGGCGGCGCGACGCAATCAAGCGCATCGTCAACGACATGATCGAGGGGGCTCAGTCGCAATGGTGAGACGCCGTGCGGGAAAGGGGGCGCTCGGGTGTCTCGTGACGCTGCTGATCATCGCCGTGGTCGCGTATTTCGGCGTCAATGCCGGCGAGGTGTACTTCCGCTTTTACCAGTTTCAGGATGCGATGCGGCAGGAGGTGCGCTTTGCGGCGCACAATAGCGATGCACAGATCCTTCGCCGACTGCGCGTGCAGGCCGATTCTCTCGGCCTTCCGGAGGCGGCTGGCCTGGTGACGCTGCAACGCGATGGGCGCCACATCGAGCTGGAATCCGACTACTACGAGCACATCGAGTTGCCGGGCATGGTCCGGGAGGTCCATTTCAACCCGCACTCCGAAGGCATCTTTTGAACGACGGTCGCGCGCCGCGCGACCCCGCGTCGAAGGTTTGCGACTGGGAGGCTGCACGTCGCTGGCGGGACGCACGAACCGGTCGTGTCGTC
>JAJAYP010000294.1 GCA_026786185.1 Gemmatimonadaceae bacterium
CTGCGGGGGTGCCCCTCCTGCGGGGGCGGCCCGCCCCCCCCCCCACCTCCCCCGCGCCCCGGCGGCGGGCCCCCGCCTGCGCGGGCGGCGGGTGGGCCGACGATCGGCGTGACGACGTCTCCGTGCCGGATGCCGCCATCCGCTGACGCGGAACCGGCGCGCACACCTTCCGGCGATGGGTACTTGGCGACGTCACCATGGACGACGCTCACGACTGGAGGGAGACGCGTCAGGAGATTTCCGGTCTTGTGATCGAAGAGCTCCGCGAGTGAGGTGACGAACACCTCATCCCACCGCCCATCGCCCGACCACGGATCGTCGACGGTTGCCTGCGTGACGCGAAGCGCCTCCGCGATGATTCGATACTGACGCTGTACCACCGCGACGCTTGCGTGCTCGAATGCGCTGCTCTGCTTCGGGGGCGACGCGTCGCCAGTCTTCGCCTCGTACATCGAGGCGAGCTTCCAGGTGTGGCTGCCCACCGGAACGCCGGTGATTACCGCGCGCGGGCTATCAGCGCGAAACATGACGTTCGTCGGCGGCCCACCCACGAGGTAGTATGAGGCGCCACTCACCTTGTTCCACGTGAGCACCACACTGTCCCTCCCCACCTGCACCGCCTTGAACCCCGTCGGAATCGTCGGGCCGGCGTAGGTATACGACCGCTGCGCCGAGCCTCGGCGACCATCGGCATACATGGCCATGACCTTGTACATCCAGACTCCGCTCCACATCACCGGATCCCGCCACTCGCGGGCCGTGAGTACCGGCGACGTCGCTCGGCAACATGCCGGGTCCGACTGCTTCCATCGTTCCACGGTGTAGCCCGTGGGCGCAGGCGAGCCGTACGTGTAGGGCGCGTACCAGCTTATGACCGCCTCGGCGGGTGTTCCCAAGATCTGCACGTCCTTCGGCTCCGGACCGACGGGCACGGGAGGTGTCGGTGCGGGCGTCGGTTTCGACTTGCTCGTGGGTGCGATGCTCGACGGCGGCCCGGTGATCAGGCCTTGACCGATGGATGCGCCTCCACCGACGCTCGTCGCATCATTCCCTGAAGCCGGCACGGCACCAGATACTCGTCCCGGTGCGACGGCTACGACGCCGGAGGCGACGTCGGCTCCAACGACGGTGAGCGGCGCCGCACTCGCCGTGACGGAAGTGCCGCCAGCAGTCACCCCGGCCGCGACGATCGCCGCTGGCTGCGGTGCGTCGCAGCCCCGGGGATTCGCCTGTCCCGCTCCCCGCGTGAGAGTGAGCGTCGCCTGTTTCTGGAACGCGACGCCGGGAACACGTGAGGCGGGCGCGAGATGCCGCGCGGGATACGACGCCGTGATCGTCGCGATTGCGCCCGCCACACCCGCATGACACGCGCATACCGACCAGTGGCTCGCGTCGATGTACTGGCCTACCACCGCCCGTGTGTCGGACGACGTCACGCTCATGTCGAAGTCGGCCATTCCGATCAGTTGACCCGCCGGATTGCGCGGTCGGTCCTTGCCGGTTTCGTCGAGCAACTGCAGTCGCACGGCGCCGCAGAATCCGAGCGGCAGCGGATCCATGGTGGGCGCTATCGTCACGGCCCACTGCCCGCGCGCATCGGCCGAGCGCGATGCCATCAGAAGCGCGGTGAGAAGGACCGCTGTTGCCCACCTTTGGACGACCATGCGCATCACCGTGTGGTGGAAGGGTTCGTGCGCGCAACGGAAGCGAATCACCTTGGCGCGCGTGCAGAAGTCGTCACGGCGACGTCGATACCGCGCCCGGACCCACCATCTCCAGTCGCGTCACGTAGAGCTCAGCCAGGAGAGTGACGCGGCGCGGCTGGTTCAGTTCCCTCGCCCGAAGACTGACGATGCCTACGCCATGACCCTTGAGCGTGATCATGGACACGCCGTTGGCACCGCGTAGCTCCAGCGCGAGCGACTTCTCCCTGGCGGCGCCACCATTTCCCTTGAGGACGAAGTCCTCGTACCACGCGATCCAACCCGGCGACGTCCTCGCGTCCAGCGTCACGAAAAGATTGGGAATGGCGGGGGGACCACCGGCGGTCGACGCGACCGAGTGCACGCCCTTCCCATCCACGATGACGTCCGCGCCAACGGTGAACGGCCTCGCCTCGGCGCGCGCGCTGTCCCACTCTTTCCCATCGCCATGCCCGACGCGACCGAACCGCCGGCCACATGCTTGACTGGAATGCTCGCGCCACCGATCGTCAGGAGTGCCGAGACGATTGACGAGATGGATGAGGCATCGGCGACGAGGCCGATCGGAGGAAGCGGAGAACCGTTCGCGCCAGTGGCCATCGATGTCCCACCCACTGGCGTAATGGACGTGCCGCCCGTGGATGGTCCCATGATCGCGGCCGACGAGCTCACCCCTTCCACATGTGTTCCGTTCTGCACGGCGCTCGGGGCGGGATACGTCGCCGTGATCACTGCCTCGCTGCCCGCTGTCGCCGCGAGGCATGCGCACACCGAGTAGTTGCTCCAGCCGTTGTAGGTGCCAACGACGGATCGGCCGGCCGCCCCCGACGCTCCGGCCGACGGCGCCTGGGCGCGAAGATCCTGCACGTGCCACTGCGCTCCCGGTGTCACGAGGACGATGAGGGCAAGCGTCCTGCACACTCGTCTCACGACGCGACTCTCGCCGGCGCGAGTCGCCGAGCGAGTGCGCCCGCGACCGGCAGCTCCCACTCATCGCCCTGGAACGCGCGCCACATGAGCACGAGCCAGAGCGCGAGGCTGCCGAAGCCGATCACGAAGGAAAGCAGGATGGCCGCCAGCCAACCGAGTATCGGCACGAACGCGAGCATCGTCGACACGATGGAAAGGCCGATCGAGAGTGCAATCATGAGCACGCCCGTGACGATCGATTGAGCGGCGTGAAATCGCACGAAGCGGTTCTCCCGTTCGAGCACCAGGAAGATCACTCCGGTAATCGGGCCGAGCACATAGGCGAGTGTGCCGGCGATGTTCGGCGCCAGTCCGGTACTCGTCGTTCCGCTGAGGGCAGAGGGATTCGTCATGGGATCTCGGGCAGGGAGGGGCGTGATGCGACGTGTTCACCAACTGATCGTGATCACCGCTTGGCGTGCAACTTCAACCACTCGCGCATCATCCCCACCTGCATGGCCTGCATCTTCGCCAACGCCGCCATGTCCCCACCACTCGCCGCGACCGAAAGCGCCATGGCGTCCGCGTCGTACTTGTCCGTCAAGGTGTTCCATGCGTCGAGCTTCGCGCGCGCCACTGCATTGCCGGTCGTCGCGTCCATCGCGACCTGCATCATCTCCTGCTGGAACGTGAGCATGAGCTGCGCGTCGGGCATCCCCACCAGCCCCGCTATGCCACGCGTCGAGGCCGACATCGCCTTTCCCTGCATGGCCTGCAATGCCTGCATCTGCTGCTGCATCGCCTGCATCTGCTGCATTCCCGCCGCATTGGGCGCACCCGTCAACGCACCCTTCAACGCGGCACCGGGAGAGGAACCGGCCCTCGACAGCGCGGCCTTCTTCTGCGCGAGTTCGTTCGCCTTGCCGAGCGCGTTGCCCGCGAGGCTGGCCGGATCCACCCCCATCTTCTTGGCTGCGATCCCCGCCAGGCCGGCGCCGGATGCGGCAAGCACCGCGTCCTTCGTCGACACGCCCGTCACCTTCTCGAACTTGTCCGACGCGCCCACCACGGCCGACCTGGCCCGTGAGAACAGCCCCGGTCCCCTGGTGCTCGTGTCGATGGGCGTGCCGACCTCACCGTTCGAGACGTGCTGGAGCTTCTCGAGCGCTTCCTTCGCCTTGGCCGCGGAGTCGGGCTTGCTCACCGCGTCCTTGAGCTCCTTGAGACGCTTGAGGCCACCGAACTGCGCGGACGCCGTCGTGCCGGACGACGCGAGCAGGCCGAGTGACAGGAGTGTCAGTGCCGTGAGACGTGCCGTGACGCGACGCCGGCTGAACATGTGCGCAGCGGGCCGAGAGTTGATGAGACGAGCCATGACGCCTCCGGTGCTTGACACGCCAGAACTGGTGTCGCGGCCACGCGCGGGGTGCGCGGGCCGGCTGACGTATCCTGTGAAAAGCGGTACATACGCGGCGAGGCGCAGACGGCCGTCAACGCCGGCGTCAATCGTCTGCCGCGCAAGAAGTTGCGGCGTCATGGAACTCGCTCGACCTGCAGGTAGAGCACGTACTGTCCCTGCAGGTCGGCGCTCCCACGCTCGAAGAGCGGAACGGCGATCGTGCCGGCTGGCACGCCCGGTACCCACGTGGCGGGAAAGCCCGGGGCGGCAGGTGCCAGCATGGCCTGACCGACCGCGGCACTCTGCGCAAGCTTCGCGAGCGCGGCCTCCACGATCTCACGCGTGATCACGACGGCGCGTCGCGGCAGCACCACCCCCGACACGATGCCTGAGGTTCCGGACACCCCCGAGATCCCCGATCCGATCGGCCGGTCGAATGAGCTGTTCAGCAGGGCCGGCAGCGGGCCGAGGGCGAGGCCCCTGAACGACCAGTCCATCGCACCGACGTTGATGTGCGGTCCGAACGAGGTCTCCACCGTACCTGGTGGCGTCATGAGAGCGAGCGTAGTGCCGGCAACCGCTCCCTGCACGGCCTGATCGGACCAGATCCGGGACACCTCCGACATCTCGTTCGCGAACCATTTGTCGTAACCCCCTTCGTTGCCGTCGTACTCCCACATCGTGGGCAACAGCAGCACGGCGTCCTGGCCGCCGGTCAGCGTCCCATCCCAGACGAGGAAGGGGAATGAGACGTCGGTCGGCTGCGCACCGTAGCGTTTCGCCGGGTCGGCGACGGCGGGAAACACGTCACCCGCACGAAATCCACCCTTGGTGGTCCACGTCCCTCCCTTCAGACGGGTGGGATCCGACGCGCCAGTCTCCCCGATGTTCCTGGTCTTGCGAAGGTCCTGATCCAGCAGCTTGCTGGTGCGCCGATCGAAGTGGAACATGGCGAACGCGCCGTACACCTCGTCGCCATGCCCGTCCAGCGAGAGGGCGTGGTCCTTCGTCTCGTGTAGCACGCGGAAGCCGGTCGCGACGATGCGATAGCGTCCCGTGGACGAGGCTGCGGAAGGGGGAGCGGAGGCGGGTGGCGATGCGGCGGGCGACGGAACCGGTGGCGCCGCGGCGACGGTGGACGGCACCTGCAGCGACGCCTTGCTGAACGACGTGCCAGCGGTACTCACCGGACCGGGCACGTAGAAGCTCCCGATCGTCCATTGGTGGGCGCCTGCAGCGATCCCCGTGACCTGATGCGTCGTGCCGGGAATGCTCACGCCCGTGCTGGCGATGCCCGGGCCCCACACCTGGTAGAAGGACACGCCTGGCACGGCCTGCCACGAGAGTGTCACGCTGCCCTCGCCCGACTGTGTCGCGGCGAATCCCGCTGGATTCACGGGATCCGGCCGCGTGTAGCTGATCGTGGCGCTTCGCGTCTGGCCATCGGCGTACGTCGTCGTGACTTCGAACATGTACGCGCCCGGCAGTGGGAAATTCGAGTCGTCCCACGCGGGAGCAGTGAGCCCGCTCGCGGAGTTGCGACAGCAGTCCGCGTTGAGCGCGCTCCACCGGCGCACCGAATAGCTGCGGGCCCCTCGACCCGCGTTCCATGTGAGATGCGCGCGCGACGGCGTGCCGACGGCGACGATGCCGCTCGGCGCGGGCAGCCCTTCGGTCGGCGCGCCGGTGAGCGGGACCGGTTGCGACGGCAGTGATGGCGTTGGTGGCGCCTGTGTTGGTGGCGCCTGTGTTGGTGGCGCCTGTGTTGGTGGCGCCTGTGTTGGTGGCGCCTGTGTTGGTGGCGCC
>JAJAYP010000295.1 GCA_026786185.1 Gemmatimonadaceae bacterium
CGCCTGTGTTGGTGGCGCCTGTGTTGGTGGCGCCTGTGTTGGTGGCGCCGTGGCGCCGGGCGGCGACACGTCGACCGCGCCCGGGCTGCCCACGGCCGGCGGACTGGCAGGCGGCACCGAGATGGCGACGGTCGTCGTCTTCAACTGATCGCAGCCGGGCGGATTGGACGTTCCGCGCGCCGCCGCAATCGGCAGTTCTATGTAGGAGCGGAAGGCGAGTCCCTTGACGCGCGCCTTCTCCGGTAGCGAGCGCGCCGGATACACCGCCATGACGTTGATCGTGGCGCCGGGCGCTGCCGCCTGACAGGCGCACACCGACCATGCGCTTGCGCCATTGTACACGCCGACCGCGGCGGTGCCCTGGCCACCGGACGCCGTCCAGTCGAAATCCTGCATCGAGACGCGCATACCCGTCGGATTGCGCGGCGTCTCCTTGCCGAATTCGTCCTTCAGATCGATGTAGACCGCCTGGCACGACCCGATCGCCACGGAGTTTGCGCTCGGATTGATCGCGACGAGCCAGGGGAGCTTGGCGCCGCCCAGGCTCTGCAGCGTCGTCAGCGGCTTGAGATCCCTCGGCACGCCGCCGTGCACGACCTGTGACTCGGCCACCATGCCGAAGCCAAGCGTCGCCGAGAGAACGCCCAGCATGACCACACGTCCTGGGCGACGTCGCTGACCAACCGGTTGTGCCGCGCGCCTCGCGCTCGAGAGCCGAATCATGATGCCTCCGGTGTCCGGCCGACCAGGTCACGAATACGCGCGAACGCGCGCTCCGTCTGGCGCTTCCGGTAAGGAGGGCTACATTAGCCGCGAAGCGCAGACGACCGTCAATGCGGGCGTCAATCGTCTGCGACGCAACGACATGCGTGCCTGGTGCGCTTCGGTCCGTCACCGGTCGGCCTATGCGGCTGTTCACGCTCGGCGAGCTTCGACTCGAGACGGATGACGGCGACGTGCTCTCTCGCCGACGCAAGCCACTCGTCCTGCTCACCTACCTGGCGCGTCACGCACGCGGCAGTGCGCGGTCCGAGCTCGCCGCCCTGCTCTGGGGGGAGCGCGTCGAGCTGCGCGCCCGCCATTCCCTCCGACAGGCGTTGCTCGAGCTGCATCGGCTGCTCGGCGATCGGCTCGTCATCTCGTCCGACATGGTACGGCTCGCAGCCCGTGACCTCGAGGTCGACGCGACACGCTTCGAGCTCGACGTGGAGGCCGGGCGACATGCCGCTGCCGTCGGACGCTGGGGCGGTGACTTTCTTCACGGAGTCGACGATCGTGCGGAGTCGGCGCTCAGAACCTGGCTGGAATCCGAGCGCTCCGGCCTGCGTCGGCGCCTGACGGTCTCGTTCGAGCGGCTGCTCGACGGGGCGGAGCGGCGGGGCGAACGGCGCGAATCGGTGGCGATCGCGCGAGCGTGGACGCAGCGAGCGCCGCTCGATGAGAGTGCCTGTCGGCGGCTCATCGACGCACTGCGACGCGACGGGCGCACGATCGATGCGCTCGCGTCGCACGGCGCGTTCGTCACACGGCTCCGGGAGGAGCTCGACGTCGTACCCTCGCGCGAGTTCGTTCGACTGGCCGATACGCTCGGCGCAGCGGCCCGAAGCGACTCGGCGCGACGCGGCTCCGGGGCCCAGCAGGCTCCGTCACTGCTGCCCTGCGTGGGGCGCGGGTCCGCACTCGCCGCATTGTCCGCGCACTGGCGACGAACGGGCGACGGCACGTCACGACTCGCGCGGCTGGACAGCCGGCCCGGGATGGGCGCGCGCCGGCTCCGCGAGGAGTTCACCCGATGGGTGCGTGAGACCTCGGCGAACGTCGTGGTGCTCGCACCCGCCCGTCTCTCGCCGTCATCCGCCAGCGCACCGTTCGCCGCCGCACGCGCGATGCTCGACGAGCTGGCGCCTTCGCCGGCGCTCGGCGGGCTCGGTCCGGAAAGCCTCGCGGACCTCGCCGCGCTCCTGCCCGAGGTACGAGCGCGATTCGCTCACCTGCCGGCACGAGACGCGTTTCCCTCTCCGCACGCGCTCGCGACTGCGGTGCGCGAGGCGCTCGAAGCGATCTCGGAGGATGGACCCGTGCTGGTCGACGTGGGCCGACTCGACGACGTGGATCCGGCGAGTCGCGAACTCATGCTCGCCGTGGCCGAGGCAGCGCACGGTCCCGTGCTCTTCCTGTGCACGATCGATGGTGACGAGGAACCTGCGAGCACGATGCGCGTACCTGGCGACCGCGATGCGGCCATCACGGTACCACTCGCGCCGCTCTCCCTCGCCGACGTGCGCACGCTGCTGGAACACTCATCGACCCTGCAGGGTGACGACGGCGAAGCACTGGCGAGATCGCTGCATCACGATACCGACGGCATCCCGCGGTACGTCGCGGCAGCCATCGAAGGGCTGATCGACGAGCGACTCCTCGTGACCGCCGACGAGCGCAGCGGCCGCACGATCTCTGGACTGGAGCATCGCGCCTTCACCGTCCCCAACGCCGCACAGCTCGGAGTCCAGCGCGACCTCGCGCGCCTCGACGGTACTGCGTTACGGCTCGTCGAGGGTGCCGCAGTGCTCGACGCCCCCGCGGAGTTGCGTGAGATCGCGTCCATCGCCGACCTGTCGCTGGACGACGCGGCGACGGCAATCAGCGCAACAGCCGTGGCGAACGTCCTCGCGCCGGTTGCCGGCACGCATCGCTTTCAAATCGCGCCGCCAATGGTGCAGCGCGCCGTATACGCGCTGATTCCGCCGCTGCGGCGTGAAGCGCTTCACGCACGAGCCGTCGCCTCCATGCGTCGACACTCCCAGTGGCACCGCGGGCTCGCGCCGCGAGCGCGCATCGCGCACCACGAGGCGCGGGCGGGCGGCGGATCGAGGTTACGTTCTCGTCGCCGCATGCTGACGCTTGGAAGTGCGATGGTCGCACTGCTGTCGCTGGCCGCCCTCGCATGGTACGAGACACGGTCGCCGCGCCGCGAACAGGGCGTCGCGATTTTCCCCTTCACGGTGAGCGGAAGCGCCAGACTTCATTTTCTGCGCGCGGGAATGGCGGACCTGCTCAGTACCAGTCTCGACGGCGCCGCCGGCCTGCACACGATCGATCCCCGCGCCGTCATTGCCGCTACGACGCTTGCGGCGGGCAACGAGTTGCTGGATGTGGATCGGGCGCGCGAGATCGCCTCGCGGCTCGGCGCCTCCCAGTTCGTGCTTGGAACCATCGTCGGCGGTGCTGGTCGCTTGCAGGCGAGCGCGGCGCTGTACGGCATGCGACGCGGCACCGGCCCGCTCGCCCGCGTCAACGCCGAGGGAAGTGAAGCCGCACTCTTCGATGTGGTCGACCGCCTCACTGCGCAACTCGCCGTTGCGCAGGGAGCCGGCCCGCACGAGCGGCTCGCACAACTGGCGGCCGTCACGACCTCGTCGCTCGAGGCGCTGAAAGCCTATCTCCAGGGGCGCAACGCCTATCGCGCGAACGACCTTTATTCGGCACTGGCTGCGTTCCAGAGCGCCGTGGAGGCGGACAGCTCGTTCGCGCTGGCGTGGTATGGGCTCGCAAGCACGGCGTCGTGGATGCTGCGACCCGACATCGAACGCGCGGCGGCCGCGCAGGCAGTCCGGCAGTCCGGTCGCCTGTCGTCACGCGATCGAATGCTGATCGACGGGTTCGCCGCCTACACGCGCGGCGCCGCCGACACTGCGGAGGCGCTCGCGACGTCGGTCGTGCAGACGTACGACGATACCGACGGGTGGGTCCTGCTCGGTGAGGTGCTCTTTCATCACAACTGGAAGCGCGGTCGCTCGCTGGCGGAGTCCCGCACGGCATGGGAGCGCGTACTGGCGCTCGATCCCACGTACTGGCCCGCACTGCAGCACCTCGCCGAGGTCGCTTCGCTCGAGGGTCGAGTGTCAGAGGCCGATTCCCTTCTCGCGCAGTACGAGCGGTCCGTCGGGACGCCGCGCGCCATGCTCGCGTCGCGCGCGTTGCGCGCGTTCTCGCTCGGCGACAGCCTGTCGCGGGGATCGATCGCAACGCAGCTCGAGCACGATCGCGGCTTCTGGCTGGCACTGTCGGTCTGGTACGTGTCCGTGCTCGGCCGTAATGTCGAAGGCGCGCGCGCGCTCGCACGTCCGTTCGTGGACCCGCTGCGGCCCCCCGAGCAGCAGGGCTTCGGGTGGCTGCTGCTGGCGCATCTGGCTCTCGCGCAGGGTAGATGGACGGAGGCGCGCGCTGAGCTCTCGCGCGCATCCGCATTCGCGCCCACCGAGGCGCTCGAGTACCAGATGCTTCTCAGCATGGCGCCGTTCCTCTCGACGTCCACGGCCGATTTGCGCCGCGTTCGCGACGACCTGCTGCGGCTCCCGCCGGCCGAGACGGACAATGCGAGCGCGCGCTTCTGGCCGCATACTCAGGCTGCGCTGCATCCGATCGCGCGCCGGTATCTCGCCGGGATGGTCAGCGCCCGCACGGGCGACGACGAAGGGCGCGCACGCGCGCTTGCCGACCTCGCAACGCTTCCCGATCCCACCGGCCGCGTCGCGCTCGCTACTGGATTCGCCTTCAGCATTCGCGCCGAGCACGAGCACGCGCGCGGACAGTCCGCGCTTGCGCTCGCGAGCCTCGAGCGAGGTGCGCGCGCCACGCCGTTCGTGGCGGCGTGGACGTCGGGCTTCGTCTCCCAGCCGTACGAGCGCTACCTGCGGGCCGAGTTGCTGCACGCGCTCGGTCGCGACGACGAGGCGCTGCGCTGGTACGGCACCTTCGGTGAAAACTCGCCCTATGATCTGGTCTACCTGGCCCCCGCGCTCTATCGCCAGGCACAGATTCACGATCGCCGCGGCGAGCGCGCGCTCGCGCTCTCGCGGTATCGGCGCTTCATGGTGCTGTGGAAGGACTGCGATCCGGCGCTCCGTCCTCTGACCGATGACGCCGCCACCCGGGTGGCACGGCTGCAATAGACGACGTCGAGGGGGCTACACCATCGCGGCGAAGAGAATCCACGCCGCCATCGCAATGCCGATCCCCACCTTCATCGCCGCCGCGACCGCTCGCCCGATCAGGGCGCCCGTCGCGACCTTCGTCGCGCTGCCGACGCTGCCCTGCGTCAACTCCGCGACGAACGCGCCGACGAACGCACCGACGAACGCGCCGATCACAGAACCGATGACGGGCACCGGCACGCCCATGATCGCGCCGACGATGCCGCCGATGATCGCCCCCCAGCTCGCACGCCGGGATCCGCCATACTTGCGCGTGTACCTGGCCGTGAGCGTGAACTCGATGATCTCGCCCACGAGCGCCATCAGTGCGACGACGACGGTGGTGAAGATGCTGATCGAGTTCGGCACGAGTAGCGAGTAGCCGAGCGCGCCCGCTGCCATGATCCACGTCCCGGGCAGGCCGAACGGGATCATCACGAGCCCGAGCAGCACGATGGCGACGAGAATGACGATCTCCATCAGGCGAGCGCCTCCACTGCACGGGCGAGCAGGGTCGCGACGTCTCCGATCCCCGTTCCGCGGAGGTTGGCCAGGGAATCGGACGGCCGATGCACGCGCCGCAGCGTGCCAAGCGAGCCACGACTCACCGTCACGGCCGTCCATCCGCGGTCGGCCAGCGCCACGGAATCGGTGAGCAGACCCAACGGCATGCGCCGCGCGCGCGGAGCATTCGCCGCGAGCCTCGTCAGCGTGTCGATCAACCGCGTCGGCCGTTCGCCCGAATACATGATCGTCAGCTCTCCCGCGTCATCGACGCCATCGCAGTTCAATGCCACACCCGCATTCGTCTGGTTGGACATGCTGCGTGCCCATGCGCGCGCACCCGCCAGCCCGAGCTCTTCTGCGCTCGGCAACAATACACCGACGGCCGTCCCCGGCCGAACCTGCGCTGCCGCGGCGAGCACCGCGGACACGCCCGATGCGTTGTCCACCGCGCCATCGGAATCCACGCCTACCACGCTCGCCATCACGGGTAGAGCTCCGACGACCGCCAGGATGATCGCGGCCCACCACATGGTACGATGCGGAGCGGCCAGTAGTTGCAGAAGGCTCGCCGCCAGCGCCGTCACGACGGACGATAGCAGCAGCGAGACGCCGGTCATCCTGATCAGCGACGGCACCGGTTGCGATTTGCTGTCCAGGTGCGCCACGAGCCACACGCGCGGACAATCATCGCCCCGCGTTGCGATGAGGTTCTCACTGGTCGCGCGCTGGATCGGAAGGGTCAGCACGCCATCCCCCAGCATCGCGTACGCGAGTCCGGCGACGGCGAACCCGCCAACGCACAACGCCACGAGCGCTGCGCGGCCCGCACCCGTCAGACCGAGGATGGCCGCTGCGACGGTGGCGACGCCGAGCATCGCACCGCCGGCCGGCGTACCGAATCGTCCCGGGAATTGCGAATAGTCGAACGATGCCCGCGACACGGTGAATCCCGCCAGCGTGAGAATCCCCTCGGCGTAGGCCCGAGCTCGTGCTTCGGCGGCGCCGCCGGCGGGACGCGCCTCACGCGCCAGCGTATCGAGATGGGGAGGGTGGTCGTGAGCCAGGCCACCCTGCACCGCGGACATCAACGCGCGGGTACGAGCTCGGCGCTCCGTACCAGTTCACGTACGAGGCGGATGGCGTCCGCTGCTGCCGGACGCAGCGGTGACCGCGGCGCACCGCCATGCAGCCCGATGGCGTCGAGCGCCGCCTTCACCCCTGCGACACCCATGCCGGCAACGATCCGCGTGGCGAGCGGCGTGAGCCGGGACTGCGCCGACGTACGCTCGCCTTCTCGCGCATTCCTGTGCGCGGCGAAAATGTCCAGGGCCAGCGAGGGCGCGAACAGCGCCACCGCGAGGATCCCCCCGTACGCGCCGAGTCCAAGCGCTTCACCGAACAGCGCGCCGCTCCCCGTCAGCACCTTGAACGACTCGCTCTGCGAGGCGAGATAGCCTCGCAGCAGCGTCGCATCACCCGAGCTGTCCTTCATGCCTGCCACGTTCTCGTGCCGCGCCAGTACGGACACGACGTCGGCAGGCAGTGCGAAGTGCATGTACTTGGGAATCGTGTACAGCAGCACCGGCACGGGACTCACGTCGGCGATGCGCAGATAGTGCGCCTCCAACGCCTGCGGCGTCATCGCGTCGCCATAGTAGTGCGGCGCCACGACCAGCACGCCGTCGGCGCCACGCTCGGCGGCCACTCGATTGCGCGCGATCACGGCTCGCGTCGACTCGGCCCCGGTGCCGACGAGCAGCGTCCGATCGCTCGGCAGTGCGCTGCGTGCGAGTTCGACCAGCCGGGCGCGCTCGTCCTCGTCCAGCAACGCCGCCTCTCCCGTGGACCCGCCGACGACCACGCCGTGCAGCCCGGCCGCGAGATGCGCGCCGATGTTCACGACGAACGCATCGTCATCCACCGCACCGTCCGCGTCGAATGGCGTGACGACGGGCGCGAGTACTCCGTTCAGGTTCATCATGTATTGAGGAAGTCGAAGGCGACGGCACCCTG
The DNA here is from genome assembly GCA_026786185.1 of Gemmatimonadaceae bacterium. Lineage (GTDB taxonomy): Bacteria > Gemmatimonadota > Gemmatimonadetes > Gemmatimonadales > Gemmatimonadaceae > AG11. The sequence goes on from JAJAYP010000295.1 coordinate 7,494, forward strand.
CGTCACGCCGTCCAGGCCGGACGACGGCGGCTCGGCACTCGCCGTCCTCGCCGCTGCACTCGCCGGTGCGGCAGCAGACGGTGCGGAGGAGACGTCTCGCCGGAACATTCGCATCTTGAGCTCGAAGTCCGACGGATTGGTCGCTGCGCCCATCGCCGTGTCGAAGGTGACGATACCCTCCTGGACCAGATCGGAGAGGTGCTGGTCGAACGTCTGCATGCCGTACTGATCGCGTCCATCCGCGATGTAGTCACGGATCTCTCCGATTCGCCTGCCATCGGCGATCATGTCGCGCACGGCGGGCGTCACGATGAGAATTTCCGCCGCGACCGCTCGCCCGCTCCCGTCGGCACGGGGCAGCAGACGCTGGGACACGACGGAATGCAGCGTCTCGCTGAGACGGATCCGCACGACCTCCTGCTCCTCCGGGGCGAACATCGCCATGATGCGCATGATCGTGCTCTGCGCATCCGGCGTGTGCAGCGTGGAGATGAGCAGGTGCCCCGTCTCCGCCGCCTTGATCGCCGTGTCGATCGTCTCGGCATCACGCATCTCCCCGATCATCACGACGTCGGGGTCCTGACGCAGTGCCGCCCGCAATCCCATCTTGAAGTCGATGGTGTCGGAGCCGATCTCGCGCTGCGTGATCGAGCTCTGGATGTCGGTATGCAGGAACTCGATCGGATTCTCGAGTGTCAGGATGTGCCGGTTCTCGTGCACATTGATGTAGTTGACCATGGCCGCCATCGTGCTCGACTTGCCCGATCCCGTCACGCCCGTCACCAGCACCATCCCACGCTCTGCCTCCGCGACGCGCGCCAGCGCCGCTGGAAGCTTGAGCTTCTCGAAGGTGGGCACCTCGAACGGGATGACCCGCATCACGACCATGAAGCTCGAGCGCTGCTTCAGGATGTTGACGCGAAAGCGGCCGATCCCGTTCGCCGACCACGAGCAGTCGTAGTCGGTCAGCGCATCGATGCGCGCCTTGTCGTCCTCGTTCGACATGAGGTGCAGCGCGATCGTGCGCGTCTGCTCGGGCGTCAGCGCCTGCTTGGTGAGCGGGACGAGCTTGCCGTTGATGCGCGCCCGGAACACGTCGCCGGCCTTGATGTGCAGGTCGGACGCTCCACGATCCACGGCCGCCTTGATGATGCGCTCCATATGCTCAGTATCCTGCCTGCGTATTGACGAGGTTGCGCAACGGCTCGCCATGCACGTAGCGGCGCCAGTTGTCGAGGAAGAGATCGAGTTGCCGGGACCAGAATCGACGTGGAGACACCGGGGATACATGTGGAACGACGAGCGCGTTCGGAAGTCGCCACAGTGGGCTCGACGCGTCGAGCGGCTCGTGGCGGAAGACGTCGAGCACCGCACCGCGCAACTGCCCCGTCGACAACAGGTCCGCGACCGCCACCTCATCCAGTAGCGCGCCGCGTGCCACGTTCACCACGATCGCGCCGCGTGGCAAGCGCGACAGGCGCGCGCGCGTCATCAATTCCGACGTTTCATCCGTGAGCGGAGCCGCCAATATGAGAATATCGGCATGGGCCAGCGCATCCTCGAGACCACTCATGCCAGTGACGGCGGCGAACCCGGCCGGAGGACCGAGTTCGGGTCGACGCCGAATGCCCACGCAGCGCGCGCCGAGGGCCGAGAGTCGCCGCGCCGCCTCACCGCCCAGTCCGCCCGTCCCCACGATGAGCACGCGACAGTCGGGGAGTTCACGCAGAGGAGAGTCCACACCCACGAAGAAGGACTTGTCCCACTCCCCCTTTCGTTGCTGCGCAATCGCCACGTCCAGGCCACGGAGAAAATGCAGCACCCCGGCGACGATGAACTCGGCGATGGGCGGGCCGTGAATTCCGGCAGAATTCGTGATGCGGATATCGGTGGCGGCGATGCCGGAGTTCAGCACATTCCCCACGCCAGCAGCCGCCGTGTGCATCCAGCGCAGGCCGCCGGCCGCCCGCAACAGGTCCGCGGTGAAGCCGAATCCGAAATACACCTCGGCCCCGGCGATCAGGCGGACAGCCTCGTCGCTTCCACCGTCGGAGCCATCGCCATCCGAGCTCGTGGGAGCCGCCACGGTGATCACGTTCCACCCGGCAGGCGCTTCCTTCCTCACCCTCGCCTCGCCGTCGGGCGGGAGCGCCCAGTTGCGTGATTTCGCCGCGAGGTCCAGCAGCAGCGTCCTCCGATCAATCAAGATGGACCCCGTACACATCGTCCCGCGCCAGCAGCGCCGCCATCGCGATGTCGAACTGCCGCGAAGGTCCGGACAGCTTCAGCTCGAACGTCCGGTCCTGCTCGTGGTCGAATATCTGGCGGCCCTCGATGCGGATGCCGTGCGCGCGGAGCGTCGTGGCGACGACCTCCTCCTGTGTTCCGGTTCGCGTACGAATCGTCGCACTCACCACGCGGCGCGCACGGCGCACCCAGTGCTCGAGCCGACCCAGCCCCGCCAGGACGAACGTCACGAGCAATCCGGCGCCAACCCCTTCGATGTAGTAACCCGCGCCGACGGTCATTCCGATGGCGGCGACGACCCAGATCGTCGCGGCCGAGGTGAGCCCCGTGACCATGCCTTGCGACTGCATGATCGTCCCCGCGCCCAGGAAGCCGACGCCCGACACGATCTGCGCCGCGATGCGCCCGGGATCTCCTACGCGGACGCCGTTGGCGAGACCGATGCGCGTCGACACGTCCATGAGGAGCGCCGCGCCGATGCAGATGAGGATGTTCGTCCGCAATCCCGCGGGCTTTCCGGCGACTTCCCGCTCGAAGCCGATGATGCCGCCGAGCAGCACGGCGAGCGAGAGCTTGACGAGGAGGTCGACGCGCAGAATGCGCGCCACCTCCATCATCATGGTGACGTCTACGTCCTGCGCGGCGATGATGGCGATGACGGGCTCCCGCCCGCCGCTGCGTCAGCGCGCGTCGAGGTCGTGAAGGTCACCGGGCATGGTATCGGGCGACGCGTCGCCGTACGACATGCTGCGGGCCTGCGCCTCGAGCGCGGCGATGGCCGCCTCGTCGGACTCGGTGGGGGTATCGAACGTTCGAAACACGGTGCTGGCGCACTGATCGCACGATACGGACGCCGGCACTTCCTGCGTGAAGAACTTTTCCTTCCCGCACGTGAGGCAGATCAGCGTGGTCACCCCACGCACACGATTGCTGGCCATCGTGACTCGTTGTTGAAGTGACGGCAACGAGTGCAAGAGGCATGCGGGCAGCCGTCCTCTCTGCATCAGGAACGAGCGATGTAAGATGAGGCCGCCACTCGTGCGACGCCAGCGACGGATTCCACGGCGCATCGTCCTGCGACAGACCGTAGTCCAGCATCGCCTGCAGCCCGACGAGGGCAGCGGCCATGGCGATGACCCAGCGTCGCTGGATCGGACTGTGAGCGAACGTGCGCGCGTACCATGCGCAGCAGAGCAGCACGATCACGGACTCCAGCACGAAGTCCGCCGGTGGCAGGTCGTACAGGTCCAGGCCCACGCGGTCGGTGGGGCTGAGCAACCCCTTGTGCGCCGTGAAGAAGTCCGCGGGCCAGTGCAGGAGCCAGCCCGAGAGGATGATCCAGCCTCCCGGTCGTCTGACGACGATCACGTAGATGGCGGCCGCGGCCAGCGCGCCGGCAAAGAGCCCCGGGAGGTAGTGGGTGTAGGGAGCCATCTCCGCCCGGCCGTGCCAGAACCCGAGAAACGTTTCCAGCCAGTCGGGACCATAGCATGCGAGGATGAGCGGCACCATCGGCACGCGGGGCTCACGCGTCTTGAGCGCAAGGGCGACCGCGACGTGGCCGACGTACACGTCAGCGCCGGCGGCGAATACGCCAGTCCGCCACGCCGACGATGATCAGCGGCAGCAGAAGCAGAAAGGCGAATCCCCGGGCGCGCGCGCTCCAGTCCTTCGCCATGCCGAGGATCTGCAGCAGCGTCTCCATGAGATCCACTCAGCCAACTCCTCGCATCAGTCGAAGCCCATTCGGTCGCGAACACCCCGCATCGTCTCCTTGGCCAGTACGCGGGCCTTCGCCGCCCCAGCGGCGCGGGCATCGTCCACCCGGGACGGCTCGGCCATCAGCTGCGCGGCGCGGCCGCGAATCGGAACGAGCTCCGTCTCGATGGATTCGGCCAGGACCTTCTTGCAGTCGATGCAGCCCCAACCCGCCGTGCTGCACTGGACGGCGACGTGTTGCACCGTGGCGGGCTCGCTGAACGCGCGGTGCAGATGGTAGATGTTGCACACCTCCGGCGTTCCAGGATCGGTGCGACGGATTCGCTTCGGATCCGTGACGGCCGGCCGCAGCTTGGCCCATATCTCGTCGGGCGACTCGAGCAGGCCGATCGTGTTGCCGAGCGACTTGGACATCTTGGCCTGACCGTCGAGGCCCATGATCCGGCGCGTCGGCGTGAGCAGCGGCTGCGGCTCCGGAAAAAAATCGGCGTCGGGCGCGAATTGCGCGTTCCACCGGCGAGCGATCACGCGCGACAACTCAAGGTGCTGCACCTGATCCTCACCCACCGGCACGGTGTCGGCGCGGTAGAGCAGGATGTCCGCCGCCTGCAGCACGGGATAGTTGAGCAGTCCGGCCAGCACGCTGTCCTGTCGCTGGGCCTTTTCCTTGAACTGCACCTGACGCTCGAGCTCCCCCAGCGGCGTGACGGTGTTGAAGATCCACGCCAATTCGGTATGTTCCGGCACGTCGGACTGCACGAACAGGGTGGCACGTGCGGGATCGATGCCCGCCGCCAGCAATCCGAACGCGAGGTCGCGCCGCCGAGACCGCAGCAGCATCGGCTCGTAGGGAGCGGTGATCGCATGATAGTCCACGATACAGAAGAGCGACTCCGCCCCCTGCTGTAGCGCCACCCAATTCTTCACCGCGCCAAGGTAGTTGCCCACGTGCAACTCGCCCGACGGCTGAATTCCGCTGAAGATACGTGTCATCCCGAGAACGTAATGAGCGCGTCGGATGAGTCGCAAGGAATCGTGAGCCCGTCCTCAGTGGCGCCACCGGCGACGCACGCCGAGCGGCGCGCATTGCTGTCCACCTGCGTCGCCGCTACGGTGCGCGCCGCGGACGTGGTTCGTGCCGGCGCGGAGCGCCGTGCGTCACTCGCCTGGGAGTCGAAGAGCCGATCCGACTTCGTGAGCGAGATCGACCGCGCGAGCGAGTCGGCGCTCGCCGACGTGATCGCACAACGCCACCCGGACGCGATCCTGCTTGCCGAGGAAGGGTCTCCCGACGCCAACGCGGTGCGCGGCCTCGTCTTCGTCGCCGATCCCCTCGACGGGACCACGAATTTTCTGCACGGCGTGCCCTGGTACGCCGTGTCCATCGCCGCCCTGGTCGACGGCGCGATCGCCGCCGCTGCGGTCATGAACGTCGCCACGGGTGCGCTGTTCACCGCCTCGGCCGGCGGGGGCGCGCGACATGCCGGCGCGCCGATGCGCGTCAGCGGGATTACCGAGCCGTCGCATGCGCTCATCGCCACTGGCTTTCCCTTCTCGCGCGAGGAGGAGATCGCGCGGTTTCTGCCGATGCTGCCGGCCGTGATGCGGTCCACGGCGGGCGTGCGCCGTGCAGGCGCCGCGGCGCTCGACCTCGCCGACGTGGCTTGCGGACGCTTCGAGGCGTTCTGGGAATTGAGGCTGTCGCCGTGGGACATCGCGGCGGGACTGCTGCTCGTGCGCGAGGCTGGCGGTATCGTGACTACGCTCGAAGGCGCGCCCTGCCCGGTGGCGGAAACCTCGGTCGTCGCGGGGAACCCCGTGATGCACGCGTGGCTGCTGGAGATGCTGCGCGGACGGTGAACGCCACGCCCGCGCACGAAGATCTACTACTGCAGGTGGAGAGGGAGCAGGCGGGAGGTCGCAGCCGGAAGGCTTGATCGATGAGGCGTGAGATTGCCCTCAACCCTCACTGCTCATGCCTTCTCCCTCCAACCCTGCAACCTCCCTGCTCTCCGCCTGCAGTCGCCTGGCTCGGACTCGCCACACCGCGCCTTCCTCCCCTATCATTCGCCCATGAAACTCATCGAATGCGTTCCGAACTTCAGCGAGGGTCGCCGCCCTGACGTCGTCGCCGCCATTCGCGACGCCATCGCCGGCGTGACGGGCGCGCATATCCTCGACACGAGCGCGGACGCGAGCCACAACCGGTGTGTCATCACCTTCGTCGCCCCGATCGACGTGGTCGCAGACGCGGCGTTCGCGGGCATTCGAGAGGCGCAGCGGCGGATCGACCTCACCACGCACTCCGGCGAGCACCCGCGCATGGGCGCCGCCGACGTGGTCCCCTTCATCCCGCTCGACGGCGCGACGATGGAGGACTGCATCGCGCTCGCGCGCAGTCTGGGGGAGCGCGTCGGTCGAGAGTTGGGTATCCCGGTTTTTCTGTATGAACGCGCCGCCACGAGGCCTGATCGCGAGAACCTCGCCGACGTGCGTCGCGGCGAGTTCGAGGGTCTGCGCACCGAGATCGGACGAACGCCACAGCGCGTTCCGGACTTCGGCCCGGGCGCCGTGCATCCCACCGCAGGCGCGATCGCGATCGGCGCGCGCCCGTTTCTGGTCGCCTACAACGTGTATCTCGGCCCGGCATCCAACATGCCCGTCGCGAAAGAGGTCGCGAAGTCGGTGCGCGGATCGGTCGGTGGGCTGAAGTACGTCAAGGGACTCGGCTTCGAGGTGGATGGCCAGGCCCAGGTCTCGATGAACCTGGTGGATACGGAGAAGACCCCGCTCCATCAGGCCTACGAGATGGTGAAGATGGAAGCTGAGGCGCGCGGCGTCACGCCGACGTGGAGCGAACTCGTGGGACTGGTACCGGAGCGCGCGCTGTTCGACGCCGCGGCGCGCCACATCAGACTTCGCAACTTCACGCCGGACATGGTGCTCGAACGCAAGGTGCGCACGGCCATCGCCGGCGGCGAGTCGTTGAGCGGGTTCGTCGGCTCCGTTGCGTCACCGAACCCCACGCCGGGCGGAGGCAGCGTCGCCGCACATGCCGGTGCCCTGGCCGCCGCGCTCGCCCAGATGGTGGCCGGACTCACGATCGGCAAGAAGAAGTACGTCGCCGTGGATGCCGAGATGCGGGAGATCGCCGTGCGCGCTGCCGCGCTGGGCAACGACCTCGCCGGACTCGTGGCGCGCGACGCAGCAGCGTACGCGATCGTCGCCGCTGCGTACAAGCTGCCGGCCGACGATGAGGCGCAGCAGCGCGACAAGACTGCGGCAATCGATGACGCCCTGCTCCATGCCGCCGTCGTCCCGCTCGAGACGGCACGCGCCTGCGCGCAGGTCGCCGAGCTTGCGTTGGTCGTGGCGGCTCGTGGCAACACGAACGCGGCGAGTGACGCAGGCGTCGCGGCCCTGCTCGCGGAAGCCGGTTGCGTGGGCGCGAGCTACAATGTGCGCATCAACGTGGGATCGCTCTCGCACAAGGCACCCGGCGCGGCGCTCGCGGCCGAGGCCCGGGTGCTGGTCGCACGCACACGTGAGCTGGTGCGCAGGACGACGGACATCGCGGAAGCGGCGCTGGGTGAACACTGACTCGCGAGCACTGGATGGAGACGTGAACGGTGAACGATGAACGGCAAACACCGAAGGGCACCCCGGACTGATCCGGTGTGCCCTTCGTCGTAACATGTCACGGCTCGGACTCACCGTGCGTCGTTCACGGGTCACCGTTCACCGCTCTCCACTCACGGAGTGAGTCCAGCATCGCCCCGCGCGTAGATCCCGTTGAAGAGCCACTTGAACGTCCCGTGCGGCTGGCCGCGGAAGGTGATCTCCGGCGCGAAGAGGTAGAGCATGCCCTTTCCGATCGGCGCTTCGACAGCCTCCACCGCGCCATCGAGATTGCTCTGTCCCCATGCCCACCCGCTACGTAACGGAGTGCCGTTGGCGAACCATGCCAGTGGACGAACGCCCTTCGCCGCTGCGTCCGCCCCGAGCCGGAACGCCGGGCTGTTGTCGTAGAAGACGTCGACATCCCGCGCGAGCCCGTACGACACCGGGCGCGTCGTATCCACTTGCACACGCAGCACCGAGCCGGGCACGTAGAACTTGTCCGCCGCCAGCTCGCGCTCCGTGCCTGCCGCCGTCCGCTCGACCAGCGCATTCGTGATCGGCAGGCCCAGATGCATCCCGAGCGTCGCCGACGATCCGATCGCGATCACCGTTCCGCCCGACTCGATGAACCGGCGCAACTGCGGAACCGTCCGCGCGATGGTCACGCGACCGAGCTGATCCCGATATTCCGCGGGCACAGCCGCGGAATCCATCTCGCCGCCACCGCCACCACGACCGGTCTGCCCCTCGCGCGCCGGCACGGCACCCGACGGCAGGAGGATCACGTCGTAGCGGGCAGCGAGGCTCCCCTCGTCGATCGCCTGCGGGTAGACGACATCGAAGGGAAACTCGAATTGCTCGAGCAGCCATCGCGTGTGGCCAGATGGCATCGACCCGCCATACTGGTCCCAGAGCGCGATTCGCACTGGCCGCACCGGCGTCATGTCCGACGGCCGCGCCGACGTTGCATCTGCCGAGAGCCCGATGGTGCGCGCGAGTCCCTGCAGCATGGACGGGGTCGTCGCACTCTGCTCGATGAAGAACGTGCCGGCGGCATACGACTTCCCGTTCGCGGTGAACGGCGCACGCAATTGGTGCACGCCTACGCGCGCCTTGAGCGCGCGATTCACGGCGATGAACGCATCGTTGACGGCACGACTCACGAGATAGCCCGATCCATTCGCGATCTCGGTCACCCGGCCAGCCGGTGCGTCGGCCTGACCGGCGATCGGCTGGAACGGGCCGTCGAACCCGTCGAGGATGCGATCGAACTTCACGCCCATCTGGTACGCGAGCGTATAGCCGGCGTTGTCGTACGGACGCTTCGGCGGGCCACCGGGATACGCGAAGTCGTTCGGATGATCCTGCGGCTCGAACATGTCCAGCACCATCGGCCGGAACGCTTGCGCCGACTTCACCACGTAGGACCCTTCCGGATAGCGCCGTCCCGCCACACTGAAGGGCGCCGTCGCCCGGTGCACCGTGACGCCCACGTGACGGAGCGTGTTCACGAACTTGGTCGCTGTCAGGAAGTCGGGTTGATCGCTCGGGATGATGTAGCCGCGCGCATCGCGCGACGCCGGATTGCGCAGCACGTTCGTGAAGTACTTCGGATCGACGCCACGGCCGAACTGGAAGATCGGGTCGCCCACCGCACCCGCGCCCGCGCCGCCGCCACGGTTCTCGGTCGCCGACGCCGTGGCGCCGCGATCCTTTTCGATCGCCTTCCTGACCGCGTCGATGTCGCTCGGGGTCGACGTCCACGTATCGCGACTCCCGCGCTCGATCGAGTTCCGGCCCATCCGGTAGAAGTTGTACAGCAGGTTCTCCCGCTGCCGCGAGGCGATGTCGAGCACCGCGCGATTCGCGGTGAGTGAGTATTCGATCGACTGACGGAAATGCCACCGCTGCGGCGCAATGGGATACGGCAGGTCGGCCCGAGGCAGTTGCTGCTCAGGAATGAACGGAATCGTCTGCGGCGTCGGATTGCCGATCGTCTCCGTGAGCAGCCCGATCATGTTGTGGTAGTACGGGGTCGTGCGGAGGCCACCGTTCCACCACGTGCTGTACGTCGCGCCCGTCCGCATCGTGACGCCCGGCTTGCCCTCCGACTCGAACCGGGAGTGCATCGCCGCGCCGACCAGGTCGAGCTGGATAGGCACGAGCGGATCGAGATTGTAGTTGAACGGGTCGCGGAACGGCGGGGCGAACATCACCGTGCCGGCCGGGCCGGTCTGATGATGGTTGTAGACGATCTGCGGGAACCACTCCCGGAACAGCACATGATTGATGTTCCGCGACTCCGGCTGGTTGGACATGTAGAAGTCGCGGTTGTTGTCGTGTCCGATGTACTTCTGGTACAGGCGCGGAATGTTCATGCTGCGCTTGAGCGTGTCCGCGTCCTTCATGTACCAGTTGGACACGAGCTCCATCCCGTCCGGATTCGCGTGCACCGCCAGGATGATGCAGTCGTTCAGGAAGCGCATCGTTTCCGCGTCCGAGCGGCTGACGAGCTGATACACCGTCTCGATGAGCTGCGCCGCGCCCAGCACCTCCGTCGCGTGCAACCCGCCGTCAATCCAGACGATCGACTTTCCCTCGCGCGCGAGCGCGCGTGCGTCGTCGTCGGTGAGGCCGTCGGCGAGCGCCAGCGTGCGCGAGATCTCCTTGTATCGTGCGAGCCTGGCGAGATTCGCCGGCGTGGAAATGATCGACATGAGCTGCGGGCGACCCTCGGCCGTCTTCCCGATCTCCACGAGCCTCATCCGATTCGACTGCGACGCCAGCGTGCGCCAGTATTTCTCGAACTGCGTGTAGTTGGCGAGCTTGTAGTCGTCACCGATGTTGAATCCGAAGTGCTCCTTCGGTGACGTGATCCGCGCTTGCGCGTGCAACGAGGGCGTCGGTAGCGACAGCGCGCCGGCGACCGCGAACGCGAGAGGCCAGCGCCGCAGCGCCCGAATGGTGGATGACCGCATGAAGAGAGTCCTCTGGTGGGATCGGACTGACAATCGCCTGCTCGGAAAACGTGCCGCGGGGACCGAACGTTGAACGGTGAACAGTAAAAACTGCAGGCGCGCCGTCGATGGTGCAGTGTGCCTTTCTCGTGACGGTTCACGGTTCACGGTTCACGGTTCACGGTTCACGGTTCACGGTTCACGCAGCCGTCAGCACCCCGTTCCCCGATTCCGAAATGGCCACCGTATGCTCGAAGTGCGCCGAGCGTGAGCCGTCCACGGTCACGATCGTCCACTTGTCGGCAAGGGTGCGCGTCATCGGCCCGCCGACGTTCACCATCGGCTCGATCGCGATCGTGAGCCCCGGCACGAGCTTGAGCCCGCGCTTCGGCTTCCCGTAGTTGGGCACCTGGGGCTCCTCGTGGAACTCGACCCCGATGCCATGCCCGACCAGGTCGCGCACGACGCTGAATCCGGCGCCCTCCACGACCTGCTGCACCGCCGCGCCGATGTCGCCCAGATGGTTGCCGGGCACCGCCATCGCGATCCCGGCGACGAGCGACCGCTCGGTGACCTCGAGAAGACGGGCCGTCTCGTCGTCCACCGTCCCCACCGGCACCGTCGTTGCCGAGTCGGTGAAGTAGCCTCGATACGCCACGCCGACGTCGATCGAGATGATGTCGCCTTCGACGAGCACTCGCTTCCGCGACGGAATGCCGTGCACGATCTCCTGGTTGATCGAGGCACAGATCGAACCCGTGAAGCCGTACAGTCCCTTGAACGCCGGCGTCGCACCCGCGTGGCTGCGAATGAACTCCTCGGCCTCGAGATCGAGGTCGAGCGTCGAGATTCCGGGACGGACAGCCTGGCGGACGTGCCGCACCGCGGCCGCGAGGATCCTGCCGCCCTCGGCCATCAGCTCGATCTCGCGCGCGCTCTTGAGCTGAATCACGACGGCAACATCATCAGGACGCCAGCGCACCCAGCGCGCGGGCGGTCACGTCCTGCACCGATCCCACCGCGTCGATCACCGCGACCTTGGTGCCGTGCTTCGCGTACCAGTCGAGCACGGGGCGCGTCTGTCTGTCGTAGACGGAGAGCCGGTTCCGGATTGCCTCGGGCTCATCATCCTTGCGACGCACGAGCGTGCCCCCGCACTTGTCGCACGCCGAGTTTGGCGCGCGTCCGGTGTACGGCGTCTGGCATGACTCGCACACCGTGCGGCCAGCCAACCGGCGCACGATCTCGTCGTCGGCGATGTCGAATGCGAGCACGGCATCCACTTGCTTCCCGAGGTCGTGCGTCACGGTGGCCAGTCCGTCCGCCTGCGGCACCGTCCGCACCACGCCATCGAGCAGCACGCCGTTGGCCGTCCGCGGCTCGCTGAGCGCCTGCTTGATGATCCCGAGGATCACCGCGTCGGGCACGAGATCGCCGCGATCCATGAACGCCTTCGCCTCGCGGCCAAGGTCCGTCCCCGCCTTGATGGCCGCGCGCAGCTCGTCGCCCGTGGCGAGGGTCGGAACGCCAAGCGCCGCTGCGAGCAGCGGCGCCTGCGTCCCCTTTCCGGCTCCGGGCTTCCCGAAGAGAACGATGATCATGTGCAGAGAGAGCGGATGATCGGCGGGATCGACTCCCGCCGACGACGCGACCTAGAACCCGCCGCCGGTGGGTTGGCGACCGCGAACCTTGAGACGTCCCTTCTTCATGAAGCCGTCGTACTTGCGCAGCAGCAGATGCTGTTGCACCTGCGCGAGCGTGTCGAGCGCCACCCCGACGACGATCAGGAGCGACGTTCCGCCGAACTGGAACGGCACGTTGATCGCGCGCGAGATCACGACGGGCAGCAACGCGATCAGCGTGAGGAAAATCGCGCCCGGCAGTGTGATTCGCGAAATCACCTGGTCGATGTACTCCGCCGTCCTCGCGCCCGGCTTCACGCCGGGAATGAATCCGCCCTGCTTCTTCAGGTTCTCGGACAGGTCGATCGGGTTGAAGATGATCGACGTGTAGAAGTAGGTGAAGAAGAGGATGAGGACGGCCATCGCGATCAGATACCAGACGCCGCCCGGATTGAACAGCTCGGCCAGCCGTTGCGATGTGGTGTACTGCGGAAAGAATTGCGCGAACGCCCCGGGTACGACGATGATCGATTGCGCGAACACGATCGGCATCACACCTGCCGTGTTGATGCGTAACGGGATGAAGCTTCGCGCCGCCTCCCGCATCCGCCCCCGTGCCATCGTCCGCTGCGGGATCTGGATCAGGATGCGCCGCGCCGCCATCGTCATCGCGACGACCGCCGCCACGACCGCGACCATCATCGCCGTCAGCACCAGCACCGAGAACGGCCCGATCACGCCCTTCGACATGAAGTTGAACGTCGTGCCGATGCCCGGCCAGATGCGCTCGACGATCGAGAAGAAGATGATCAGCGACGCGCCGTTGCCCAGCCCGCGCTCCGTGATCTGCTCACCGAGCCACATGACGAAAATCGCGCCTGTCGTGAGGAAGAACGTCATCTGGAGCCGGAAGCCCATGCCGGGATTGGCGATCGCGCCCTGCAGCGATTCCGTGAACAGCGCGAAGCCCCACGCCTGGACCGCGGCGAGAAACACCGTCGCGTAGCGCGTCCACTGATTGATCCTTTTCCGCCCTTCCTCGTCTTTCTGCATCTTCTCGACGGTCGGCACCACCGCGCCGGCGATCTGGACGAAGATGCTGGCGGAGATGTACGGCATGATGCCGAGCGCGAAGACCGTCGCCCGCGACAGCTGGCCGCCCGTGAAGAGATCGTAGAGGCCGAGGAGCCCGCCTCCATTCTGCGACTGGTTGCGGAAAAAGTCCGTCAGCGCCTGGACGTCCACGCCCGGTGCCGTGATGTGCGCGCCGATCCGGTAGATCAGCAGGCACAGGAGCGTGAAGACGATCTTGTCCTTCAGCTCCGGCGTCTTGAAGACGTTCGAGACCGCCGCGGCGGCATTGCTCTGTGCCATGCGAATGCTCCTGGGGGGTGCGGCGTTACTCCTCGACCTTTCCGCCCGCGGCGACGATCGCCTGGCGTGCGGCTGCGCTGACCTTGAGGCCGCGCACCGTGACCGCCTGCGTGAGCTCGCCGTTGGACAGCACCTTCACCGGTCCCTGTCGCTTGACGAGTCCCGCCGCGCGCAGCGCGTCGGCCGTCACCTCGCCCTCGAGCAGCGCGAGCTGGTCGAGACGGATGACGTTCGCTTCCTGCCGGAACGGATTCGTGAAGCCACGCTTCGGCAGCCGGCGCGTGAGCGGCATCTGCCCGCCCTCGAACTGCGGCTTGCCGCCACCGGGGCCGTGATGGCCCGCGCGTGCCTTGCTGCCCTTGTGTCCCTTGCCCGACGTCTTGCCCGTGCCGGAGCCCGGGCCACGCCCGATACGCTTCCGGTCCCGGTTCGAGCCGGGAGCCGGAGCGAGGTTATGAAGTCCGATCTTGTCCGTCGCCACTGTCTTACTCCTCGACGGGCACCACCTCAATGAGGTGGCGCACCTGCTTGAGTTGTCCACGAAGGGCGGGGGAATCCTGCTTGATCACCTCGTCCTGGTGGTGCTTGAGCCCGATCGCTTCGAGCGTCGACTTCATTCGCCACGAGTGTCCGATGCCACTCCGGACCTGCTTGATCCGGACCTTGCCCGTGGTCAGTTCGTTCTTGCCGGTCGTCTTCGGCCCCTTGCTCGGGTGCCAGACAAATGTGCGTGGCATGTTACACCGCCTCCTTCGACTTGGCGCGCGACCGGTACCCGAGCTTCGCCGGGTCCACACCGCGCTCGCGCGCGACCTGATCCACCGTCGTGAGCTGGGCGAGTCCGTCCATCGCCGCACGCACCATGTTGTGCGGATTCGTCGAGCCGAGACTCTTGGTCAGGATGTCGCTGATGCCGACACACTCCATGACCGCGCGAACCGCGCCGCCCGCGATCACGCCCGCGCCCGGCGCCGCAGGCTTCATCCACACCTTCCCCGCCCCGTGCTCGCCCGTCACTTCGTGCGGGATCGTCGAGCCGGTGAGCGGTACCTGCACCAGGTTGCGACGCGCGGCCTCGACGGCCTTGCGGACCGCCTCGGATACTTCGTTCGCCTTGCCCGACGCGAAGCCCACCTTGCCCTGCCCGTCACCCACCGCGACGAGCGCGTTGAAGCTGAACCGGCGACCACCCTTCACGACCTTGGCGACACGATTGATCGCGACCACGTTCTCGATGAGATCGCTGCCTTCACGCTCCCCACCGCCGCGATTGTCGCGACCACCGCCGCCACCGCCACGTCCACGATCCGGACCGCCGCCAGGTCCGCCGCCCGGGCCACTCCGGCCACCAGGGCCGCCGCCAGGTCCGCCGCCAGGACCACCACGACCGCGACCGCCGCCGCCGCC
>JAJAYP010000296.1 GCA_026786185.1 Gemmatimonadaceae bacterium
CGCCGGCGACGGGCGATGCCTGGTCGTAGTCGTACGAGTTGCTGCCCTCGTCAAACAGATTCTGCGTCATGTTCGAGACGAAGCCGCCCTTTCGCCAGTCGAGCAGCCCCGCGACGGTGAAGCCCTTGTAGGTAAAATCGCTCGAGAAGTTCATCTGGAACTTGGGATTCGCATCGGCAATGATCCGTTCCACGACCGTCGAGTCCGGGAGCGTCACATTGCCCCAGATGCCCGTGGAAATCTGTCCACGCGCAATACGGCCGCGGCCGTACTGTGCGCCGAAGCCCGAGTTCGCGATCGGAAAGTCCGCGACGCGATCTGGCAGCGATTTCACGCGCGACTTGAAGCTGGAATATTGCACGCGGGCGTTCCAGAGCACTGGTCCGCGGACCGGCACGAGGTTCACGGCGACTTCCACGCCCTTCGTGACCAGATTGCCGCCATTGAGGAACTGCTGCGTGTACCCGCTCGACTGCGGGAGGGGCGCCTGAAGGAGCAGGTCGGTGATCGACCGGTCGAACACGTTGACTTCGAGGCCGGCTCGCGAATCAAAGAACTGCGCGTCCATACCATACTCGAACTCACGCATCTTCTCCGGCTCGATCGACGGATTGCCGAGCGTGCCGGGGACGCCGAGGGCGGTGCGACCGTCAATCAGACCGAGACCGGCGATCGTGACATCACGATTGCCGTAGTTGGCCTGGTTACCCGACGTCCCGACGGCGGCGCGAAGCTTGATCTCATCGGCGCGCGCGAATGGCGCGACGAAACGATAGGCGGCCGACGCGGCGGGCCAGTAGAAGTACTTGTCGCGATCGCCGTTTACGCTGCTGCGCTCGGCACGAACACGTGCCGACATCGACAGCTTCTCGCTGAACATCAGGAGCTCTTCATTGGCGAAGAACGCCTGGGCGCGCACGGCCGTGGGGGTCTGCGCGATGGTCGGCGTGCCCTGGTCGATGAGCGAGATGGTGGGCACCAATCCGCGGGCGATGACCGAATACCGGTTGAGGGCGCGATCCTCGTACTGCGCCCCGAACGAAGTCGTGGCCGTCGACAGGAAGGGGATCATGCCACGTACGCCGGGCGTGTAGGTGTGAACAGCGCTCAGCGTCCCATTGAACTGGGTGCTCAGTGCCTCGCCCTGTGACGCCGTACCGAGGAATCCATCGTCCGCTTCGTACTGGAGATTGTTCGGCGAATAGGTCTCGGATCCGGCGTTGTAGCGATCGAGTCCGCCGGTGAGGGCGAACGCCAGTGACTGCCGGTCGCCGGTGTACGCGTTGTAGCGCACCGCGCCGGAGGCAATCATGCGCCACACGTCCTCGACGTTCCGCAGGGACTGGAGCGTCTGGAATGGATTGGTGCCGATGCCGGTGAGCGTGCGGACGAGACTGTTGTCCACGTACCGCCCGAGCACCTTCTCCTCGAGATCGGCGACGGCCGGGGTGTAGCCGAACGCGTAGATGGGGCTGACGAAGGTGTTGTCGTTGTTCGAGATGCCGCGCTCACTCTTGCTGCGAGAAATGGCGGCGGACACGTTCGACGAGAACCGCGAGCCGAAGGTGTGATCGGCATTCATGCGGAGCGACTGACGGATGGCGCCGGTCGCGAGCTCGGTGCCGCGGTCATCCTTGTGCAGGGCCGAGAGGAACACCTTGGTGTTCTCGCTGCCGCCGCTGAGCGAGACCTGCGTCTCGTGCGAGAGCTTGTTCTGGCCGTACAGGCGACCCTGATAATCGTAGTAGGGGCACTGTGCCGCCGGGCAGTAGGACAGCGCTACCGCCGAGTCGGCCGGCTTGTTGCCAATGAGGCCGATCAACGCCGATTGCGTGAAGCGGCGCGAGCCGAGAAGGCGGGTGGCCTGGTATTCTCCGAACCGCTGCGTCAAGCCGACGCGTGTGGCGCCGGTGCGCCCGCGCTTGGTCGTAATGAGCACCACGCCATTGGTCGCCTTGGATCCGTAGATCGCCGTGGCGGCTGCGCTCTTCAGCACCTGGACATTCTCGATGTCGGCCGGGTTGACGTCGGCGAGACGGTTCGTCGAGTTGTCCTGCGTCGTGGAGAAGCCGCTGCCGCTGGCGCGTGACACGGCGTTGATGCCGGTGGAGATCGTGGCGTTGCTGATGATGACGCCATCGACGACGAACAGGGGTTCGCCATTGCCGAGCACCGACGTGACGCCGCGGATCTGGATCTGTCCGCCGCCGCCGGGAGCGCCGCTGTTCATGTTGATCTGGGCGCCGACGATTTTGCCCTGAAGCGCGTTGTCGAGCGAGGCGGCCGGCACGCGCGCGATCTCTTCGGATGAGACGCTGGAGACCGCCGTGGCGATGTTGCGGCGTTCCTGGGATGTTGCCGCACCCGTGACCACGACCTCGGAGAGCTGCGTGGCCTCACGCGTGAGCGGCACTTCGATCGTCAACTGGGTCGACGGCACACGAATGTTCTCGCGGCGGAATCCGAGTCCGCGGAAGCTGACCGTGACTTCGCTGGCCGGGATGGTGAGGCGGAACTGTCCATCGCCGGTCGCCTGGGTCACCAGGGTGGTGCCGGAGACGGAGATGATCGCGCCGGGTACGCCGGCCCTGCTCGCGGCATCCACCACGCGTCCGGTGAGGACCCGTGTCTGCGCCAGCAACGCCGACGGCATGGCCAACGCGGCCAGAATGGCCAACATCAATTTCGTTCGTGCGGGCACTGTGAAACCTCCCCGGGGGTTGGATTGACGCGGCACTGTCGCTTCGTGCAGGTCGCGCGCGAGCCGGTCGGTGGGTCCGGCGTGACACGACAAGGCACGACAGCGGTCGAAAGGCCTCGAGAGGGAACCGAGGAGGCCGATCGACTGTGCGTTCGTGGCGCGTGCACGCCGATTTACGGCTTTTTCCGCCGTGCGTCAAGGCCGAATCGTTCGCACGCAGGTTATCATCCACGCTACCCGCCAATCCGTCACTTATTCGCTGTTTGCTCTCCCGTTCACCGCGCCGCTACCATAAAGGAGGGGGAGAGCCTCGCGGCCAGATCAGCCGTGCGTGCCCCCTGATCCGCCACCCGATCCCTGCGACGACCCGGTGCCGCCCGATCCCTTGGCGCCGGTGGAGCCGTAGCCGCCGCGCTCCTTGCGCGCGCTGTCGGTCTTTCCCTGATCGGTGCCCGACTGTCCCTTGCCACCGTGGCCGCC
Source organism: Gemmatimonadaceae bacterium (assembly GCA_026786185.1). Classification (GTDB taxonomy): domain Bacteria; phylum Gemmatimonadota; class Gemmatimonadetes; order Gemmatimonadales; family Gemmatimonadaceae; genus AG11. The sequence continues at coordinate 3,182 of JAJAYP010000296.1, forward strand.
GGGCATGCCATTCTTCTCCGCGCCCGCCTTCTTGCCGCCGCCCGCCTTTCCCTCTTTCTTCGCCATGTCGTCATCCCGGGGTGCATGAGTCGATCGCCGGATCGCAGTGCGTGACGATCACGCAGCGTCCGTCGCCCGTACAGGTCGCATAACGAGTGCCGTTTCGCGGATGCACCGGGCGGCGCGACCGCCGAAGTTCACGCGTACGGCGGGGCCGACACTGAGTGACTGAATGTCGCAAGGATCCGCCACGCCCAGATCGCCAGGCTCGTCGCGATCACTGTACTCAGCACGAATCACGGGTCCTTCGCCACCGTCCAGCCCTCGACGACCGCTCGCCACACATGGGCCAGAACGAGTAGCGTGAACGCGACGCCGGTGGTGATCACGTAACGCCTCATGGATGGCTCCTTCCCTCTCGTCAGGTGTGCTGTCGCCGCCGTCGTCGGCACGGGGATCGCAAGCACGAAACTCCCGGCGGCGACCTCCGCGCCTGCTGGCACCAATCTACGATCACCCGCGTTGCGTTCGGAATGGATCTCACCTCCGGCTATCCGTACTGGCCCGTCAAGCACGGGTTGCTGCAGACCTATCCTCGCCTCGACGAGGATCTCGAGTGTGACGTGGCCATTCTGGGTGGCGGGATCACCGGCGCGCTCGTCGCGTACCATCTGCTCGAAGCGGGGATCGGGGCGGTTCTTCTCGATCGTCGCGAGATCGGCTGGGGAAGCACCAGCGCGACCACAGCGCTCCTGCAATACGAAATCGACGTCTCGCTGACCGATCTCTCGGAAATGCTCGGTGCATCGCACGCCGAGCGCGCGTATCTGGCCTGTCGGGATGCGATCGAGAAGCTGGAGCGGCTGGCAAAAGTAGTCGGGGCGGACTGCGGGTTCGAACGCAAGCGCAGTCTGTATCTCGCGAGCAGGAAGCGCGACCGAGAGATACTTCGAACGGAACTCGAGCGACGACAGGCCATCGGACTCGCCGTCGAGTGGCTGGACGAGACGGACATCGGCCGTCGATTCGCCTTCAGCCGGCCAGCCGCGCTGCTCTCGCACGACGGTGCGCAGGTGGACGCGTATGCACTCACGCACGCGCTCCTGCAGCATGCCTGTTCGCGAGGTCTCCGTGTATACGATCGCACCAACGTGACGAAGGTGGACGCGTCGCGCGATGGTGTAACACTCCGCACCGCGGAAGGACACCACGTGCGCGCGCGCCGGCTGGTCTTCGCGACAGGATACGAGACGCACGAGTTCCTCAAGGAGCGGGTGGCCAAGCTGGTCAGCACCTATGCGCTGGTGAGCGAGCCAATGCGGTCGTTCGAGGGATGGGGGGAAGATCGTTGCCTCATCTGGGAGCATGCAACTCCGTATCTGTACCTGCGGACGACAAGCGACGGCCGAGTGATGATGGGGGGTGAGGACGAAGAGTTCCGCGATCCCGCGAGGCGCGACCGCCTGCTGCCGCGCAAGACCGAGCGCTTGTCGAAACGCTTTCGCGAGCTCTTTCCCGCGCTCGACATGCAGGTGGCCTTCGCCTGGGCTGGCACCTTCGGCGAGACGAAGGACGGCCTGGCATACATCGGTGAGCATCCGGACTGGCCGTGCTCGTACTTCGCCCTGGGCTATGGCGGCAATGGCATCACCTACAGCGTGCTCGCGGCCGAGATCATCCGTGATGCGATGCTGGGCCGGCCAAACGCTGACGCGGATCTGTTCCGGTTCGACCGGTAGCTGCCGCGGTGATATCGCGCCACGGCGTGCTCGCCGGCCTGGCGATTGACCAAGTCGCTATCTTTCAGGGAGCGTCACGGTGCAGCATCGACAGGAGGACGAACGCGATGTCACGAGCATTTCTGCGGGACGATGCGGAAGGCGAGATGCCGCGTCGCAACTACGACCTGCCGGATCGCGATGATCCGTCGTACGAACGCGTCGCTGCGCGGGCGCTGCTCGAGGCGGCTCGGGTAAACGAAACGCAGCTCGCCGAACGCGCGACGGGCTATTACTGGGGCGAGCCTCGGCTGCGCGTGCACGTGGAAGCCGTGCTCGCCGAAGCCGAGCGAGCGAACGACGAGCGGCTCGAGCAGGTCGCACGACGCTTCCTGCGCTGAGTCAGCGTGCCGATGACGGCGGCACGGTGATCTCCTCGATGGTCGAGATCACATCGCCTTCGAGTACGTCATCCACGACGTCCATGCCCTCGATGACCTGCCCGAACACGGTGTAGTCGGCGTCGAGCCGGCGGTTGTCGCGCAGGTTCACGAACCACTGCGCGTCGCCGGTGTCGTGTCCTCGCGTGCTCATGCCCACCGTACCGCGCACGTGCGGCACGCCACCCAGCTCGTCGCGAAGGTACTGCGCGAGGCCCACATATTCACTGCGACCAGGGCTGCCGCCCTGAATGACGAAGTCGTGTTCGACGCGGTGCCACGTCAGCCCGTCGTAGTAGCGCGCACGGGCGAGCGAAAGAATGCGGGCGTTCATCATGGGTGCGACGTCGCCACGCAACCGCACCACGAATGAGCCGCCGCCACTGGCGGACGACATGCGAACGCGAAGGCGGACGTCGGCGCCGAGTGCGAGGGCGACAACGCGAGAGGGAAGCTCGTACCGCGAGGGGGGCGGTCGGTCCTCGGACGGCGCGCGGCCCGCAGCCCCGAGCAGGGCAACCCGGACGTCGCGCTCGGATGCATTTGCGCGCGCGACCCAGCGGTCGAACATCGCGTTCGCCGCCGCACTCACGCCGGGGCCTGGCGCGCGCTTGAGGGCGATGGCCGCGGCTCGCACCACCGGTGCCTTCTCGGCGCGCAACGCCGTGAGAAACAGCGCCGTGTCGGCGGGTGTGAGCGTCCCGAGCGCTTCGATGGCCGTTTCCTGCACGACGGCGTCGGAGTCGCGCGCGAGCTGGCGCAGCGTGACCGTGTCGGAGATCGCCGCGGCGGCACGCGCCGCATACATGCGCACCTGCCACTGGCCGTGCGTGGCGAGCGCGCGCACACGCGGGGCGGCATCCAGCGGGCGCAGGCGCGCGAGTGCGACGACCGCGTGCGCCGCGCCCTGCCACGACACGCCGGTCGCCTGGCGCCGTGCCGAGTCGGCGGGCAGTTCGTCGATCCAGCCACGAAGGGTGGTCGCGATGGGCTCATCCGACGCGCACGCCGCGGTCACGAGGTCCGTCGCGCGGAGTCGCACGGGCCATGATGCGTCGGCGAGCGCGCTGCGGAGCGCGCCGCAGTCGCCGCGCACGGCGGCGAGTGCGCGCTACCGGTGTCGCCACGCCGGCTCGGGCCAGACATTGGGCGCGTCCAGTGTCGGGATCGAATCCCGCGCCGCGAACCGAGGGTCACGAATCCGGCCGCGTGCACGTTGCGCCAGCATGCGAACCCGCGGGTCGTGGTGCACACCCGCCTCACGCAGTGCGACATCGGTGGAGTCGCGCCGATCCTCGGCCAGCAGCAGGCGTCCCACCAGCGCGGAGTCGGATCGAGTCAGCGTCACACGTGGTGCCGTCTCGGGTGCGGGCGCCGGGTCGGGCAGGCTCGCGCACGCCATCGTGCTCACGCTCGCGATGACTGTCGCGCATCGCACCCAGCGCGTCGCCCGTGCGGCGCTCGTCCTGCTCATGCGTTCCCCACGTCGTCACCCGATGTGGAGGTGCCGCCGAAAGATTTTTTCCGGCTTCCCTTCTTCGGAGCGACGCCCGCGGTCCGCTTCGAGTTTCCCATGTTCGCTTTCCCACGGCTACCGCCCTCCCGAACAGGCCGTCCCGCACCAGCCGACGTCTTTCGCTTGCGGCCCGCCTTGCCCCCCTTCATCGGACAATGCAGTTCGACCATGCGCCCGGCCCTGCACGCTGGATCCAGCGCGCTCCTTCCTCCGCACGACCGAGCTTGATGAGCGCGCAGCCGAGGAATCCTCGCGAGAGCCGGTCGCCGGGATCGGCGGCAAGCGCGCGCGTATAAAACGTTCGTGCGCTCGCGTAGTTCTTCTGTACGTAGGAGATGGACGCGAGCTCTCGAAGCGCCATTGCGTTGGAGGGCCCGAGCTGGACCGCGCGTAACGCTTCGGCATTCGCCGTGGAGAAATCACCTCGGTCGCGCGCCAGTCGCGACAGGTAGACGTGCGGCATCGGATCGCCAGGCGCATCGAGCGTCGCGCGGCGAAAGCGTTCGGCCGCGACGTCGCGCCGGCCTGCGCCAAACGCGGCGATGCCAGCCTCGTACGCGCGCGACGAACTTCGTTCGCCTCCAAACCCTCCGCGCGCAAGGAGGACACCGACGACAACGGCCACGAGCACGCCGACGATGCCGGCGGCAAGCACAATCTCGCGACGACGTGGCGCGGCGAGCGATCGAGTCGTCGACGCACGCACCGGCGCGGTCGAGCTCGTGCTGGCCGGTCCATCCGGCATCGAGGTGCCCGGCGTCGCCTCTGGCGGCGGCGGCATCGTTGCGACCGCCGCATGCAGGGCGCGCCCGAACTCGCGCGTCGTCTGATAGCGGTCTGCCGGCAGCCGCTCGAGCGCCCGGCTCATCACCGCCTGGACGTCGGCCGGCCATGCGACGTCGGGCTTCATGTCAGCCAGCGACCAGGGTTGCTCCGTGAGTCGCATGACCATCGACGTCTGGGTCGACTCCGACGGAAATGGCAAGTCGCCGGTGAGCATATTGAACGCGACGAGCGCAAGCGAGTATTGGTCGCTCCGCGCATCCACCTCGTCACCCGAGAGCTGCTCCGGACTCATGTACTCCGGCGTTCCGACGACCATGCCGGTCTGGGTCACCTTCTGGGCAACACCGCCGGCTTCCTTCGCGATGCCGAAGTCGACGACCTTCACGCATTCCACGCCATCGCGGTCGACGGTAACCATGATGTTGTCGGGCTTGAGATCGCGATGCACGATGCCGAGTGCGTGTGCCGCGTGCAGTCCTTCCGCCACCTGCCGCGTGAGCTCGGCAGCCCGCCGCGGTGGGAGCGCGCGGTTCGACTGCATGATCGCCGTGAGCGTCGGCCCCTCGACGTATTGCATGGCGAGGTACACCAGACCGTCCGGCGTCTCCCCGAAGTCGTAGATGCCGGCCACGTGAGGATGATCGATGCGACTGGCATTGGCCGCCTCGCGATTGAACCGGGCGATCGTGGCGTTGTCGTGCACGGTGGCCGGATGCATCACCTTGACCGCGCTCTGACGCCCCATCTTCACGTGCTCCGCCAGGTAGACCTGCCCCATTCCGCCCTCACCGAGCTTCGAGAGCACGTGATAGCGTTCCGCGATGACGGATCCGACGAGGTTCGCCACCTCGGTGGTCTGCGAGCGGAGTGCGGTACCGTCCTTGGGGCAGAAACGCTCGGTCGCGGGATACTCGGTGCTACATGAGGGACAGAGCTTGAGGGCGCTCACGACGACGGGCTCACGCGGGTGACGATGTTGGCGAGTGGCACGGTGACGTGGCGCGTCATGATCCTGAGGTAGTAGGGATTCGCGTGGGAAGTCGCCGCGCTACCGTTGCGGACCTCGCCAACAAGATGGAGCGATTCGCGGAAGATGGCGATAGCCTCGTCCGCGGTCAGGCGCTCAGCTGCATCCTTCCACATACAGCACTGGCGGCTTCACTCCGGACCGGAACCTGGTCACGTGCTGACCGTCCGTCTCGAAGACGAGACGAAACAGGGTGTCCGTCACATTCGCCGGTGTCACGATGAGATAGCGGCCCGTCGTGTACTTGTGCGGCTCGACGCGCACGCGATTCCCATACAGCTCGCGAATCCTGGCTTCGGAATCCCCGATCCGCGCGCCGGCGTCCGTCGTCGTCGCTCCACTATCGACCTCGACGCGGGCGATTCTGCCGCGCTCCGTCATGACCTTCACGCCTGGCGGGCCGTTGCGCCATGTCAGGTAGTCGCAGGCGGCCGAATCGCGGCCGCTCGGCGCGACGAGGGCGCCATTCAGGAGTGTTGAGGCGTCGCGCACCAGCATCCCCGCGCGCACCCGTCCTATGCCGAACGTAGTAACGGTCAAGGGCGCCGACGCCGCGGTCGCACCTGACTTCGCCACGGGCGGCTCGTTGGCGAGCATCGCCGAGGTATCTGCGGCCGCGGGAGCACGCGTCTCTGCCGAACAGCCAGCACAGCACAGGAAGACGACCGTCGTGGCGGCACATCGAAAATGCGTGGACATTCGTGAGCGGGTTCCTCGTGTCGGTCGACTCTCCCGTGCAGTCAACAAGGCGCGGGGATCACCGGCGTGAATCTACTTCGCATCGTCGGTGCTGGTGAGCGCGACGTGTGCATCAACGGAGAAGGTCACGATAGAACACGGTCGTGTCACACGATTCGCCTCGCGGCATCAGCGCATACCGGGGAATGACGCCGACCCGCACCCAGCCGAGCTGCTCGTACAGGCGCTCGGCGTCACCTCCAGTGACGGTGTCGAGCACGAGCAGCGACTTTCCGCACTCTCGCGCGGTCGCCTCCGCTGCGCGCATCAGTGCCGCGCCAAGTCCGCGCCGGCGCGCTCGACGGTGGACGAGCATCTTGGACAGGTCGGCGCGGTGCGGCTGGTTCTCCGGCTGATCGAGCACGAGTTGCACGGTGCCGCACACACCTTCTGCATCTTCCGCTACCAGCAGCGCGCGTTCACCCGCCGTGACGCTGCGCGCAACGCGCCGCCAGAACTCCAGCGCCCGGCGGCGCGGGAGTGGATGCATGAAGCTCACGGAGGCGCCGCCCTCCACGCAATCGATGAGTACATCGGCGAGCCCCCCGATGAGCGCGTCATCGAGGGCGCTCACTCGCCGCGTGGTGGGCGTGTACGAGCTCACCGCCGGGTGTGCACCTCAGGTATGCGGTTGCTACCGCGCCAGCTTCTTTCGCGCATACGGACGCGTGAACGCGGCTGGCGGATTGTGCGACGTGGCCAGCGCGTAGGCTTTTTCGTGGAACGCGCGCGCTTTCGCCTCGTCGCCCAGCTTCTCGTACGTCATGGCGAGGAGCGCGTGCATGTACGGGTCGGTCGCATTGCCCTGAATGGCGATCGCCTTCGTCAACTCCGCTTCGGCGGACGCAAGGTCGTTCGTGAACAGCGCGACGTAACCCGTGAGATACGGATAAAACCGCTCCTGAGCCGCGGCCATTTTCGGATCACCGTCCAGGATGCGTCGCGCGTCCGCCACATGGCGGCGCGCATCGTCCGCCGACTAGGATGTGCGCGCGCATCGCCATTGGGGCGGCGAGCACTGCCAATACACATGAATGGGATGCGGCTTGCGGCGACCGTTGTGACGATGCGCATGGCGAGGCGGTGGGACTGTCGTGGCACTCGATGGGACATGTGGACTACTCCGCCGTCGTGGGATCGATGATCCCGGTGATTTCCGACACCTGATTCGCCGGAAATCCGCCCATCCTGGCGTGCTCGCGCACCATCTCTTCGTTTGGCGCGCGATAGACGCAATAGATCCTGTCGCCGGTGACGTAACTGTGCACCCACTGGATCTGAGGACCCAATGTGTTCAACACACTACAAGATTTCTGCGAGATGCCCTTCAGGTCTGCCGGTGTGAGCGAACCTGCACCAGGGATGTTTCGCTCGATCAGAAACTGTGGCATGATCCCCTCCAAATTGAATTGTACGTGCGCGAGTGCAATCAGTGCCCTCACCGCGTGCTGTCCCTCATTGCCTGCTGTCCCTCACCCCGTGCTGTCCCTCACCGCGTGCTGTCCCTCACCGCTCACGCCTCACCGCTTCCCGCTTCCCGCTTCCCGCTTCCCGCTGCCCCCTCCTGCCTTCACCCTCTCCCGCTGCAGTTCGCGATGCCGGCTCGCCGAGTCGACGCTTGTGACGGCAGCCGGAGAGCGCTGAGGTGGAAGAAGGGAGGCGCAAGGTTCGAGGCGTGAGACGTGAGGGAAGGGCCGGTCCCGCAGCGTGACCCCTCAGCTGTTTTGCCGGGGCGCTCGCGGCCACCTCGGTGCAGCACCCAATTGAATGCGCCAAGGCGCTCTCCGCCAGCGTGCCGCTCAGGCGGCCGAAGAAATGAGCTCACCCGCTTCCAGCCGAGTAGCTTCCCTGTCGGCTCGCGGATTCGTGGTCGTTCGACCCCGACCGCGGACTCGAACTGCCACGTAGGTTGGGTGGTGTCCCTTCATTCGGGGAGCCCTGCATGCGGTTCCTGACCCTGCTGTTCGTCGTGCTCGTCGCACGAGCCGGCGTGTCGCAACCGTCAGTCGTCTCGGCGCGAGCGCCCGGCGCCGTCGTCAGCGGCATCGTGCGTGACAGCATTGCGCGGGGCCCGCTCGCGGGTGCGATGGTGCAACTCGTCGCGGCCGACAGCCAGGCGCGAGGTGGCCGCATGGCGGTCGCGGACTCTCTCGGCAGGTACGCGCTCGCCGACGTGCCCAACGGGCGATACACGGTCGGCTTCTTCCATCCGATGCTCGACTCGCTCGGCCTGGAGCCGCCGCTGCGAGAGGTATTCGTCGATAACGGCTTGCCGGTCCGCGTCGATCTCGGGATCCCCTCGCCGGCGCGGTTGCGCGCCGCGATCTGCGCCGCGCCGTCGACGCCGTTGTCGGGCGCTGTCGTGATCGGCGTCGTTCGCGACGCGCAAGACCGTGCGCCGGTGGCGGGAGCGACCGTGACGGGAGAGTGGCTCGAGCTTTCCTTTCGGCGGGAAGGCCTCGCGCGGCGCATCCCGCGCCTCGTCGTGACGACGGGAGAGAACGGGTGGTTCGCGATCTGCGATCTGCCCAGTGCGGGCATGATTGCACTCCGCGCGAGCCGCGGCGGTGACAGCACCGACCTGATCGAGGTGCAGGTGCCGACGCACGGTCTCCTTCGACGCGAGCTCTATCTCGGGTACGCGCGACATGCACCGACCGCGGGCACGACGCGTCCCGCTGATTCGATCGACCCGCCGCGGCGCGACGCGCTCTCGGGCGACGTACGGCTGAGCGGTATTGTCCTCACCGCCGATGGAGGAGGTCCGATCGTGGGCGCGCAGGTGAGCATGGTGAGCGGCTCGCGCACGCGCACGAACGAGCGCGGTGAGTTCACGCTGCTCAACGCGCCGGCAGGCACCCGCACGCTCGAGGTGCGTGCGCTCAGCTTCTATCCCGAGCGCCGTGCGGTCGATGTCATTGCCGACGGACCGCTCATTCGCGTGGCGCTGTCCACACTCAAGGCGGTGCTCGACACGGTCAGAGTCACGGCCAGTCGCCCGGCCGACCGGATGCGCAGTGGATTTCTCGAGCGGCGGCGGTCAGGTGTCGGTCGCTTTCTGACGCAGGAGGATATCAGGCGGCGTCATCCGATCGTGACCTCCGACATCTTCCGGACGGTGTCCGGCGTCCGCGTGCAATACGATGCGGACCGGTTCGACAGCCGCATTCTCATGCGCGGGGCGGTCGACGGGTGGTGCGCGCCGGTGATCTACATCGACGGCCGACAGATGAACACATTGTCCGCCGACGAGATCGATACGTGGATGCGGCCGGATGACATTGTGGGCATCGAGGTGTACGCCGGAGCCGGCATGCCTGCGCAATTCGAGCAGGGCATGTCCGCCTGCGGGACCATCGTGATCTGGACGCGGTAACGGAGGAGCGCGATCGACGGCCTCGGGAGTCACGCTCCCGAAGGCCGCCGGTTCATCGCTGTTCGACTACCGCTTCGTCACCGGGAACGACACCGCCAGACCCGACACGATGGCGTCGGTGTTGTGCGCGAAGCGGAGGCCGTACACGCCGTCGGTGGATGCGAGCTTGCCGGCACTCACCAGATCGGCCTTCGCGTAGCTGCCGACGACTGTGCCATTGACCGCGCACTCGACCTTGTCGCCTCGCACCGACACGGCGATCTCCTGGGTGACCGGCTCGCCGGCCGCCGCTGCCTTGCGGACCGCCGCGTTCGGCTCGCCACGCTGGCCATTCACCCGAAACGGTGCAGGACCGAAGCCTCGCACGATGAACGTGCCGTTCCCGTAAGCGGCGCAGTAGAGATAGCTCTGCTGGTCGGTGCCGAGGCTGTTACCGGCGACGACGATACCGTAGGGATGCGGGTGCGAGTTGAGACTCATGTACTTCGGCTCGGTGAACGTCGCCTTCACCGTGTAGTCGCCTGCCGCCCTGTTGGCCGGATTCCAGTACGTCACCGCAGGGCCGGTCGTCACACGATACCCGACGCCCTCCGCGGCGAACTTCGAGTTGGCGAGCACCTGCCCTGCCGTGGCTTCCTGCGCGTCGATCTTTCCGGCCCAGCCCTGCACCAGAATGCCACCGCCGGCGACGGCGCGCGCCGAATCCTGGGCGCGCGACTCGAACGGGGCAGCGATGGCGGCGAGTGCGGCACACGTGAGAATGCCGGAACGGAGGTAGCGCATGGGTTTCCTTGCGGTGAAGGGTTATCGGCGAACGATACCGCGCGCGATGGCCGGCTGACAGGTCGCGATCCGCACGCTGCGACGACCGGGACGCCTCCGTTCGACCCGACGCCGGTCCGCGTGGGTCAACGTCGCGTCTCGGCGCGTTCAGCCTGGAGCTTGGCACTGAAGCGTTGTGCCTCGCCGATCCGCTCGACCTCGATGGCGACGGCGTCCACTGATTGCTGGAGTTGCTCCATGCGATCATGGATCGGCAAGTCGCTCGCATATTCTTGCGTCTCGCTGTTTGGCGCCAGCCGCCACACCACGTATGCGCCGAGCAGCATCAGCGCGATGTGCGCACCGGTGTGCAGTCCCTCGTTCAGGACGGCTGCGTACGCGGCGCCCACCAGGTTGCCCACCGTGAACAGCGCAGCCACTACCCGCCAGATCTTCGAGCGTCGAGTCATGCGGAGCTCCTGATCGTTGAGATAATCCCTACGCGGCGCAGTTCGGGGAGTTTCGGGACACCAGCGGCGTTTGATCGAGGGCTACGCGACCGCCCTGGATGCCATCGCACTTGCCGGTGCCTTCAGCGTCGGGCGATGAGCGCGCTGCACTTGATCTCCACACGAGCAGCGGGGCGCGGGAGCGCGGTCACTGCCAGTGTCGCCCGCGCAGGTGGGTTCACGCGAAAGAACTCGACGTAGACCGCGTTCATCACCGCGTAGTCGGCCATGTCGACGAGAAACACGGTGCACTCGGAGACGTCGGCCATCGTGGCGCCTGCGGTCGTGAGCACCGCGCGAATGTTCTCCAGGGTCTGGCGCGTCTGCGGGCCGATGCCGCCGTCGACGATGTCCTGCGTACCGGGCCTGGACCCCGTCAGTCCCGAGACGAACACCTGTTCGCCGGCCCTGATCGCCACGGAGTACGCGGCCACGAGTGGTGCGATCCCCGGCGGGTTGATGACCTGGCGGGCCGAGGCGGTAGCCGGAGACGTTCTCTGTCCCGTTGCCGGTGCGCAGCTGGTGGCGAGCAGAAGGACACCGAGCATCGTGATGGTAGGACGGACAGAGCATGGCATGTGCATGAATCTGGAGTGAGAGGGGGCGTCAGCGCTCCGGCGATGCAGAAACGGCATCGCTGGCGCTTTCGATGTTTCGACTCATGCGTGCGAAGGGCACGGAGACTCCGCCGGGTGTCAGGATGACCCGTTCCACGACCGTGAAGCCAAGCGCCAGGTACAGCGGCTCGCCGGGAAGTGTCGCCATCAGCTCGAATCGACGGAATCCTGCTCTGCGCGCCGCGCGTTCGCACTCAGTGTAGATCCGTCGCGCCAGGCCGCGGCGCGCATGCGTTGGGTGAACGAAGAACGCGCGAATCCTGGCCGGCTCGATTTGCGGATCGAGGCGCGGATCACTGGCGGCCTTCGCCTTGTCGCCGCCGTAGAGCGTGCGACGTCCGCTCCAGCCGCCAGAGGCCGCCGGACCCGCATCGCCGTCGATGATGAAGTAGCTCCCGTCGGCGATGAGCTGCGAGTCGACCCCGAAGACGCCCTCGAGTGCAGCCTCGATCTGCTCCGGGGTATAGAAGCCTGCGCTCAGCCGGCGCACGGATGTGCCTATCAGGTCATTCAACGCCGGAACGTCAGCCTGTGTCGCTGCCCGAATGCTCACGCGGACTGCGAGAGCTGCGCACGGGAATCGGTGCTGCTCATCGGTCCAGGATCGGAAGGTATGCGCGCCAGGGTCCAACCGCGTCCCGATATCTCCTCGCCATCACGCGCGCCGTCTGTGCCAGATGGCCGAGGTCGTGGGCCACCCATGTGGCGAGCAATTGGCGGAGGGTGACCCGACCAAGATCGTGATGCTCGCCTTCGAGCGCCAGTTGGCGGCCGGAGAGCTTCCAGTTGCGGGGCGTCATCACGTTCGCCGCCCTCAATCGCGAGAACTCGTTCAGCAGTTCGACGAGCGTCTTCCCCTCACTGTCGCGGACCTGTGCGAACCGATCGTACGGTGGAAAGCATCGGTGGGTGCCCTCGGCAAGAATGATCCTGGCGCGCGGAATCCAGTCCGCGCGCTCGCCGTGGATGAGGTGGCCGACATTGTCGAACGTACTGAAGGTGTCCGGGCCCTCGTTCACCGAAGTCCATGACTCCCGGAGTTCGGCGAGCAGCGCGTGGAAGGCCAGCGGCGTGCGCTCGAGCACGGCGATGCCCTCGGACAGGTCGAAGCTCCTGGCATTTGTGGTCACCGCCACCGGTTCGTCGCTCGCACGCTCAAAGACATCTGACGAGCCGGGACGCCCCATCGAGTTGCAACTCGAATGGTCCCAGCGTATCGGTCCCGACGAGGACGCGCAATCTCATCCGATCGCCGTTCAGCTGCCCGAGATATCGCGCTGGTAGCGAATCAGGGACCTCCCCGATTCTCGATGGCCCTCCATGCTCGCGCACGTGAATGCCCAGGACGTCGAAGTCGCCGCTGCCGTTTGGCACGACTGGTGTGTACAGGCCGCCGTGGGCGCAGTCGTAGCCAATCGTGCCACCCAATTCCGTGAGCGTCAACTCGGCGTGCGCGCCACTCCATCGGCCGACGATGACTGCACGAGTGCTGGACGGTGCACCAGCGGTCGTACATCCGCTCATCGTACACGTTACGAAGAGGAGCGCCATCGGCAGCATACGCATTCGAGCCTCCCTGGCAGGCATATGACCTACTCAATAGGGGACATCATCGGCCGTTACGCAACGTGTCGGCTCCAGGTGCGCGTCGTGGTCGCAAAGTGGTACTGCATCCACGGGCGCCTCGGGACGACAGCCGCATACTGTCACGGCCAGCACGAGCACGGCATCGGCTGCATACTGGTCGTCCGTCATGCCGGTCTGCTGAAACAGCGTCAGCATCACCTCACTCCCGTCATCTCCGTTCGGAACGACACGGAGCGGTATGTCCACGCTCGGCGTGCTCCCGTCGAGCGGGGAAATTACATGGTCGACGACGCCGAAGTCATTCGCTGGGGTGAACACGACGCGCATTGCCCCCCCGGAGTCTCGATGCGCCACGCTCCGCTGGCCAGCGGCGTGGGGCTCGCGCCCAGCCCGCGCGCCCACCGCGGCAACTGTCGCGGATCGGCCGTGAAGGCGTACACGGTCGCGGCTGGCGCGGCGATCGAGACAGTCAGCGTGCGGGCGCGACGCAGCGAAGGCATTCGAGACGAGTGTGCGGCGTGTCAGAAGTTCGAAGTGCATGCCCTGTTGCGATCGCCGCGTATTCGTTCAGAGCTGCGAGTACGCCGTTGGCCGAAGAATGATGTCGGAGATGGCGGAGACGTTGTCGCGATACTGGGAATCGGCGGACAGCGTCTTCCAGCCCGGATCCTTGAGGAACGCCGCCCACGCCGCGTCGCGCGCGGCCATGTCGCTGAAGCCGAGCATGTAGGTGAGGCTCGGCATCCTTGCGCCGACGATCGTCTCGCCGAAGAACACCGGCGTGAGCCCCGTGCGGCGGAAGATCGGCACCTCGCCGGCGTTGAACATGGCGAGCTTGTTGAGCGCAGCGCGATCGCTGTGGCTCTCGTAGGTCCGGAGCTCGAAGATGCGCGGTGCAGCCGTCCCGGCCCCGGCGAAGGGTTCCAGCATCGGCATCGCCTCGAAAGTGCGGAGCAGTGTGCTCTCGGCGCGTACGAACGAGGGATCGGAGAGCGGCGCGTAGAGTACACCGGCGCCGGCGCGCGCGTAGACTGCGTCGCTGGCGAGCCGGTCGCGCAGCGACATCACGGGCTCGAGCGTCGGCTGCGCCCGGACGAGTAGCAGCGCCGGCGCGTTGTCGCCCTAGACCACCGTGCATGCACCCACCCGACCGACGCCTGCCCGGTTCATCGCGGGAATCGCTGCATCGCCGATGAAGGCGGTGAATGCACGCTGCTTCGCGCCCGGCAGCAGGTGGTACCGCCGCAACTCGACGTATTGACGGGGTGCCGGCTGGCCAAGAGTGTCGAGTAGTGGCAGTGGCGCAACTGCGGCAGCGGCGGTTGCACCAGTCTCCGCGAGAAACTCACGTCGGTCCACTACTACCTCCTGCGGGAGAATCGGTGGGTGTTCCACGTTCGATCAACGATAGTGTCGTGCTGTCGGGTCTACCGGCAAAGAATCGATCGAGAAGCCGGTGAAACGTCGATCCAGCCGGTGACACGTACGCAAAGAGCGTGGCGCACGATCTCAACTTGACGTCGTCGGCGCCGAGGATCTGATGCGCGGAGCGTCCCTCGACGAGAAGAAGCGCCTCGGCACACTCCACCAGGCGCGAACCGAGGACGGCGTGCCGCAGGTACGCCTTCGCCTCGGCGATGCTGCCGATCGCAAATTCTCTCGACGTCGGACTGGACCCGAGACCAGCGTACTGCGGAAGGACATACCACATCCAGTGCGCGCGCTTCTGCCCAGCCCTGATCTCGGCGAGCGCCTGATCATGCATCGGCGACTGCGCGTCGACGAAGCGCCGGAGATCGTGCGGATCATGCTTCGGCTGCGCGCTTGTCAAAACGGTCGCTTGACGGAGAGTGTGTCCAGACGTTCGAGCACGATTCGCATCGACCGTCCGGCGATGGTGAGGGTGGTATCCGCACGGACTCCGCCGCGCCCATCCAGTCGGAGGGTCAGCGGCAATCGCGGTTGTCTCTGGCTGCGCACGATCGGGCGTTGGAGTCGTGCCATCATGGCGCTGTCGAGGGCGCTCGGCCTGGGCACGAACGCCTCGAGCACGTCCCAGAGCGACTCGGGAGCGGCGAGCAATGTGAACTCGAGCATTCCTGGGAGAACGCGGCGCGCGTCGTTGCCCGGCATCGTCGGCCGATCGGTGGTCCCGAGCCACACCATCGAGCGGAGAAGTTCCTTCGAAGGCGACGTGGGTATTGAATCGGGCGAAGCAGAGGCATAGCCGACAAGTGAGTATCCGGCGACATTTGGAGACGTCAGCAGGTCCGCCGTCGTATGCGCCACGTCCGGACGGCGCCAACTGTATCCGGGCCGATCATGCGTGCGGAAGAACCACGTGTTGCGCTCGCCATTCACGTCGACACTCACGCGGTAGCTTCCACGAAGCCGGCTCGGGAATCGCGACGCCACCTCCCAATCAGGATTCAGCACGGCCTGCCGCACCAGCGTGCGTACCGGCTCGAGTTCGGACGCTGCCGGATTGGCCCTCGCCCACGAAAGAGCTCTCGTGCGTTTCACACTGTCGGTGGAACTCCCTGTCTCGGCGTCGATCGGGCGATCCATGTTGAGGGCGGCCTCGAGTTCGAACATTGCATCCGCCGATGCCAGCACCGCATCGGGCGCAGCGCGGAAGGCGAGGCCGCGACGCCGTGGGTACGGGTATCTCCATGCTTCCGGGATGATCAACACGGGCACGCCGCCGATCCACTGCTCTCGCGGCGCGATGTTGCCGCGGATGTAGCCCACTTCGCCGGGCTCGACAAACGGAATCGAGTCAGTCCAGCGGACCGTTCGGCAATCGGCGCGGTACGGAGCGGCGCGGATGAAGGCGAACGGTTGGCTGTCGGTGATGCCCCAGCCAGCGAGGATGGCGCGGCTGGCCGAGTCCAATCGCAGCAGGCGCACGCGGGCCGCAGGCATCGGCGTCGTTGGCGTCGCGAGCATTGAATCACCCACGCCACTCCGTATCCCGGAGGACGACATCGGCGCAATGCCGGATGCCGCCACGGGAAGCGTGGTGTCCTGCTCGACGCGAACGACAGCGAGCGTCTTGCCGGGCACGAGCGTGCAACGCAGCCCCTCGGCTTGCAATGAGGACGATGACGCAAGCAGAATTGCTGCCGCCGAGAGTAGAGCACCGGCAATCAATGATTGTGACGTCGTTCGCAACGTGACTCCAGTCTGCGGATACCGATCCATCTCATCGACTTCGGCGATCGTGAATCGTCGAAGTATGATCCATCCTGGCGAAGGGGTGCACAAGGAGTCGAACGCCATCGCGGAACCATCGGACAGCAGCGACCCCCCCCCCGACGATCGATCGCGGAGGCGGGCGACAACACCGCAAGCACCACTAGAACGGA
>JAJAYP010000297.1 GCA_026786185.1 Gemmatimonadaceae bacterium
ATGCTAGCGTGTCCGGTTCCTGCTCGCAACCAAATGGAAGCCGAACCAACCGGTGGCGGCACTGGGTAAGGGCGATGACCGCCGACACGGATCGGGGCGACGCGGCCATGATCGTGATACGTAGCAGGTTCCCGCAGGGCTGGGAGCGTTCCCATGAGTACCGCCATCGTCATTATCGTGCTACAAGGCAGTATCGCTGTTATCCTGTTGCTCGTTGTTCGGACGTTCGGGGCGTTTGCTCGTGAGGTGCGCCGCGTGGCGGATCGGAACCTTCTGATTCAGATTGACAACCAGCGCACGACGGACACGCTCGTTCGGTTGCAAGCTGACCTACTCACCCGCGCCCGCGAGAGCGCATAGGAGACCCATGACGAAGCGTACGGCAGCACCCGAGAAGGTAGCGAAGGCAAAGGCCGGCCAGTTCTGGTGGTTCGTTGGGGCGTCCGTCGAGGCGTTGACGGAACGGCTGAACGCGGCTGGAGTAGACGCGCGGCTGGAAGTCCGCATCGATGCCGATCTCAAGATGACGTTCCGCGTGGTCGCTCCAGAGGGTGTCGTGATGACCGGTGCCGCCACGGTGGACATTAACGACTCGTTCCTCTGCCCACCGCGCTGCCCGTGATCTTCGACGCGGCGTGGTGCATCGGGCTCATCCCGCTCGGAACGCTCGTCGTCCTGCATCTCATGGGGCGGCGGCGGGACGTGGCGTGGTGGTGGCTCGCGTGCGCCTTCCTCGTCTCGTGGTTCGCGGACGCGGCGGCGCGCTGGTACATCATCCCGCCGCTCGTCGTTAGCACCGTCTACCCGGTCACGCAATCCGCGCTCGTCGGGGCGGTGCTCATGCCGCGCCGTGACGCGATCACGTTCACCGTCACGATTATCGTCGTCGCGCTGCTCACCGTCGCGGGATGGGGCATCGACGGGCCGGACGTGCTCTTTCGCACCGTGGCGTGGCTCACGCTCGCCGTGCTGGCGCTCAGTCGGTGGGAATTGGGCCTCCTCCGCTGGTCCCTGGTGCTCGCGTTCGGCCTCGGGTGGATGGCGTGGCTCGCGTACGCCTTCTGGCCCGGCTGGGGCTCGTGGGGCGCGTATCAGGCCGTGCGGCTCGCCTCCGTGCTCGTGTTCGTCCGGGCGGTGGTGGCGTTGCAGACGACGCTACGGCTCTTACCGCGGGACGACGTATGATCGCCCTCTTCTGGCAAGCACTCCCTTCCGTTCGCGAGGCCGCGTCGAGCGGCATCTGGCCCGTCACGATCGCCGGTTGGTTCACGCTCGCCGCGGTCATGGGCGGGGCCGTCACGTTCTTCATCGACCGAGGGAAGCAAGAGCAGAAGATCAACGACTGGGGGGCGCGCGTGAATATGTTCGGGGACGACCTGAAGCGCATCGAAGGGGTGCAGCTCGAGCACGCGAAGCTCATGGCGGGCATCGTGTCGGACCAGGTGCGGATCACGCAGGAGCTCGGCAGGTCGGAGCGCGCGGCTGAGGAATGCGGGGACAATGCGACTAAACACTCTATTGAGATCGGGGTCAAAGTAGACAACATGCGACTGTCGATCGAAGGCAAGATCAGCGCATTCGGCGAGCGTATGGCCGGCGTGGAGCGAGAGCTCGAGCTTGGTCGACAGATGCGATTCAACCAACCATCACGAGGGCAAAGCGGATGACTGACTTTCTGAGTGGCTTCACGGCCAAAATTCTCCCCCGGCTCGCTGGCATCCTTGCCGCGTACCTCGTGGGTGAGGCCGGGAAACGCGGGCTGACGCTAGACCCGGAACAGACAACGACGCTGATGATCGCGGCGTATGCGTTCCTGCACCGCGCGATCAGCAAGCACACGAACCCCGGCGACGCGACGAAGACGAGCATTATCGACTATCAGAAGCGGATCGTGGCAGGTGCCGCGCCGGTATCGGACGGGGTCGCAGCCTCCTCCGCGCCAGCGCAGCCGAACACGTGGGAGTCGGGGAAGGACACCGGCCTGATATGAGCGCAGGGGCCAGTAGCGCCTACCCCGGCGAGCCCGCGCTCTACGTCCATTCGGACTTGTGCTTGCTCGCGCCCGCGATGCGGCGGGCGGTGGAGTATACACTCGAGGAATGCACGGCTCGGGGCATCGACGCGATTGTGCATGAGACGTATCGCGAGCACGCGACGGCGGTGGCGTACTACAAGCGCGGCCGGACGCAGAAACCGCCGCTCGTCCGCGTCACGAACGCGCCGGACGAAACGTGGAGCTGGCACGGCTACGGCCTGGGCGTGGACATCATCTCGCGCGCAAAGGGCTGGAATGTGGGGAGGACGTGGCACGCTATGGTGGCGGAGATCGCGAAGCGGCACGGCCTCAAGTCGGGCATCGATTGGACGAGCCCCGACCTGCCTCACCATCAGTGGGGCCGGTGCAAGGCGACACCGAGCGACGAGGCGCGGCGGATCCTCAGGGAGCAAGGTCTCCCGGCCGTGTGGCGGGCCGTGGGAGCTGACGAGCCATGAAACTCCCTCTCCTATTCCTGCTGCTCGTCGCCAGTGTCGCCCACGCACAAGCGCCCGACCCGCGGCGCGACACGGGCCGTCCGCTCCAGCGCCTCACGCCGGGCAATCGCGCCACCTCTCGCGCCGTCCTGTTCTGCGCGCGTGGCTATGCGGATCGCGTCC
>JAJAYP010000298.1 GCA_026786185.1 Gemmatimonadaceae bacterium
CCAATTCGACCGCGAAGTCGGCGACCACACTCCTCGAGCACGCCGGCATCCGCGACCTGTTCGATCACGTGCTCTCCGTCGATGCCATCGAGCGCTACAAGCCGGCGCGCGAGGCGTACGAGTATGCGGCAAAGGAGCTCCGCGTGAACCTCGGCGACTTCGTGCTGGTCGCGGCGCACGCCTGGGACATTGCCGGCGCGATGGCCGCTGGCGCCGCGACCGCCTTCGTGACAGGCGCAGGTCGATCCGCTCCGTCCACGGCGCGAACGCCCCGTTCCGCGACGCAACGTGGCCGAAGTTCGCCTGCAGGTAGTCGCGGGCGGCGTTCCGCGGATTGCTCAACACTCTCCGCATCGCCGCGGCGACAGCGGGAGGGGTAGCGGGATCATCCTGGGCAAACACGAAGGCGAGATCATTGCTTGTCGCCTCGTCGCCGTTGATGTCACCATTGACGACCGCCGAGAAGGGAAAGTGCACCAATCCCTGCAGCCGTCGCGTATTCTCAGCAGTGTACTCGTAGTCGTGAATGCCGAGGGCCATGAACGTGTAGCCCAACGCGTCCATGAGACGGAGCGTGGCTTCGCCTCGGGTGAGGTTGGAGAGAAGCTGATCGCCGAAGGTGTCGCCCGCGTCGACGAGCATGACGTTCGACGCCCCGCGCATGCGCTGGATCTCCTGAACGGCGGCGAGGCGTGCGAACCCCCCGATGACGCCCGCGCAGGTATGTTGCTGATACGGACGACCCGGATCGCCCGTCTGTGCCGTGGCGTCGCCGGTGTCGACCCGGAACTCCCGCAGATCGCCGTGGATGTTGTTAGTGTGCAGTATCCGGAAGGTGCCGGCGGCACCGGTTGCACCCGACCTGCTCGAGAAGGGCGCCACGTCGAGTGAGGCATTCGGCGCGAAGCACGAGTGAGCATCCCCTCATGAGCAGCACCGGCAGGACGCCTCCTAAACCTGGCACGGTGCGCTCCGAGCGCGTCGCGAGGTCGGGTGCAGATCGCGCTGGAACACACGTCGCGGCATCACGCATGAATGGCGGCCGTCCACTTTGGCGAATCGGCGATCAGCGGCGGACTCCGCCATCGCCGGGTGTACGCCGCGCATCTCGGCCAGCGAATGGCGCGCCGATGAGCGGCGCGATCACGCACACGTTGAAGACGCCCGCGAGCAGGGGAACGAGTCCGACCACCATCAACACGATCCCTGCCGTCTGCTCGCGCATTGACCACCCCCAGCCGATGAGAGCCAGGCCGGCAACGATCCGCAGTAATCTGCCCGCACCTGACGCCATGAACGCCGCAAATGCCCTCGAGCCGTCGGTCATCTGATCCATCCTGGTTGTTGGGTAAGTTCGGGTGAGGGTCAGCACCACGCAGACCCACCGCTCGTCAGGCTTTGCCTTTGAGCATGAGCTTCCAATACATCCAGCTTAGGCCGTACCGCTTGAGGAGGTACATATCGTACCGCTCCTTCTGGGTGTTGATGAACGGAATCGACGGCGCAGGCTTGAGGTCGTAATCGAATTCCGCCAGCAGCATGCGATCGTGGGCGGTGACGAGGGGACACGACGCGTAGCCGTTGTACCGCCTCACGGGGGCCTTGGCCCTCATCACGGACCGGAGATTGGCCACGACGACCAGCGCTTGCCTCCGGATGGCCGCCCCGATTTTCGAGTTCGGCATGCTGCCGGCATCGCCAAGGGCAAAGACGTTGGTAGTCGGGGCTCTGAAGCGTGAACTTGTCGACGTTCGTCCACCCGAGCGGCGAGTCGCGCATCGCCAGCGGGCTCCGCTTGATGAAGTCGGGGGCGCTCATCGGGGGAGTCACGTGGAGAATGTCGTAGGGAATCGTCTCCATATCCCCGGTCTCGGTGCCGACCACCTTGAACACGGCTTCCCTCGTCGCAGCGCGGACCTCTACGAGCTCGCGCTTGAAGTGTACGTCGATCTTCCAGCGCGCGATGACCTCGGTGAGGACCGCGGCGAGCTCCTTCACACCAAAGATCACCGCGCCGGCGTGCCCGAAAATCACGTTCGCCGTGATGCCGTTGAGCGCAAAATGATCGGCCGCCAGGTACACGATCTTCTTGCGGCGCGCCGGCGCACTTGATGGGCGTGCCCGGGTTCGTGAAGACCGCCTTACCACCCCGGAACCCCCCGTATCATCTCCCACGTCTTGGTCGCCAGCGTGCAGTCGTAGTTGCTCGATCCCTGTGGTGTCGTTAGCGCATCGCGCAAGCCGACGATCTTGTCCCAGTCGATCTGCAGACCGGGGCACCCGACGAGAAAGTCATACCCGATGCGGCGCTCAGCGCGGGTTCGGACACTGTGCCTGGCTGGGTCGATCTCCTCGACGGCATCCTGGATCCAGTCGACGCCCTCCGTGGCCATTCTACCAATTGGTGTGATAGTCATGCAAGAAGCCGGCGCAACTTCGCGCGTGGGCGCGAACTCCTGCTCGCGCTTCT
This sequence comes from Gemmatimonadaceae bacterium, assembly GCA_026786185.1. GTDB lineage: Bacteria > Gemmatimonadota > Gemmatimonadetes > Gemmatimonadales > Gemmatimonadaceae > AG11. The sequence goes on from JAJAYP010000298.1 coordinate 2,471, forward strand.
GGCCGCGGCCGGAGGCAAGGCGCCGAGGATCGAGTCGTAACTCGTCCCTTTCTGCGGACGTCGTGGGACGCCAGAAGCCGCACCGGGGTGAATACTGCGGGAGGAGACCGACGACCGTACTGTGGCGGACTCTCCATGACCCACGCCTCGACTGGCACTGGTTCTGTGTCAAGACTCCGACGCCATCTCGGGTATGGTTTCTGCAATCCTCCTCGATGTCATCCGCGACGCGGCCTACCGAACTTGTCGGCCCACATTCCTCGGGGATCGCCAATGCCGCTCCATCGCGTCGCACTCCGCGGCCGTCGCTGCGCCGCCTCGTTCGCTGTCGTCAGTTTGGCTGCGGCATGCGGAGGCAACAACACGCCGCCCGAAGGTGACAAGACAGCACCTGGTGAGAATCGGTCTGTAAAGACTGCCGTGCTGGAGAATGGCGCCGCCCTCATGCAGGACAAGACACCGATCAAGCAGATCGCGCTCTATCTCGATGGGTTTCACGCAGCGAAGGACGATCCCACGATGCAGATGGAGGCGCATCACTACTGCAACCAGGTCGATCAGGACTGCGCACAGTGTGTACTCTACGACGGCAACACCGAGGCGGCGCGTCTGATGGGTGTGGAGTACATCATCTCGGCAAAGCTCTACGCCACGCTCCCACCCGGGGAGCGGCAGTATTGGCACCCGCACAACTACGAGATCCTGTCTGGGGAGCTGCGTGCCCCTGGATTACCCGACGCGGCAGAGAATCCCGCGCTCAAGGGAAAGATCAACAGTTACGGAAAGACGTGGCACACCTGGATGACCGGCATGCACGGCCGCACCGCCGACGCACTTCCCCTTGGTCCGCCGCATCTGCAGTGGAGTTTCAATCGCGACGGCGAGGCGAATCCGGAAATGGTCGCCGCCCGAGATCAGCGCATGAAGTTGAATACCGCGGACGCGCGCAAAGACCGCACGAGCATGGCCGCCGACGCGCAGCCACAGGGCGGGGTGGACGCCATGAAAGGCAAGTTCCCTCACGCCACCACCGCCCCGGCAGGAGTCAGCGACAATGGCGACAAGAGCACGTATGGCGTGCCCGTCGTCGTTGCCAAACCTTGATCTCTCGCAGGATTGGACGCCCTAGCGCGTGTCCTGGTTCGGCGTCACCCATCCCCACTTGGCAAAAATGCGACCGCCCTCGGCGGCTTGCAGAAAGATGACAAAGTCCCGCGCGGAGGAACGTGCGCGTCCCTTCATCGTGAGCGCCACCCCTGCATCACTGGAGTTGTTCCTCACCGCGGCGATCACCGGAGAGTACCGCAGCTTCGACAAGCTGACGGACGACGCGCTGCAGATGACCGCCGCCCGGCAGGGCGGCGAGGCGAGCGCGGACGACCGCGCGGTGCTCCGGGAGGCGCTCGGGAAGATCCCGGCGTATCCTGACGTGCGTCCGGGCCTGCAACGGTTGAAGAAGGCCGCCTTCACCGTCGCGAACCTCACCAATTCGACCGCGAAGTCGGCGACCACACTCCTCGAGCACGCCGGCATCCGCGACCTGTTCGATCACGTGCTCTCCGTCGATGCCATCGAGCGCTACAAGCCGGCGCGCGAGGCGTACGAGTATGCGGCGCAACGGCTCCGCGTGAACCTCGGCGACATCATGCTGGTCGCGGCGCACGCCTGGGACATTGCCGGCGCGACGGCCGCTGGCGCCGCGGCCGCCTTCGTGAAGCGGCCGGAGAAGGTGCTGAGCCCGGGCGGACCGCAGCCCCGGTTTCAGGCGCCCGATTTGCAAGAGCTCGCCGAACAGGTCGTCGCGACCTACCCGGCCATGGACGCCAACACCATGGCCCACGGGCCGAAGCGGAACCTTGCTCCAACCTGAGCACTTGCTTTGCAATCGCCGGCGGAACGGCAGCAGCCGGACCGCCGACCCCACGTCGCCACACTCCCGGCAGTCGCCATGACCCTTTCGCACATGCACACCCCGGA
>JAJAYP010000299.1 GCA_026786185.1 Gemmatimonadaceae bacterium
GGTCCCCCCCCAAACCCCCCCCCGTGGGGGGCAACCCACCACGGTCCCCCCTAATGCCTTCCCGGGGGCCCGGCCCACCCCCCCGGGGCCCCCGCGTCGCATCGTGCGCGCGGCGACTCAGCGCATGCGGCGCAGACTCGTGTAGACGATCGTCACGAACTGCTCCGGCTTCATGAAGCCCTTGCCCCAAACCGCATCGAGGTCCGCCAACGGCTTGGCGGCTACGACCTGCTCCACCGTGAGCCGACGCGCGGCCAGCCGCCCGAGGCGGCGGCGGACCTCCACCAGCATGTCGCGATAGCGCACGAGATCATCGCGGCCGGCGAGCGCGCCGTGTCCGGGAATGATCTTCGTGTCCGCGTTGATGGTGGTGAGCACGCCATTCACGGCGGCGATCGTGCCGGCGAGGGATCCACCCGTGGATGCGTCGATGAACGGATAGGTGTCCTTGAAGAACACGTCCCCCATGTGCACGACGTTCGCCGCGCGGAACACGATGATGGCATCGCCATCCGTGTGTGCGTTGCGCACGTGCGATGCGCGAAGGGTGTCACCGTTCACGAAGAAGCTGATCGTGTCGGAGAAGGTGATCACCGGCAGCGCCCCGGCGGGCGACGCGGGAACGGTGTCGCGGAATGCCGCGAGGAACTGCTGCGCGCTCATCCGCTTGCGGACGTTGTCGTGCGCGACGATGATCGAGCCGCTGCTGGCCATGCTCTCGTTGCCGCCGGTGTGGTCGCCATGCCAGTGCGTGTTCATCACGAAGCGCACGGGCTTTTGCGTCACCGTCGCAATGGCGGCGCGGATCTTCGGCGTGAGCGGCGCGTACTGATCGTCGATCACGAACGCATCATCGCGGCCGACGGACAATCCGATGTTTCCGCCGGCTCCCTGAAGCATGTACACGCCCGGCACGACCGGCACGACCGTGACGTTCACTCGGGAGAAATCCTGTTGCGCGTGGAGCACTGGCGGCATGAGGAGCATGACAGCCAGAATGGATCGCTGAAACCATCGCATGGGCGTGTGGATACGGGGAGGACGCGTGAAAGCTGGACTGTAATTTGCTCGCTCGACGAACATTGGCATCGACTTGGCGGTTTCAGCGCTCCTGGCTGGCCGAAATGGATTGGGAGGGATCATGAGTTTGACGAGTTTTCGGGACGCAGTCGGCGTGTGCTGGCGCGTCTGGCATGTGGAGACCCCCAGAACACGTGCGCACCTGATGGAGGCGAGCTTCCGGAACGGATGGCTCGTGTTCGAGCAGGAAGACGGAAGCAATCGGCGACGGCTCAGCCAAGTTCCGGAGGATTGGGCGTCTCTTTCTACCGAGCATCTGGCGCGACTCTGTACGCTGGCCATCCCCGCGCCCCCCGCCAAGGCAATTTCCAGCCTGACGACGATGAAAATGCCTATCGCGCCCCGGCCCTCGGACTTCCGCCGAGACCGATGAAGTGAACCGTGAACCGTGAACCGTGATCCGTGAACCGTGATCCGTGATCCGTGAACGGTTGTTCTCTCGTCTCACCGCTCACCGCTTCCCGCTCCTCCCCCCACCTTCCCGCTCTCCACCTGTAGTTCGCGATCCCGAACTCGCGCCCTGGCGCCACCCGGGCGCGTTCGAGCCCGCTTTCGGCTGCCAAGGGGCACCCCCAAGCCTTGACACGCGGCGCTCCAGAAGCAACCTTTCATCCGGATATACGGATGATACAGGCCCGCCCCTTCTTCGATCGCCTCTCGGCGCTCGCCGACCCCATTCGGAGTCGGCTGCTCCTGCTGCTCGACCGCCACGAGTTGACGGTGGGCGAGCTCTGTAGCGCGCTGCAGCTTCCCCAGAGCACGGTCAGCCGCCACCTGAAGACCCTGGCAGACGAGGGGTGGGTGATCGCCCGGGCGGAAGGGACAAGCCGCCGGTACGCGATGCCTGGTGCCGCGCTGGACCCCGGGGCTCGACGGCTCTGGCATCTCGTCCGCGAGCAGGTGGGCACCACGCCGTCCGCCCGCCACGATCTGTCGCGCGTCGAACAGCTCCTGCTCGAGCGGCGATCTACGTCGCAGGCGTTCTTTTCGTCGCGCGCCGGCCAGTGGGACAAGGTGCGCGTGGAACTGTACGGAAGCCGAGCCGACCTCACCCCGTTCGCCGCACTGCTCGACCCCGACTGGATCGTGGCCGATCTGGGATGCGGCACCGGCCAGACGACCGCCGCGCTCGCGCCGTTCGTCGGTCGCGTGATCGCCGTCGACGAGTCGAGCGCGATGCTGGCCGCGGCACGGCGACGACTCGGCGATCGCGAGCAGGTGGAAGTCCGCAGTGGCCGGCTGGAGGATCTTCCCATCGACGATGCCGAGCTGGATGCGGCGATCCTCTCGCTCGTGCTGCAGATCGGCGCCGATCCCGACGCCGTGTGCGCCGAGGCGGCGCGCACGAGCCGGCCGGGCGGACGCCTGCTCGTGGTGGACATGGTCCCGCACGAGCGCGAGGAATACCGATCGACGATGGGGCATCTCTGGCTCGGCTTCGACCCCGCGCAACTCACGGCCTGGCTGGAGCGCGCGGGCTTTGGCGATGTACGCATTGTGCCGCTCCCCCCTGATCCGCAGGCAAAGGGGCCAGGGCTGTTCACTGCACGAGCGTTGAGACGGAATAGCGATCTGATGGCCTGACCGTCTCCCGAGCAGCAGTCACGACTCACGTCTCATCATTCACGTCTCACGCGCTCCTCTTCACGGTTCACCGTTCACCGTTCATATCCCATGGCAACCACTCAGCGTCCCGCTCCACATACCGCCCTCGACCGCCCGGCCTACAAGGTCGCCGATCTTTCGCTCGCCGAGTTCGGCCGCAAGGAACTTCGGCTCGCCGAGCAGGAAATGCCCGGTCTCATGGCGTTGCGTCACGAATACAAGGGGAAGAAGCCCCTCACTGGCGCAAAGATCATGGGCTCGCTGCACATCACCGTGCAGACGGCCGTGCTCATCGAGACGCTCACCGACCTTGGCGCCGACGTGCGCTGGGTGAGCTGCAACATCTTCAGCACCCAGGATCACGCCGCGGCGGCCGTCGCCGTGGGCAAGAACGGCACGGTCGACAACCCGAAGGGAATCGCCGTGTTCGCGTGGAAGGGCGAGACACTGGAGGAGTACTGGTGGTGCACCGAGCAGGCGCTGATGTGGCCCGACGGCTCCGGTCCCAACCTCATTCTCGATGACGGCGGCGACGCGACGATGCTCGTGCACAAGGGTGCGGAGTATGAGGCGTCGGGCGTCATCCCCGCGTTCGATGAGCAGGCGGACAGCGAGGAGTGGGGTGTCATCCTCGAACTGATTCGCGCCGAGCAGCGGAAGAATCCGGGGCGCTGGACCAAGGTTGCGGCGGCCATCCGTGGCGTGTCCGAGGAAACGACGACGGGCGTCCACCGCTTGTACGAGATGATGAACGCCGGCACGCTCCGCTTTCCGGCGATCAACGTCAACGACGCGGTGACGAAGAGCAAGTTCGACAACCTGTACGGCTGCCGGCACTCGCTCACCGACGGTATCCTGCGCGCCAGCGACGTGATGCTCGCCGGGAAGGTCGCGGTGATTTTTGGTTACGGAGACGTCGGGAAGGGATGTGCCCAATCGCTGCGCGGCCAGGGTGCGCGCGTCATCATCACCGAGATCGACCCCATCTGCGCGCTTCAGGCGGCGATGGAGGGGTACCAGGTCACGACGCTCGAGGAGGTCGTGAAGACGGCCGACATCTTCATCACCGCCACTGGGAACAAGAACATCATCACGGTGGCCGACATGGCGAAGATGAAGGACAAGGCCATCGTCGGGAACATCGGCCACTTCGACAACGAGATCGACATGGCCGGCCTGAAGAAGAAGGGCATCACGCGCATCAACATCAAGCCGCAGTACGACGAGTTCGTCTTCCCCGACGGCCACTCGGTCATGATCCTCGCGGAAGGCCGCCTGCTCAACCTCGGCTGCGCAACCGGGCATCCGAGCTTCGTGATGTCGGCGTCGTTCACCAACCAGGTGATGGCGCAGCTCGAGCTGCACCAGAACGCGGACAAGCTGGAGAAGAAGGTCTACACGCTGCCGAAGCACCTCGATGAAAAGGTGGCACGCCTGCACCTCGACAAGCTTGGCGTGAAGCTCACGAAGCTGTCCAAGGACCAGGCCGACTACATCGGCGTGCCGGTGGACGGGCCGTACAAGCCGGAGCACTACCGGTACTAGTCGAGGACCGGAGAGCGGAGACCGAGAAGGGCATACCGACGAGCTCGGTATGCCCTTCGTCGTTTCAGCCACATCGACGTGCCGCTCGCTTGCATCCTGTGTGTCTCCGCTCCACATCCTGCCGAATCCCGGATGCTGAGTCGACGTCGGCTCTGCACGATCCCGCTCCGAGAGGCCGCGAGATCGAGTAGCTCATCGCCAACGTCGGAGCCATGCAAACTCACTCCCGGAACGCGAGCGCTCGTGCGCTGCGCCTTCATAGCGCGGCCAGGCCAATCGTGGCCGTCTGCGTCCTCACGCTGCTGGCCGGCGCCTGCTTTGGGGAGACCACTCCCCTCACTTCGCCGTTGATGACGCCCGACGACGCGACGCTATCCAAGAACTCGTCCAAACAGGAAGACATCGCGCAGCTCGTCGCGCGTGGCATGGCGCTGGCGCTCGGCGACTCCGCCACCCGCGGGGCCATTCGGGATCTACTGCGGAATAGCCCGAATGCGTATCAGGCCATTCACCTGCAGAGCTATCTCGAGGGCACGGCGGGAACCACACTCACGCACGCCATCGCGAACGCGCTACAGATGCCCCCCGCCGCCTTCCTTGCCAAGCTGAACTCCCTGCCGCCGCTCGCGTTCGGCATGCCCCCGATCGCGGACCGCGTGACATGGTCGGGCGGAGCCGACATCGACGTTGCCGGGACGGCGAAGTCGCGCGACGAGCTGCTGTCCTCACCCACGCTGCTGGCCTTCGGTCCCGGCGGAGCGGCGCGGGAGCTGGACGCGTCGAGCACGCAGCGGCAGCGACCGGTCCTGATCATCTCGCCGGCGCCGATCGATTTCGGCCTCGATCCCGAAGCCCGTCGTCTCAAGGCCAAGAAGCGGCCGAAGAGTGGAGCCGATCAACCAATCGCCTCTCCCGGAGGCGGCGTCGGCGTGATGCTGTATACGTGCGAAGACATGCCCGAGCAAGACGGCTGTGCCTGGAACCCATTGGAGCCGAGCGGCCCGACTGTCGATCTGGGATGGGAGTGTAGCCCCGCCGGATACTCCCTGGTGTCGGCCGCAGCCGATCAGGACCGGGACGGCATCAAAGACGCCTGCGAACAGGCGCTCATCAAGGCCTTCGAGCCCGAGATGGTCTTCTACTATTACGAGATCTGGCACGCACGCGAACCGCACTACATCGTCGAGCGCGTGAATGGCGTCGTGACGCTCGGCTACCTGCTATCCTTCTATTACGACGGCGGCAAGGTTTCTCACAACGGCGACTCCGAGATGGTCATCATCCGGCTCGCGCCGTCAGGCCAGACCAGTTGGGCGATCGGCAGCATCACCACCACCGCACACTACGGCGCCACGTTCGGCTGGATCTTCGACGAGACCCGCACCAATGGCTCGCAGGCGTTCCAGTTCACCGGCTCCCATCCCCGCGTGTTCGCTTCGAACAACCATCATGGCCTGTACGAGAGCGAGGGACGATGTGACGATCGATCCTACGATAGCTGCTCGTCCGGGCGCCCAACAGTGTCGTTCGGCGTCGCTCACATCGATGGTATTATCCAGATGCTCGGCCAGAGCTATCTCGGCATGGATGGACTGCGACCCGATAACAACATTGGCAACACGGCCACCCGGCTCGTGATCGACGCCTACGGACGCTTCGGGACAACCCCGGGCGGCATGACCGGCTGCACCTACGCCGACAATCCGTCACGACCCGGATTCGAGTGCTATTTCAAGTATGGCGGTTACAGTCAAGACCCATTTGGGCTTGTGCTGTACGGCGGATCGTTCGCCGGATGGTCGGGTCAGAGCGGAACGACGTCCTACCACTCACTGCTCGACGACTTCGGCTTCAATGATCCTTATCGCTGACCGGGCATGACGTGCATCCCCGCGATCATGGTGACCGCACTGATTCTGGGCCCGGCCGCGCTCCGGGCCCAGGAACGGACGACGGCGTCCGGCGTTTCGATGCTAAGCGCCATCCCCGCTGTATCGAGCGCGTCGGCACCGCCCCGCGCGCTGAGTATGCTGGCCGGCGCGGTCGTCGGGGGAGTCGCCGGTTATCTCGCGACGGCGAACGCGTGCCGAAGTTGCGACGAGCCGGCGCCGCTGCTGTTCGGCACAGCGCTCGGCGCCACCGCCGGGGCGTCGCTGGCATTCTTCATCTCCGTGTCGAGGAATCGCGCGAGTGGTTCGGGATCTTCGGCGGCGATGAGTGAGCCGGCACGTCGGCTCATCGCGGCGCGAGTTCGCCTCGCATTCTGATCCTGCTGCCGTCTCGCATCGCGTCGTTCGCCGGACTGCTCTCGCTCGCGAATCTGTTCGCGGCCGAGTCGGCGCTTTCGCAGCAATGCCCGGAGCCGACGCGCCCGCGTACTCGCACAACGATTACCTGAATCCGCGGCCGCTCACCGACGCCCTGCGGGCCGGCGTTCGCGGAGTGGAGGCAGACGTCTTTCTGATCGACGGCCGACTTCGGGTGGGCCATGACAGAAACCAGGCCAGCCGGGCCGGCACGTTCGAGGCCGTGTACCTACAGCCGCTCGCCGCGCTCGCCGCTCGCTGTGGGCAACTGACGGAGAGCGGGGCGCCCTTCCTGCTGCTCTTGGAGGTCAAGGAGGCGTCGCACCCTGCCTACGAGGCGCTCGTCGCGATGTTGCAAGGGCACGAGCATTGGATCGCGCTCGACGGCGTACCCCGCGATCGCCCGGTCGAGGTGGTGATGGTCGGCTGGACTCCAGCCGAGGACGATGCCCGCGTGATGCGACAGCGCCGGATCGCCAACCGCGGCGACACGCTCGCCGGGCCGGGGGTGCGCCTGCTGAGCATGGACTACGGCAAGACCATGGGGCGGCGGTGGCGGACCGCGGCGGGGCGGCGTAAGTGGGTTTCCACGCTGCGCGCGGCACGGCGCGCGAACCCGCACTGCCTGCTGCGCGTGCACAACGTGCCGGTGGAGGCGCGCATCTACAAGGAGTTGCTTGCGGCGGGGGTGGATCTCGTGGGCACGCGGAACCTGGCGGCGACCCGTGGCGTGCTGGAGGGGCTGCGCCGCTGAGTTTCGAAATGAGTAGGTGATCAACGCGTTCGAGCGCGGAGAGACGCCTGAACGTGGCTCGTTGCCCCCCCCCGCCCCCCCCGGCCCGGTTTTCGCATTTACGGTCCAGTCCGCCCTCCGGGGCCCAACCGTGATTCGTGACCGTTCCGCCCTCCGTTCTCCGCGCCTCTCTCGCGGCGTCGCTGCTGCTCGCGACGCCGTTCGTCGCGCAGGCCCAGACTCCTCCGGTCACCGTTGACCCACGCGACTCGATCGACGTCGCGTCGCTGACGTTCGACGGAGCGAAGGAGGTGCCAACGAGCGACCTGAAACTCGTGATCTTCACGCGCACGTCGAGCTGCCGGCTCATTCTTGTGGCGCCGCTCTGCAAGGTCACGCCGAGGCTCCTCTTCACCGACCGCCGTCGCACGACCCGAGACGCACTCGGCGACGACATCACCAACCTCCGCGTCTACTACTGGCGGCGTGGCTATCGCGACGCGCAGGTGGACACGGTGCTCGCGCCAGCGAAGCGCGGCGTGGCGGTGACCTTCCGCATCGTCGAGGGCGAACCCACGCGCGTCGGTACGCTCACCGTCACCCAGCGCGCGCCGGTGCTGTCCGCCTCCGAGA
>JAJAYP010000300.1 GCA_026786185.1 Gemmatimonadaceae bacterium
CCGCAGGCGGGGCTCGTCCGCCTGATTGAGGTTGCACCGGCGGCACTGGGTCGAGCAGCACTACGAGGAAGCGAAGACGCTCCTCGAGTGGGACCACTTCCAGGGGCGGCGCTGCGACGCCTGCCACCGCTTCGCCGTGACGGCGATGCTCATTCTACAGCTTCGTGTACAGCGCCCTCGTCTGCTCGAGTGGCGGGAGCGCGAGCAGCTGCGCGGGTGTTGTCATGCCCGTCGGCGTTTTTCCCGCTCAACGGAATGACTACCGGCGCACGCTCCCCCATGAGCATCGGCGGATCGCCGACTGGCTCCAGCGCGACGGCGTGCGCATGCTCCCCCGAATCCGCAGTGAGCCACTCCGACTCTAAGAATGAGGCGCTAGCCGTTGTCGAGCATGGTCTCCACCGTGCCGACCGCTGCAGAATCGCGAATGGCGGCGTCTCCCTTTCGTATCGGCCTCGGGCGCCTCCAGCGGCGCGTGCAAGCTTCCTTGTGTTTACGCCGGCGCTGTCGAGCGATGCCGCGAGGCGGGCCACCGGTACACCATGTGTCACCGGATGCGATTTACACCAGGCTCCCAGTCACGATGAGGAATGGACATCATGTCGTTGTTCACCCAAACAGTGTGCCGCGTGCGGCGACTGGTACCGGGCCACGGCATCCTGCCGCGTCACGCGGCGCTGCCGTGTCTGCTCACGTTCGTCGCTGTGCTGCAGGGCTGCCGCTCGGAGTCAGTTCTTCCCACGTCTCCCGCCGTGGCGCCAAGCCTGTCTCAGGCGGCGCTCGCGCCCCTCGTCGACGATTCATCCTGGACCCAGCTCGACGTCGACGTCGTCATTACTACCACGCTGCAATCCGGCGCGAAGCACGACAAGATCGGCAGCCGCACCAAAAAGATGCACGCCGAGCGTGGCCGCGGTGCGGACGGGCGGTGGTACACGAAGTACACCTATCCGGCGCAGGATGTCTCGCGCGCGATGGGTGTGCGGCGCTCCCTGCATCCAGATGTCGCCGAGTGGTATGCATCGGATGATGGCACCGACGTGCGCGCCGTTCTCCGCGACGGACGCGTCGTCAGGCCGATGGACCGCATTGAGGCCAATCCGGGAGGAATTGATGCCGCGGCGTCGCTCTCGCCGGAGATGCGCGAGATGTTGACGAAGGCAAAGCAGGAGGTCTCCGGGGCGACCCGGCCGGCCCGGAGCCCGCACTGGCTCGACGCGACCATCCGCTCGAACGACCGGCGCGGCGGGCTTGCCAAGCGACTCGCGACGGTGGCAGGCACGCCGACGACGGATGAGCGTGGGCGCTCGGTCTACCGCCATCGGTCGAACGGGCGGACAGCGGAGGTGGCGGTCGACGCTGAGACCGGTGACATCGAAGACGTAGAGATGTCCGACGCCGCGCGCGGCGTCATGCGCATGCATGTCGAGCACGCGGGGCGCGCGCATGGACGTGCCGCGCGGTCTCGCATCCGTTACGAACTCACTCGTCAGTCGGACGCGTCGTCGATCGTGACGGACATCGTGCTGTCCAATCATCAGGTGAAGGGAGGACGCCCATGACGACCCTCGCTCGCTTCCCGCGCACGAGCGCGCGCGCACGATTGATCCGCATCGTCGGCGTCATCGCGATGCTCCTCGTCGGTGTCAGCCGCCCGATCGGTGCACAAGGACACGTCATCTGGCCGTGGGACCAGTTCACGCCCGGGCCGGCGCAACCCGTCGTGCTCGTACACGGAGGCAACGCGGACGCGTCCACGTGGACGTCGTTCGCCTCCACGCTAATCCAGAACGGCTACTTCGCGATCGCGCCGAATGTCGTTGCTGGCGACCCGATCCACAGCCAGGCGGACGCGGTCAACACTGGAAGATCACCGACCAACTGACCTATGTCGCGATTGACATGGGCCTGATCTCGCTGCTCAGCTTTCCGCGCAGCGGCCCCGATTACTACGACATAGGGAACTACTGGGAGTACAACAGCTGGCTCGACCGGTATGCCGCGCTCCGGTACGGACTGAGGGGCGCCAGCCTGATCTTCGCGGGGTTGAACATCTATCAGAACAACATTTGGGGCTCTAAGGCGTCATGGGACGAGCTGTCGCCGGGATCGTCTTTCCTCCAGGAGCTGAATTCGAATGTCGGTTCCGAACAAGTCGGGTATGCCTACTCAATCGTGGCCGACGCGGGGACCGGATACTATGGTGGACCTCTCCGATTGCTATTCAGCGGTCCGACATCGGACCAGCTCGGCGAGCAGATGTTCTACATCGGGACGGTACTCGAGGACATCGGCTACTCGATGTTGAGCAACATCTGGTACAGCGATAACTGGTTTTTCGATTTCCTGGGTGCCTTGGGCGCGCTGGATCTCGGCTATCGCCTCGAGACGTTCGGCGAGTGGTGGACTTTCGACGTCGTTGCCGGCTACCCGAACGACGGACTGGTGCCGACGGGGAGTCAGTACCGACCGGGAAGCGTCCGCGTACCGCTGACCAACACGTCTCACACCGAGGAAACGGGCCGCTCGTTCGAGGCGCAGCTACAGATGAAGGCGCTCCTCGATAGCCACCGATTCTAGCGCGTCATCTTTCTAACCTTAACCTTGGAGCGGGCTCGCACGCGCGTACGTTCGAGTCCGCTACAGGAGGCCACTGATGGGAACGATGCAGGCATGTCAGGCGATCTCGCCGGCGCGGTTGCGTTGGCGGGTCGGCGTGCTCGGTCTCGCGTCGATCGTCGCGAGCTGCACGCGTGATCCGTCGGTGGACGGGCCGATGGGGCCCGGCGGCGTCACATCCGCGGTGGACCGACAGCTCGTCTGGGCCGTGCGCGGGCCGGCCGGGTTCGGAGAGCCGACGGTCGGAGCGGACCTCGTGTACTTTCTCGCGAGGGACCATTCCCTGCG